>JAIPFV010000142.1 GCA_021736475.1 Spirochaetia bacterium | reverse complement strand
GTTCAGGGCCATTTACTGGATATGGTGCTTGATTCGAAGTATTGTTATCAGTATCAGAAAACAGATTCAAAATACCGCAGCTCGAAAGACTCCACGTTAAGAGCATTATAACTACTGTAGCCTTTATTTTTTTCATTTCTCTCTCCTCATCGTTATCACATATAGATCCCCTTCATTTAATGCGCCTCTCATTTAAGTTAATTTTTACATATCTAAATATACACCTTTTAAAATATAATTTCCAAAAAAATAACAGTTTTCATTATATATTCTGTTATTATATATATAATTAGTGACAAATTAATACAAATTATCTATAATTATAGAATCTAACTCTGCAATAGGATTCTTATTCGCTGTTGTAATCAATCACTCCACCGGTAATGGTCATATTTAGACTAATCATAAGAAAGGCAGAAAACTTTATGTGAAATGAATCTTCATTATGATGATAAGGATGTGAGCTCACAAAATCCTTTACATATCAAACCCATAAATGTTTATTTTTGTCTATGATCATACCCTTCATTAACTTTGAAGGTACAAGTTTTTGAACTTTCACAATCTTGTAATTCATTTTGTACATCAGTTACTCCAGATCCGACTGCAGCATAGAAATACCCTGCTACGAATCGCGGTTGTACTTCCGGAGAAAGCGGTAAAACTCCCGCTCACAGCCTCAGAGGGTGGCCCCGGCGCTGAGCAGCTCGTCCGCCACCGGAGGGTAGAGCTCAGTACGGAAGATTTTTTCCAAAAGATCGGTTTTACGGGCCAGATTGTCGGCCCCGGCAAAGAGCTCCCGTATAAGCTCATAGGATTCTGAGTCCCCTAACTGCACAAGACTAACCACGCATTTTCCCACCAGAAAGGGATCGCCGACTCGAGCCCCTCCCGCACCGCCTCCTGCACGCGATGCTCTCCGAGGATCTCGACGACATTCCAAGCCGAAGTGAACTCACCGCATTTCACCTCATTGATCAAAACCTCGGAGGTCTGCCTGCCGAATTAGATTTCCCACAGGGTGCGCATGGCATGCACCCGCACCGCCGCCAGTCGCGGCGAATCGAGGAGCCCGTGGAAAGTGGATTCGGAGAGGCTGGAGGCAATCTGCCAGAGCCGCTGCACATAGACCACATCATCTTGGGCGTCATTGCTGAGTTCGAGTCGGTTCATCACGTACAGGGCTCGCAGATCCCACATTGAAAAAAGCGTCAGTACGCTTCCAACCCTCCGTTCTTTCAGACGCTTTAAGCAAAGTATAAGAACATACAGAGGAACGAGCAGGATGGTTACGTTGACGAAGTACTTGCGATATAACAGAAGTCAGCTCATCTCCATTTGATTCAATATCGTTAGAATCGGGCCGCCCACCACCGATCCCGACAGACCCGCGGTGGTGCCACTGAACACCCGTACGAACATGGAGATACCCACCCGGTCCTGGGGCTCCAACGTCGCCAAGATGTAGTGGCTGGCGCCGACGTTTATGCCGGTTTTGCACAAGCCTGCCAAAAAAACGAATTCGCCACAGGCACCGGAAAGAAGGTGTCGGGCGCCATGATCCAGTAGCCCACCACCACAAAGTAATCTGCCATATCAGTAAAAGTAGACTGGCACCAACCCGGTACTTTAAGATCGAATTGATTAGGGCGGCAGTGATACCCCCGACCAGGAGGATCAGTGAAAAAACAGGGCGTCCGCATCGGAAATGCCGTAGCCGTTTTTTATAAAAACAATGGAAAAAGGAATCACCAGCATGCAGGCCGATAGAACTGCCGATCAGGCGAAGGGAGTCTGCCGGTATCGGGGTTTGGAAAAGGAGATCCGTAGCGACTCGAGGAGAGGCTTGCGGGCAGATATGTTAAGTCCCACAGATTCGGGCTCCTTCATCAGCAGAGAGGCTCAGTACATCACAACGAGACATCCGAGCCAATCAGGATCTGATACCCCCACAGCTGGCTGTAATAGCGAATCATTAGGATCACCACGATCATTGATATAAGATTTCCGGTCTGTGCGCGCATAAAATTGTCGGAGATAAAGCGGTCCCTATTTTGGCTGGTAGTGATCTCTCCGGTCAAGGCCGAGTTGGCGATCAATCCTATACTTCGAAAAAAGAAAAAACCGAAGGCTCCGAACCATACCACCCCTACCACGATCCATTGTGGGGCTACACGGCCGATCCAGGACGCCAATATGAGCACCGCACCGGAGACATAGCGCAAGAACAATGCCCCGCCTCAGGTTTTTGAGAGTCCGTATCTCGGAATGAGCCGTTTTCCCAGCACCATAAACGGCATGGTGAGATACATGAAAGAGGTTAGCACCGCAATTTGCGGGTCTTCAAGTCCATTCCTAATCCCGTACAGAATCAGAAGGTCGTTCATCAGGAAGGCGATGGAGACACCGTTGAGACTGATATAACGCTGAAAAATATTCTGCCTCTGGTCGATCATACAAAAGAGAACACCAATGGTCAGTTTCAAAGGGTTTTGGATGACAGCGGTTTTTGTGATTTTGAGGGTCTTATTGAAACCAAGAGGCGTGAAAAAGAGTATTATCTTCTCGATTGTGGTTACCAGAAGAAGTACAACAAAAACCATTTCTTCACTCAAAAACAGTTTATTAAAAATGAGATGGGACAATTGATTTGCTTAGCTGGACGAGAAATGAAGAGTAAGGAAATAAGTAGATGAGAAGATGGTGTGCCTGTTTCTTTGTTCATGGGCCAAGGTTGTGAAAATTGTGAATTGAAACCGAAATGTACGAAAGGTAAAAATCGACAAATCGGCATCGATGCTCGAGATCTATACCGGTAAAGAAAGAATGAGATAGAGACTGCAAACTGATAAAGGACGATCGATATACTCCAAACGTCAAGCAATTGTTGAATCTCCTCACAGCCATGATCAGAAAAATATCGGATGAAAACAGTACCATCTGAGAGGAGTAAAAAATGCTGCTTACAAGTTCATTTTGATACAAATAGAGAGCAATTTATAGAAGATTGGAGAATACATCAAATCTCACTTGAAGGAATGGATTGCCGAGAGTGGAGCGAATCTCTGAGCCGGAGAACAGAGTCCGGAAGAAACTAATCCGAAAGAGGAGGCTTTCGCTATCCGCCGGCGCGAACTCGATCTTATTGAGCGAGTTGTACGGGTCGAGGACGAGCTTAAAACCTCCGCGAGTTGATGGAAGAGAGCTTTAGTAAAATT
This sequence comes from Spirochaetia bacterium, assembly GCA_021736475.1. Lineage (GTDB taxonomy): Bacteria > Spirochaetota > Spirochaetia > DSM-16054 > Sediminispirochaetaceae > DSBN01. The sequence continues at coordinate 3,214 of JAIPFV010000142.1, read as the reverse complement.
AATCAACGCTTCAGCAAAATGAACGAACGCTTCAACCACATGGAAAAACGCACCTCCTTTAGCCAGTGGATCATTGGGATAGGCTTCACCGCAATATCCGGCTGGTCCAAGGTGTCCCCCCGTTTATCTTCCGGCTTACCCTCCAGATGCAGAGTCTCGGTCAGGCATATTTTATCAAATTCCTTCGGCTTTTTCTCTTTCAGCATTTCCAGATTATACCCACTCTACCACCTATTAAAAACCTCCTCGGCAAAGCCCGCCAGGCCGCTGAACTCCAGGGTCCGTCCGTCGTCCAGCACTGCCCGGCCCCTATAATAACCGAACACCTGGTTCTGGTCCGACTCTATCAACAGCAGATTAAAGCGGCCCGCCCGATTCACCGTCGGTTCAAAGATCATTTCCAGTCGTCCGTCGCTTGAATGTACCTTCCAGGGCTTCAAGTAATCATCGGCATCAAACTCAAAGCGCACGTCTTCCAGCTTGTGGGCCCTTAGATTCGATTGGGGCCGCACCTTATCCCGGTCCTCCTCACTCGTCTGCCTCTGAACGATGTCCCCGCCGTAAAACAGCATGTTCTCGCTGGCTGGGCTGCGGTCGGTAAAGCCGTAGCCCAGGTTAAACCCAAAGGGCACACCGTCCACCAGCCCCGAGGCCGAGGCCCAGTACCAGCGGTTGCGGTAGGTCCAGCGGCCGCGCCCCCAGTCCAGAACCCCAAAGCTTGTCTCCGGTGAAAAGCGGTACTCATCCCCCTCGGCCCGCATCCAGCCCTGCGCAGGCATGCAGTTGATCTTCTGGTTGTAGTAAAAGGCAGTGCGCTTCTTAGCCCAGCTGGTAGCAATGGCTATCCGCTCCTGCTCCGGCGGCTGATGCAGCACAATCTCGCCCTCCAGCCGGGCACCCGCGCCTGCCTTTCCGCCCGAGCCCGCCGAACCGCCTGCATCCGAAAACGCCAGCCGACGCTCATTGCCGGTCCGCTCAAGCCGCACACTCAGGGTCTTGTCGACATACTCCAGCACGTGCGGCGCATCCACATCCTCGGCCAGCCCCAACTTTCCACGGGTCAGCGGCTTGAGGGTATCAACTTGCCGGAACAGTCCGTGCTTCACATCCACAAAACAGAGCGCTATCAGCCCTGCATAGCCCAGGTCGCTAAAGGTAATGGTAACGCCGACCCCGCGCGCCTGGTCGATCACCGCATAATAATCCCACTCCTTGATCCGCCACCACGGCGCCCGGACCCCCCCGCGCCGATACCGCCACACCGGCCGCCGCGCAAAGCCCTCGCGCACAATCCGTCCGTCCTCACGCAGCAACTCCATCTCCTGGCTAACTTCTGTCTGCATGGTCCCACCCCTCATATTTTAGAATGCACTTTTTGAAAAATGCACTCCATTATACCACGGCTTTGTCGAAGATTGGTGCTCTGCCCCTTTGTAGATCCGGCTTGTGGTGAGAGATTAACGACAGAGAGCCTTACAAAATGCCGCCGGACTTTGAACTCGACCTGCAAAAGCTGTTAAGCCCGACTGAAGAGGTAAAAATACCTTCACAGGAGAAATATCGCCAATTTTAAGCAACTAATCCCACTGACCACCATAGCAGCAGTGGACAGTTGACTTTTGTTGCAAATAACTTGAGCTTTAATTTTTCTCGGCTATTTTAAAAGCAGAGAGGCAAAGATGGAACTTGGCGAGAGAGAGAGTTCAAAATAATTGGCGAATACGTTAAATCTCACTTGAAGGAATGGATTGCCGAGAGTGGAGCGAATCTCGGGGCTGGAGCGGTGGAGAGCGCTGACAGCGAGAAGTCCGAGGGAAGCAAAATAGAAGATGAAGCTTTGGCCCTCCGCAGGCGCGAGCTCGATCTTGTAGAGCGAGTGGTACGGGTCGAGGACGAGCTTAAAAACCTCCGCGAGGTGATGGAGGAACGCTTTCAGAAAGTCGACGAGCGCTTCGAGGCTCAGCGCGAGTTGATGGACGAACGCTTTGGAAGGATGGACGATCGCTTCAGTAAAATGGACGAACGCTTCGAGGCGCAACGCGAGTTGATGGACAAACGTTTTGAGGCACAGCGCGAGTTGATGAACGAACGCTTCGACCACATGGAAAAACGCACATCCTTTAGCCAGTGGATCATCGGTATAGGCTTCACCGCCATTGGCTTACTGATATTAGTTCTGAACTACTTCCGGTGAATAGTCCGGCCAAACTTCCAATGTAATAAAGGAAGCACCGCACTATCCGGCTTACCTTCCGGTTGCAGTTTCGACTATAACAGAAATATAAACTGACACTTCTAAAAATTTCGACTATAATCGAAATATGTATCAAATTGAAAGAACAGCCTCGGGAACAACAATTTTTTGCAATTCTCCCGGAATTCTGAATCAGCGTTTCCGTTTTCCCTGTTATCTATAGTATAATGGGGAGGTATGAAGAAGATGGGGATACCAATACGAAAAGAAGAGAGAGCTTTTACCTACGCCGACTATAAGCTGTGGCCCGATGGGGAGCGCTGGGAACTGATCGATGGAGCGGCCTACGATATGAGCCCTGCACCGAACCGCAGGCACCAGGGAATTGTGGGAACAATTCTCGGTGAACTATATCAGTTCCTGCAGGACAAACCCTGCGATGTGTATGTTGCCCCCTTCGATGTCCGTCTCGCGGCGGGAAAAGACGCTGCCGACGACGAGATTATCAATGTGGTACAACCCGACGTCTCGGTGTTCTGTTCCGAAGAAAAGCTCGACGATGCCGGCGCGGTGGCAGCCCCGGACATCGCGGCGGAAGTTCTCTCACCGTATACCTCAGTGAAAGACCAGCGCGAAAAGCTTGCACTGTACGAGCGATTCGGAGTAAAGGAATACTGGATAATCGACCCGGCAAATCAGACCCTGTCCGTGTATAGCCTAAGCGGCATTGCCGCCGGCGGCAGCGAGACTGGCGGCAGCTACAGTAAGCCGGCGGTCTACGGACCGGAAGACACCTTTACAAGCAGCGTCGTCGAAGGGTTTCAGCTAAAACTCGCCGATGTGTTCGGGTAAGGCCGAAGCACCGCTCTACTTCAATCTCTCAGAACCTATAACAAAACTAAAGTCTTATACCGTATACCAGCAGAGGGGGTAGCGGAGGACGCGGGCGGCCGCCCGGCTCTCTGTGTCAAGATAGTTTTCGCCACTAGGAGGGCAAAACTAAATGAAGTATTCACAGGG
>JAIPFV010000002.1 GCA_021736475.1 Spirochaetia bacterium | reverse complement strand
AAGGCCGCAGGAAACACGGACAAAATCGAGAAGAGGCAATCTGAATCAAATCAAAAGACTCCTGCCGCCGGTGAAAAAGCTGCTTCGGAGCATCAAACATCCGAAACTGTACAGATTGATACAACAAAGAGTGGCGACGGGTCTCAGGAATCGGCCACAGTGGTTTCGGGGAAAAAAAGAACAAAGGCTAAAGATGAGGGCCTTACCGAAACACGTGTCCAATCGGAGCAGAGCCGGGTTACGGATGAACAGAATAAAACTGAACAGAATAAGGCTGCACAGAAAGCTAAATTAAAAGAAGCTGAGCGGAGTGCGGAGGCAGCAGCCCAAGCGACTATGAACCAAAACTCTTCCGGTGAAAAGGAACTGCAATCGACTGCAGCTGTCCTAGAGGGTTCTCAAAGCGGTGAAGCCGCCGAAAAAAGTGCAAGTGCCACAGACAGCGAGGGTACCGCAAAGAAACTCTCTTCACAGGCAGGGGCTTCACAGCCAGGGGGTGATGAAAAACGCGAAAACCGCGGGACGAATGACCCGAACAGCCGCCGTACCGGAGAAAGTGAAGGCAGACCGAAACTGACGGTAATTGATAAGCGCGGGGCATCTGTCCGCAATAATAGCGGCAACCCAAGCGGCTCCGAGAGCCGGCAGCAAAACTCCGAATTCAAACTCTTCAGTTCGGGAAACGAAAGCCGCGGCAACAACGAAAATGGTGACTCCGTGCAGGTGATGCAGGTTAATCTGCGAGGAGATACGGGACAATCTTTCTCAGCCGCGTCTGCAAAGGGCTCCGGCAACGGTATCCGCAATGAGTTGATGCAGCAACTTCAGGATCACCTGAACAAGGATATTGTCAAACGCAGTTCCATTTTGATTCGGGAGAACGGCTCTGGAGAAATCAAGCTGGATCTGAAACCGGATAATCTCGGTCAAGTAAGAATCCGAATTACCATGGAGAATAATAATATAGCTGGGAAGATTTTTGTCGAGAATAGTAATGTAAAGGAAGCGTTCGATCAGAATATGCAGCAGTTGTATCGAGCATTCAAAGAGCACGGCTTTGAAAATGCAGCTTTGAATGTCTCGGTTGGAGATCAGGGCAGTGAACAGCGTGAGCGCAACCGGTCCCATGGACCGCAGTTGTCTCCCGCCTCTCAGGTACGGGCCCTTGATGAGCAAGGGTTACCGGCGAATGACAGCAGCGGTGAACTGCGGCTGATCGACGTGATGGCGTAAATAAGGAGCTATAGATGGATTTTACATCAATGTTATCCGGTGCGGAAAGCAGTAAAGTAGCGATGCAGGTAGATGCATCCAACAAGAGTCTAAAACAGGGAGACGGACTGAGTCAGGAGCTGGGAAAAGACGATTTTCTCCAGCTGTTGATTACCCAGCTGCAGCATCAGGATCCTACAAAACCGATGGACGATAAGCAGTTTATCTCGCAGATGGCTCAATTCTCGTCACTTGAGCAGATGACTAATCTGGGCCAGGAGTTTTCTAAAATAAGTGGAATAGTGAATCGTGGAAATGCGTTGAACCTGCTCGATAAGCAGGTTGAAATCCTGGACGGCAATCAGCGTGTGTATGGCACAGTTGAGGCAGTGTCCGGAACGGAGAACCCGCAGATAAAAGTGAATGGCCGTTATTACGATTATTCGGTAGTTGAAACAGTGAAAACCAAGGAGGCAGCAGAATGATGCGTTCTCTCTATGCCGGTGTATCCGGTCTGCAAAATCACCAAACACGTATGGATGTGATTGGTAATAACATAGCAAATGTGAACACCACCGGTTTTAAGAAAGGTCGGGTAGAGTTTCAGGATATGCTGTCTCAAACCATGTCGGGGGCAGCCCGTCCGACCGATGAGGTTGGAGGTGTAAACCCCAAACAGGTAGGGCTGGGAATGAATATTGCATCTATCGATACTATTCATACGCAGGGCTCAATGAAGACTACCGGTGTAATGAGTGACGTAGCCGTACAGGGGGATGGATTCTTCGTAATGCGGGCTGGGAATAAGCAATTCCATACCCGTGCAGGCTCGTTCGGTTTGGATGAAAACGGCAATCTGGTGAATCCGGCCAATGGTATGCGGGTCCAGGGATGGAACGCGGAAACTATTGACGGAGAAAACTATATAAATACCGCCGCAGATGTAGAAGACCTGATTATTCCGGTAGGAAGTAAGGATCCGGCAGGGGCTACCACTGAAGTCGAACTGGCTTCCAACCTGGACAAGCGTACCCCGCTGATCCCGGCCGGCGCGACCGCGGGCGAAACCCAAGAAGGCACCTGGAGTATTGATAAGACTATCTATGATAGTTTTGGGAACACCCATACCCTGAGAGTTAACTATACCCGCGTACCGGGAACCCAGAACCAGTGGCAGGGAGAGGTTACTGTAGACCCTGACTCGGAAACTCCCACCAATACTCTGACGGATGTAGGGGCCCAAAATAACAACACCAATACGTTTATAGTTGAGTTCGACAACCTGGGTACTATTCAGTCGGTCACGGATGCACAGGGCGATGTAGTTGAAGAGGGCGAATTGCAGGTGAACGTAGGCTTTGATGTGCTGGAGGCAGCTCCGGAAGAGGGTGAGCAGGTGCGTCAGAACTTTCAGCTGACCCTGGGCGAGATCGGCAGCGTTGTCGACAGTATGACCCAGTTCGCTGAAAAAAGTTCTACTAAGGCTTTTCGTCAAGACGGGTATCCGATGGGGTATCTGGAAAACTACAAAATCGATCAGTCCGGAATTATCACGGGTGTATACTCCAATGGCACCAACCGGATGTTGGGGCAAATCGCACTATCAACTTTTACCAACCCTGGTGGCCTTGAAAAAGCGGGTGAAAACACCTACGTTGTATCGAACAACTCGGGCGAAGCGCGTATAGGTGAGTCGGGAGTTGCCGGTAAGGGAAAAGTAATTGCCGGGGCTCTGGAAATGAGTAATGTAGATTTGGCTGAACAGTTTACCGATATGATTGTGACTCAAAGAGGTTTTCAAGCCAATTCGAAGAGCATCACCACTTCGGATCAGATGCTCCAAGAACTACTTACATTGAAAAGGTAGTTAATATAAAATGACGGAGAGCAGGATAGTAGTTGAATGATTAAGGTTACCCAGTTAAACGGGCGGGTGTATTATGTAAATCCGCACCAGATTGAGCATATTGAATTAAACCCCGATACTACACTTGTGATGCTCTCCGGTAAGCGACTGGTAGTGAAGGAGGACTATCAGTCGATTTTTGATAGTATAATCGAATACAGACGGCTGATAGGCGCCTTTAAAAACGAGGAGTAAAGAATGGATATTTCCACCTTAGCAGGACTTGGACTCGGATTTACGATGATCCTGATGTCGATGGTACTCGGCGGAAGTGGTTTAGGCGTATATATCAATGTCCCTTCTGTACTAATGGTAATCGGCGGCTCTTTTGGAGCGCTCATGGTAGGTAATCCGCTTGCACGGGTGTTGGGAATTGTGCGTTATTTTAATATTGTACTGCGGGTTCCCAATTATGAGCTGGAGCGTACTATCACTACTTTGGTAAATTTTTCTGAGAGAGCTCGCCGTGAAGGACTACTGGCACTTGAAGATGATGTTGAAGAGGTTCAGGACGATTTTTTGAAGAACGGCATCCAGCTGGTTGTTGATGGAACCGATCCGGAAATCATTAAAACAGTTCTGTTTAATGATCTCGATCAGTTGACAGCCAGGCATGAGACGGGGATAAAGATTTTTGATGATTGGGGAAAATTGGCCCCGGCTTTTGGAATGATAGGAACTTTGGCGGGGCTGATTGCAATGCTTGCCAACCTGGATGACCCCGATGCAATTGGCTCCGGTATGGCTCTGGCATTGATAACCACTATGTACGGTTCAATTTTTGCAAACTTGGTGCTTATCCCGATTAAGGGTAAGTTGGAAGATCGACATAAAGAGGAGCAGCTGCTGAGGGAGATAATGATCGAGGGAATACTCTCGATACAAGCGGGAGATAACCCGAATATTCTCAAATACAAGCTGGTATCCTTCCTCGATCCAAATCGAAGAAGAGAGATGCTGGAAGTTTTGATGGGTGAGTGATGGCTGAACGACGCAGACGGAAAAAATGTCCTCCCGAGGGCGCGCCGGAGTGGATGACCACTTACGGCGACATGGTAACTCTGCTGCTCACCTTTTTTGTAATGATGTATACAACCGCCACAGTGGACGGAGCTAAAATCCAACTGATACTGGCGGCGTTTAATGGATTGGGCTTGCGCTCCGGAGGCACAACTTTACAGGCAACCGGTCAGCTTGCGGATATGGGAAATACGGTTATGTCCTTGCCTTCAGCACAGAAGGGTCGGGCTTTGGATGAAGCACGCAAGAAGGCGATAAGCATGTTTCAACCGGAGATCAAAACCAAGAAGGTTCAGGTGAAGGAGGATGAGCGCGGACTGGTCATCAGTTTAGCGGCGGATGCCTTTTTTGAACCTGCCAGTGCCGAGGTGCGGATAGAGGAGAGTCGGGATGTACTTGAGCGGGTTTCTAACCTGCTTATATCGATGGAGGACCATAAGTTCCGAATTGAAGGACATACCGATTCAACGCCAACTGACCCACGGGGGGAATGGCGTACTAACTGGGAACTATCCACCGCCCGGGCTACCAACGTACTCCACTATTTAGTGGATTTTGGTGTATCTGAAGAGAAATTCCAAGTGGCCGGTTTTGCCGACACGGTTCCTATCGCCTCCGAAGAGACGGAAGAGGGACGGTCTTATAACCGACGGGTGGATATTATTGTACTGTCGGAGGGACATTTATAGTTTGCAATAAACTGATTCTTTTGATAGAATTTTACTGATACTACAGGAGCTGAGTATGGGAGATGAAGAGGTCTTTTCGGAAGAAGAGGTTGCCGGGGGAGCAGCAGAAGAAGAAGCGGGGGGAAGTAGACGATTAATACCCGCATTTGTACTTAAAATACTCAAGTGGGTTGCCCTGGGTTTGGCGGCAATTATCTTTATCGTAACGGTAGTGGTAATTACTGTAAGCCTCATGAATCAAGGCCCCCAAAGCGCAGCGTATCCGTCTGCTTCCGAGGAGTATCAAGGCTCGGTGGAGATTCTCTCATGGTATGATATTCCGGAAATACGGACTCGGACATCCGATGAGAATCCGTATACGGTAATAGTCGATCCGAAATTGGGTTATGAGAGTGAAAGCAAAAAGATTCAAACTGAATTAATTGCACGGCGGGAGCAAATTATTGATATGATGCGCCGCTATTTTTCAAGGCGAACTGCCAGTGAGTTAGCGCCGCAGTATGAGGATGAAATTAAGGCTGAACTGGAAGAACAGATCAATCGTATAATGAACAGTAAAGGTATCGAGGATATAGTGTTTCTGCAGTTCAACGTGATAGAGTTTTAATAGAGAAAGAGGGTGAGGATGAGAACGGTATGAATGAAGTTCTGTCGCAGGATGAAATAGATCAACTACTCACGGCAATATCCACCGGTGAAATAGAGAGTGAAGCCTCAGCACCGGCTGCACAGGATCAACGTAAGATCAAGATCTATGATTTTAAACGTCCCGACAAATTTTCTAAAGAGCAAATCCGAACCGTATCAATTATGCACGAAACTTTTGCACGGCTTACAACCACCGCGCTTTCCGCTCAGCTGCGGAGTATGGTGCATGTGCATGTGGCTTCGGTAGATCAGTTAACTTATGAGGAGTTTATACGATCAATACCGAATCCAACCACCCTCGGAATTATAAATATGGATCCTCTTAAGGGTTCAGCCATTTTGGAAATAGATCCTGCCATTACCTTTTCAGTTATTGACCGCCTTTTCGGAGGTCAAGGAGAAGGTACCAAAGTGAATCGTGACCTTACCGATATAGAGCAATCGGTAATGGAAGGAATTATTGTTCGCATATTGGGAAATCTGCGAGAAGCCTGGAGCCAGGTAATTGATTTACGCCCCCGTTTGGGACAAATCGAAACCAATCCTCAGTTTGCGCAGATTGTGCCGCCGACGGAAATGGTAGTGTTGGTTACGTTAGAGACAAAGGTCGGGGAAGTTGAGGGTATGATGAACTTCTGTATTCCCTACCTGACCATCGAGCCGATTATCTCAAAACTGTCGGCTCAGTATATGTACTCGTCGGTGCGAAGCGGGGCGACAACGGAGAACCTGAATATATTGAAAGATCGACTTTCGAATATTGAGGTATCTGTGGTTGCAGAGGTCGGTAGCATGCAGCTTACCGTACGGGATGTGCTTGCACTGCGGCAGGGCGATGTAATTCGATTTCCGAATGTTCAGACCAAGGATGCAATGACAATGAAGATAGGCAACCGCAAAAAGTTTCTCTGTCGGCCTGGAATAATGGCAAATAAGGTAGCGGTGCAGATAACCGAAAAACTAGAAGATATTACTAAAGACGAGTTCGAAGAGCTCGTAGCGGAAGAAGGAGAAGAGTAATGAGTGATGGTTCTCTCTCTCAAGATGAAATTGATGCTTTATTACAGGGAAGCAGCATGGATTTGGGCGGTCAGGAAGCTTCCTCATCCGGAGGGGGTGGAAATGCAGGGCTCTCGGAACAGGAAAAGCAGCAGTTTGCCCAAATATTAGGGCAGATTGTGCAGTCCCAAGGTTCCAATCTCTCAGGTATGATTGGCGAAACAGTAACTTTACGCACACCATCTATTGAGCTTGTTGCGGGTGATAGTGCCGGCCAAGGCCTGCCCGATAATATGGTCGAAATAAAGATAGATTTCTCAGAAGGTCTAAGTGGTTTTCACTCATACCTGCTGCCGAATGAAGCTGCTACCACCATTGCCGGTAAAATGATGGGGCAGACAGAGGTGGAATTGAATGAGGCTGCCTTATCAGCATTGGAAGAGGCAGGAAATACTCTGGCCGGGTCGGCGGCAACCAGTATTGGGGATGTGATCGGTACAACTGTAATGACATCACCGGGCAGTACTAAAACCGTGTCTACCGCAGATGTCCAAGGCCCCAGTGGTCAGGCGGTAAAAGCGACCTATTCTCTTAAGATAGATGACGAACAGGAAACCAATTTGGTAGAGCTGTTTGATCTATCGGTAGTTAAGTCGATTCTTCAGGCCGGCAGCGGAGGCGGAGGCCAGCAAGCGGCCCCCCAGGCTCAGCCTCAACAAGCAGGGCAGCAGATGATGCAGCAGCAGGCAATGGGGAATCAGCAGATGGGAGGCGGCCAGATGTGGGGCGGCGGCCAAGCAGCCTTTGGAGGTCAGTCGGCAGCCGGTACCCAGGGAATGGGCGGAGGCGGAGCAAATGTGCAGGCGGTTCAATTTCCTAATCTAAACCCCCAGTCGGGCGGTTCGGAGCAAGGGAATATTGGCCTGTTGATGGATGTGTACATGGAGATGACGGTAGAACTGGGACGAACCCGTCGTCTTATAAAAGATATATTAGGAATGGGCGAGGGTACCATCATCGAGCTGGATAAACTGGCCGGCGAACCTGTTGATATCCTTGTAAACCATAAACTTATTGCCCGGGGAGAGGTAGTAGTTATTGATGAAAACTTCGGAGTGCGTGTCACCGAGATCGTATCTCCGATGGACAGGGTCGAAGGTATGACATAATCTTCAGCCCGAACATATACATATATTAACGGCGAGCGATGCAGATAATTGGGAGGGGACGTGAAACACGTATTTATTATCATCGCCTTGTCCGGAGTGTTGTTTCTTTGTGGGTTACCCGTGTGGTCACAGACCGCTGCGGGATCAGAAAATAACACATCCGTACAAAGTGCCGCAGAAGACCAAGGTGCGACTCAAAGCACAGATGGTGAAGCTGCGGGTCAGGAAAGCACCGACACGGCACGGCCGTCGGCGGTGAATGAAGAAGAACTTGCGATTTTAGACACACAATCACCACAAGTAGAGCTTGAGGAAGGTCTCAATACCTTCACTGTGTGGGACTTTTTACGCATGGTATTGGTTTTAGGCGGTGTCATTGCCGCTATCTACGGGATCTTTTTTCTGCTGAAGCGGGTGGGTAATCCACGCACCCAGCCGGATAGCCTGATCAATGTACTTTCAACTCAGAATTTACAGGGGAATCGTTCTCTGCATTTGGTTGAAGTCGGAAATGAGGTATTTCTAGTTGGTTCTGCTGAAGGTGGGGTTCAATTGGTCTCTCGTATAGAGGAAAGTGAGACCCTGGATGCTATCCATATGTACCGGTCACAACTCAGTGCGGGAACACAAACTTTTCAAAACACCCTGAAAGGCATTTTCTCAAAAACCTCAGCCTCTACCTCAGCCTCTAATGGGCAGGGTTCAGCTGTAAACCCTGCAACTGCAACCGCCGGTTCAGCTGGATCGCAAAGCACACAGAGTAAGGGTATGCACGGCAGTGCGCTCTTTCTGCAGCAGCAGCGCGAACGATTGAAGAACCTGTGATGCGGAGGTGGAGAATGAACAAGCGTATCTTGCTGTTAATCATAATCTTTGTAATCCAATTAGTTGCTGTCGGATCCATATTTGGACAGGAAGCGGTAGCTGAGACAGATCAAGGTTTGAATATACCCTTTATCGATATTACCGTTCAGGAACCGCAGAACAATCAAGAAGTAGCCCTCAGCTTGCAGATTCTCCTGCTGCTGGCCGTCATAACCCTCTCACCTTCAATCCTCATTCTTACAACTAGCTTTCTGCGAATTGCAATAGTGCTGGATTTTATTCGTCGCGCCCTTTCTTTACAGCAAGTCCCGCCAAACCAGGTGCTGATGGGGATTGCCTTGTTTATGACACTTTTTATTATGTGGCCAACCTTTGATGAAGTGTATCAAAGTTCATTTAAGCCTTTTGCCGAGGGAGAAATCGGAATAGAGGAGATGTACGAGGAAGGCATTTCACCTATGCGGGTTTTTATGTACCGCCAGATGAATGATAATCACGAGATGATTCAACTGTTTATGCGGATGCGCGGCTTGCCTAAGCCGAATAATTTTGCGGAGGTCCCTACCTATGTCCTCGTACCGGCCTACATACTGCATGAGCTGACGGTTGCCTTCAAGATAGGAATTCTGCTGTTTATACCGTTCATTGTAATTGATATGGTGGTTGCTTCTACCTTGATGTCTATGGGAATGATCATGCTGCCGCCCATTATGATTTCCCTTCCCTTTAAGATAATTTTATTCGTGCTGGTTGACGGCTGGGGCTTAATTACTCAGCAGCTTATACAGAGCTTTAGTTAATTGATAAGACAAAGGAGGAGAATATGAGTATAGGAATGGCTGCTAATATTATGCAGAGCGGAGTGTTTCAGGTTCTGCTGGTTGCAGCTCCCATGCTGATCATTGCCGTTACAGTTGGTTTGGTGATATCAATCTTTCAGGCTACCACCAGTATTCAGGAGCAAACTCTCACCTTCGTACCCAAGATTATTGCAATTTTGGGGAGTGTAGCCTTTTTCGGTCCCTGGATGCTCTCATCAATGCAGCAGTATACACTGAGACTTCTTGGGCTTATCTCACAGATGGGGGGCTAAACAGAGGTGGATATAGACCTCATGGCGCAAAACATCCAACTTTTACTCATTATTTTTACACGTATTTTCGCCATGCTCAGTATCGCGCCCTTGCTCTCTTCGCAGGCAATTCCAGGTGTCGCCCGGGTTGCTTTGGGTCTGTTTGCCGCCATAATGGTGTTTCCCTGGGTTTTTGATGCCGGTTACCCCATGCCGGGTACCGGCGTGCAATACATGTTTCTTTTAATCGGAGAAGCCTTAATAGGGATTAGCCTTGGGTTCAGTCTTACCGTCATTTATGCTGCCTTTTTAGTTGCCGGCCAGTATTTTTCGTTTCAAATGGGTTTTGGAGCCTCTCAGGTATACGATCCAATGGCCCAGGTACAGATTCCTCTGATGGGACAATTTCTGAATATGATTGCGATGTTTGTTTTTATCATTTCCAATGGTTTTCAGAAGTTGTTTCTGATCGGTATTTTGCGTTCTTTTCAGGTTATGCGGGCTATCGATATTATCAACAGTCGAGATGAACTAATAACTTTAATACTCAATAGTCTTACAGAACTTTTCAGACAGGCTCTTATAATCTCTTTTCCGATTCTGGGTACCCTGATGCTGGTGTCGGTTGCGATGGGACTATTGGCCAAAGCAGCCCCTCAGATGAATCTGCTAATGCTGGGTTTTCCCCTGAAAATTGGAATTGCCTTTTTAATGATAACTATCACTATGCCTCTGTTGATGGAGGCTTTTGCACGAATAATCGATGCCAGCTTTCTGGAAATAATGCGCTATCTGGCCGATGTGGAACGGGGAGGTACGGTATGAGCAGCTGGTATGCTGCCGAAGAGTATTATCGTTTCCTTGCTGCCCGCGAGGAGTCCCGTTTTAATATTCACCTTCAGTGGTTTGCCGCTGAGGATGAAGGCCGGACTGAGGAGCCGACTGAACAGAAGATCAGGAAGGCCAGGGAAGATGGAAAGGTGGCCAAGAGCTCGGAGTTCACCTCCTCGTTGGTGCTGCTGTTTCCGATTATTGGAATCGGCATAATGGCCCCGCGAATGCTGGCTACAATGGAGGAGATGTTGGCCTATTTCCTGCAACTTTCCACTCAACTTGATGTATCCAGGGAGGCGCAAATTGTGCCAGCCTTCTTTAGCTATTATGCCCGGCTGGTTGCCCCTCCGGCGCTGATTGCTTTTGCGGCGGCCTTGCTGGCGAATCTGCTGCAGGTGGGATTTCTCTTCAGCACCAAGCCAATTACCCCCGATTTTAGTAAAATTGTGCCTAACTTTCCCCGATTTCTACAAAAGTCATTTTTTTCCGGTGAGGCTTTGTTTAATTTTTCAAAATCGATTTTCAAGGTAATCATAATCGGCATAATCGCGTACATAAACATAAGAATGGAGTTGGAGCTGATTATTCAGTTTGTGAACGCACCGTATAAGTATTCCTTTATTAATCTGGCTGGAATAGCCTTTCGAATATTAGTGGAGGCGGCGATAGCCTTGCTCCTCTTGTCATTGCCGGATTATCTGTTTCAAAAGAAGCAGCATCGAGAGTCAATCAAAATGACGAAGCAGGAAGTGAAAGAGGAACGTAAAACTATGGAAGGTGATCCTCTGGTGCGGAGCCGGCTGCGCGAAAGGATGCGGGATATGCTGAATCAGAACATGATGCAGAATGTTCCCGAAGCGGATGTAGTGGTAACCAACCCGACTCACTTTGCAATTGGACTTGAGTGGAAGCAGGAACGGATGAATGCGCCCGTTGTAATTGCAAAGGGACAGGACAATATTGCACAACGAATTAAAGAGATTGCCCGGGAAAATGAGGTGCCAATTATAGAGAATAAGCCCTTGGCCCGTGCCCTCTACAGTGAAGTGGAAATAGGCGATGAAATTCCGGAACAGTACTATGAGGTTATGGCAATTGTACTGTCGGAGGTGTATCGAATGAAAGCACAGGAGCAGGTATCGTAAGTGAAGTATTGTATACAGATTCAAGGAGATTATAATGGCTGATATTTCCGGCACATTACGGGGTTCGCTCCTGAACGGAAGAAGCGATATTATGGTTGCGGTTGGTGTAATTGCCGTTATAGCTATGATGCTAATACCCCTTCCGGCATTCATGCTGGATTTACTGATGGCCTCAAACCTGGTATTCAGTTTACTGGTAATATTGATCGTTCTCTATACCCGCCGAGCGTTGGAGTTCTCAGTATTCCCGACTCTCCTTTTGCTTTCAACGGTGTTTGGATTAGCCTTAAATGTAAGCTCTACCCGTCTAATTCTCTCTCAAGGCAGTGAGTTTGAAGGTAAGATCGTAAAAGCTTTCGCGACGTTTGTGGTCGGTACTTCGGGAACCGAAGGGCTTGTCATTGGATTTATTATATTTATCATTTTGATCTCGGTGCAGTTTATTGTTATTACCAAGGGCGCGACCCGAGTTGCGGAGGTAGCTGCACGATTTACCCTGGATGCACTGCCCGGTAAGCAGATGGCAATTGAAGCCGCCTACAATTCCGGCTCATTGACTGAAGAAGAGGCCACCCGACAGAAAAACGACCTGCAGCGGGAGGTTGACTTCTACGGTGCAATGGATGGTGCTTCGAAGTTTGTTTCGGGAAACGTAAAGGTTGGTATTTTGATCACCGCTATAAATATAGTCGGAGGTCTGATTGTCGGAACTACCATTCACGGAGAATCTATCGGTCTGGCAGCCAATACCTACGTCTCCTTAACCGTCGGTGACGGTTTGGTTACCCAGTTTCCAGCTCTGTTTATTTCCACTGCTACCGGTCTAATAGTAACCAGGGCAATCTCGGATGGAACCTTTGGTTCGGACGTTTCAGAGCAGTTCAGCCAGCACTCGCGGGTTTATTGGATTGCCTCATTTTTTCTGCTGTTTCTTGCATTTTTACCTGGCTTTCCTACTTTGGTTTTGGTTCCTCTTGCACTGCTAATTGGATATCTAGCCTACCGGCTCTCCAGTAAGCAGGTGGCGGCACAAAGAACGGCTAGAGAGGCAGAAGAAGCAGCTACTCCGGAGGAAGAACCCCAGGATGTATCTCCAATAGTGCCCTTGGATCCACTTTCCTTGGAACTTGGATACGGGTTGATCCCGCTGGTTGATAAAGACCAAGGTGCGGAGCTGCTGGACCGGATTACCCGTATACGCCGTGAATCCGCCCTGGAACTTGGCTTAGTAGTGCCGCGAATAAGAATAATAGATAATATGCGTCTGGAACCAAGCGAATACAGCGTAAAGATAAAGGGAGTTGAAGTAGGCCGGGCTAAGCTGAAAACCGGCTTCTACCTGGCTATCAATCCGGGAGATGTAAGCGAGGAAATTGAAGGTGACAAGGCAACCGACCCCGCCTTTGGTTTGCCGGCCCTGTGGATTGATGAAGACCATCGTGAAGAGGCTGAACGGTCAGGTTATACGGTTGTCGACAGCCCGTCAATTATTGCTACTCATCTCACAGAAATCATTAAGAGACACGCCCACGAAATGCTTGGACGTCAGGAAGTGAAGTCAATTCTGGATACCCTGCGTGATAACTACCCGGCGGTTGTGGACGATGTAAATAAATCATTGTCTTTGGGAGAAATGCAGAAAGTATTGCAAGGCTTATTGCAGGAACGGGTTTCAATCCGTAATATGGTGCCCATACTGGAGACCTTAGCCGATTACGCACCAGTTTCCAACAACGTAACCTTTTTAGGGGAAAAAGCCCGGCAAGCCCTGGGGCGACAGATTTGTCTTCAGTATGCCGATGAGAATCGTGTGTTGCGGGTATTGACTATCAATCCGGAGCTTGAGCAAGAGATCATTGATTCACGGGTCGAAACGGCTCAGGGACCGATTGCATCTCTGGAGCCTGAGAAGCACCGGGCGTGGATCAATGCTGCAACCAATGCAGTACATCAGGTACAACAGTTGGGGTATATGCCGGTAATGCTCTGCTCCGAGGCTGCCCGAAAGTTGGTTCGACAGAGCCTGGAGCGTGATATACCCGATATCGCGGTTTTATCAGTACCGGAGGTAGTCGCGGATATAACAACGGAAGGTCTGGGAGAGATAGTCCTGGATACCCAGGTACAGCAGTCATGAAGAGGATAAGATATGCAGTATTTTACTGAACAAGCGCCCAGTCATCACGAAGTATTGGAAAAAATCCGTCGAAAGTACGGAGAACGGGCGAAAATTCTGACCCATAGAACAGTACGACTGGGAGGGTTTATGGGAATGTTTTCTAAAGAGGGAGTTGAGATGACCGGTTACATTGCTCAGGAAACCCCGAGTAAGCAGAAAGCCCGGGTACAGGAAGAAAAACAGAAGATTCTCGATAGCGTAAAAGGGGATAAAACCCTGCAGAAAGTTCTTGAGGAAGTCCAGTCGCTGAAGCAGCAGTTTGAATCTTACACACCTCCTAAAGTACAGGAGGATCATTCTGTCTTTTCTGAGGTAACCGAAGTGTTGTCACAGAATGAGTTTTCTTTTCACTTTATTCAGAATTTGCTGGAGCGCCTACGGCAGGAGCTCAGTTATGAACAACTGAATGATACGGAGTATGTGTTATCCCAGGTGCTGGAATGGATTGGTGAGTGCGTCCCTGTGAAGGAAACCTACCGTGAGGGGAAACCGCGCATACTTATCCTGGTAGGGCCGACGGGTGTTGGAAAAACTACTACCATTGCCAAACTGGCAGCTATACACAGTCTTGGAAGCAAGGGTGAGCGATCGAAGGATGTGCGGATTATTACTATAGATAATTATAGAATCGGCGCGAAGCAGCAGATTCGCACCTATGCGGAAATCCTGCAGGTACCTTTTACAAGCGTAGAATCTTTCCAGGATTTACAGAATCAGATAGCTCTGGATCAGGATGCCGATTTAGTGCTAATTGATACCATTGGAAAGAGTCCAAAGGATTATATGAATCTGGCTAAGATGCGGGAGATATTGGACGGTTGCGGCGGAAAAGCGGAAATCCATCTAGCTGTGAGTGCCACTACAAAGGTCTCGGACCTGAAAGAAATTATGCAGCAGTTCGAACCCTTCAATTATGAGGCTGTCGTACTCACCAAACTCGATGAGACAATGCGGATCGGAAATTTAATCAGCGTGTTGAATGAAAGGGGCAAACAGCTCTCGTATGTTGCCGACGGGCAACGGGTTCCGGAGGATATTCAGCGGGCGACCCGTATACGCATGTTAAAAACCTTGGAAGGCTTCCCGATTCATGTGGATCGGCTAAAACAGAAATTCGGTGAGGTAGATCACTCCGAAGAGGACGGCACAGATGGAAATGATGCGGTTACTCCGGCAGAGCAGGAGCAGCTTTACAGGGTGGGTAAAGAGATGACAAAAACAAAGCGGGGTGAAAAATGACGGATCAGGCTGAACAGTTGCGGGAGCTCATGAAAAACCGCAAATCGGAAGAGGGTGGTTCCGAGAACAAAACCAGAATTATTGCAATTGCCAGCGGGAAGGGCGGAGTAGGGAAAACCAACATATCAATCAACTTGGCCATGGCCTATGCTCAACTAGGCAAAAAAGTAATAGTTATGGATGCTGATCTCGGCCTTGCCAATGTAAATGTGATACTTGGAATTATTCCGAAGTACAACCTGTACCACCTTATCCGCAAGCAAAAGCGGATGAGTGAAATCCTGATGGATACCGAATACGGTATTCAGATAGTTGCGGGTGCTTCCGGTTTTTCCAAAATCGCCAACCTCACCGACGAAGAACGGGGCCATTTTATCGAAGAGCTCTCCGCTCTGTCTAATGCAGATATCATTATTATTGATACCAGCGCTGGGGTTTCGAATAATGTACTGGGGTTTATCGCGGCGGCGGATGATGCCATTATTGTTACCACTCCGGAGCCTACCGCTATTACTGATGCGTATGGTATAATCAAGATTATTGCAACAGAAATAGAAAATATGGACTTAGGCCTGAAATTGATAGTAAATAGAGTGAAAAGTGTGACAGAAGGGCGTAAAATAGCAGAAAGGGTGATCAATATTGCCGGTCAGTTCCTGAATCTGAAGCTCGATTACCTGGGCTACGTATATGAGGATCAGGGAGTCGGCTCGGCGGTAATTCACCAGAAGCCCTTTATGGCTTCCGAACCAAACGGGAAAGCCTCAATTTGCGTACGTCATATTGTGAGCCGGTTGGAAAACGTTGAGTACAAGGAAGGCAGCGGGGTCGGCAGCTTTTTGAAACGACTGTTAGGAAAGACATAAAACTTGACGGTCGTAGAATATTCTCATAGTCTTTATGTAGGGGGACTGAGGCTTATATGCCTAATATAAAAGTTATTCTTTGGAGTGCCGGCAGTGCAGCTGTAATTGCTTTGCTTGCAGGACTGTTCGGTAGGGTCGCATTTTTTGATCTTCTTTTGCGGGTTTTAATCGGCGGAGCAGCATTTGGGCTGTTCGGCGCCGGGATAAGCCTGCTGCTGCTGCGCTTTGTTCCGGAACTCTTTGAGCAGCAGGAGTCGGAAGAAGAAGGCTTTGCGGTTGAGAGTGGTGAGGCTGAAGAAAATGAGACACCGGCACAACAGGGTAATAATCTTAATATTGTGCTCGATGGAGAAGAATACAGTTACGGGGACACTGCAGAATCGACAGTTGGAAGCGAATCTGAATCCGAGCAGTTCGGGGAAGATGAAGAACAGTTTGTAGAGGAGGTTTCGGAGGCGGATAATCAAAGTTCCTCAGCGCCACCGAGAGAAGCCACCACAGCAAGCAGTTCCCAAGTCTCTGCCGGCTCTGAGAGCAGGGGGGCTGAGAAGCCAACCGGTGCTTCAACCGACTATCAGGAGTTCGAAAGCTTAGCTGATGTGGACACATTGCCCGATTTAGATGAGTTTTCCGACTCATTTGAAAGTGTAGCTGCTGCTCAAGACGCAGAAAGTGAATCTAATGGGGGAGGGGGGTACTCCTCTAGCGATTCGGTAGATATAATGGGGGATGAACAAGATCCGGCCACAGTTGCCAAGGCGGTTCGTACTATTATTGGAAGAGACCAGGAAGGATAAGGTATGGGGGAGAAACTGTTAGAGGAGAAGACAGAAGAAGAACTCTGGGAATTGTACAGAAAAAATCAAGATCCCAAAATTCGCGATATGTTTGTCAAGCAGTACGCACCCTTGGTGAAGTATGTTGCCGGCAAGGTGGCAGTAGGTATGCCGCATAACGTCGACTTTGACGATCTGGTAGGGTTCGGAGTCTTTGGTTTGATCGATGCCATCAATAAATACGATCCGGATAAACACGTGAAGTTTAAAACCTATGCTGTCACACGTATACGCGGAGCTATCTTCGATGAGCTCCGGTCTATAGACTGGGTGCCCCGG
The DNA here is from genome assembly GCA_021736475.1 of Spirochaetia bacterium. Lineage (GTDB taxonomy): Bacteria > Spirochaetota > Spirochaetia > DSM-16054 > Sediminispirochaetaceae > DSBN01. The sequence continues at coordinate 58,592 of JAIPFV010000002.1, read as the reverse complement.
TCGGTAAGACAAAAATCACGTGAAATTGAAGATACCGTACATCGTCTGGAGGCATCCTTGGGACGTTCGGCAACGGATAAAGAGATAGCTGCGGAACTGGGGATGTCGGAGAGCGATTTTCAGAAAACAATGATGAAGATTAGCGGTACTTCTATTCTTTCGCTGAACGATGTATGGTACAGCAGCGAAGAAAACGATAGTATTTCTATTGTCGACAGCATTGAATCTCCCCAAAGCTTAAATCCTGATACAATTGTAGAGAAAGAAGAAATAAAGCGGGTTATTGTACAGGCTATCGATGAGCTTCCTGAGAAAGAAAAAAAAGTGCTGGTTCTGTATTACTACGAGGATCTTACTCTTAAAGAGATTGGTAAGGTACTGGAAGTCACTGAATCGCGGATAAGCCAGCTGCATACAAAGGCAATTATTCGTCTGCGTTCAAAACTGACCAATATTAAAAAGGGGATTTTCTAGTTACCGTGGGGGGCGAAGTGGTAGAAATTGCCAAGCTAAGAGAGTTTATGCGGACCCAGGCAGAAGAAGACCGCAAGAGCCGCTGGGTTCAGGTTGAAGGAGAAGACCTCGATGAAGCCCTGCGTCAGGCTGCAATTGAGCTTTCCCTTCCTATAAAAAAGATAGAATACGAAATTCGCGAACCCGGTAAAAAAGGAACCTTCGGCATCGGACGGACAAACTGTGTGATAGTAGCTTATCCGGCAATTGATCCGGCCCAGCTTAAACTGACTGAAGACTCTTTTGAAATGGGTTCCGGTATGGAAGAGGATAAAGATCAAGATAGAGATGGAGAGGCGGTTGTACGGCTCTTCCCCGAAGGAGTGTTCCTAAAGGTGATACCGCCGGTTGGGAACGGAACTCCCGTCACTGAAAGGCAGGTCTATGCCAAGGTAAAAGAGCGAGACATCGAGCGCTATGATAAACAGATGATCCAGAAAACTGTAAAGGCCGCCGATAACCGCTATATAAAAATTGGCGACTTTGATTACAATCCAGCCAACGATTCAATTATTACCGTCGACATTACCGATTTTGATATGAAGGCGTTTATGATCTGCAAACCGCCTACTAAAAATGGAGCAGATCCTAATTTTGACGGTCTGCTTGGTTTTCTTAAAACCAACGGTGTGGTATTTGGAATAAAGGAAGAGCCTCTCCGAAAGTTTGTGGACTTTCCTACCTACAATGAGACAGTTTTAGTAGCAGAGGGAACCGCCCCGGTAAATGGGAGTGATGCCCGGATTATTTATAATTTTGAAACCGATCGTTCAAAAATAAAGCTAAAGGAAAAGAACGGGCGGGTAGATTTTAAAGAATCGAATGTAATCCAAAATGTGGTTGAAGGTCAGGCCCTAGCAAAGAAAATTCCTCCCGGCGAGGGCCAGCCCGGACGAACGGTAACCGGGAAGCTGCTGCCTGCGAAAGACGGCAACGATGTAAAGTTTGAAGTAGGCAAGAACGTCCACCTTTCGGATGACGGAATGACTGCCTTGGCGTCCATCAACGGCCAGGTGATGCTGGCAAACAACAAAATCAGTGTGGAACCGATTTTAGTAGTTCCGGGAGATGTAAACTTAAAGACCGGTGGTAATGTCATTTTCCTGGGGACGGTAATCGTCAAAGGCAATGTCGAAGACGGTTTCAAGGTCCAGGCGGCCGGAAATATCGAAGTAATGGGAAATGTCGGGAAGAGCGAACTGGATGCCGAGGGTGATGTAATTGTACATCAGGGAATAACCGGTAAAGGCGAGGGCTTTGTACGGGCCGGGCGTGGGGTGTGGTCAAAGTTCATCGAAAATGCCCGGATTGAAGCAGGCGATCTAGTGGTTGCCTCCGACGGTATCATCAATTCTAAGGTGAGCGCCAACCACCGAATTATCTGCCAGGGTAAACGGGCTACTATTGTAGGTGGGCATCTGAAGGCGGCCGAAGAGATTCATGCGAAAACTTTGGGGTCCGTGGCAGGCTCAGAAACAGTGCTGGAAGTCGGTTATGATCCAAACAGCAAACAGCGCTTATATGATCTTAACACTCGAAATGAAGAGATTGAAGAACAGCTTGATAAGATTATGCAGGATATGACCACCATTAAAAAGCTGAAGGAGAAGAGTGGTAAAAAGCTGTCAAAGGAAAAGCTGGCTTATCTTAAAGAGATCACCGAAAAGAAGTCCGCCATCGAACAGGAGAAGCAAGAGAAGCAGGAAGAGATAGATGAACTGCAGCACTACCTCTCGTCCTTGAAGGTAAAGGGACGGATATCGGCTTCTGAACGCGTATTTAGTGGAGTCAAGCTCAGCATCAAAGAAGCCGCTTTAGAAGTAAGAAACGAATATAAATCAGTTACTTTTGTGAACGAGAAGGACGATATAAAAGTAACGAAATACATTCAACCTGAGGAGGACTATTCGAGGCCAAACAATGCCCCTTCAACCGATTGATTTACAGGTACTATTTGCTCATATTAATCAGGTAGGAAAACAGCAGGCAGTGCTGAAAGAAGCTTCAGTGGTGCAGCAGGGTCTCCGCGGGGCGGAGCTTGCTAAACAGACCAGGCAGAATGCTGAATCAGTGAGGCAAACTGAAGAAGTACCGGAGGAAAGTACACAGATACGGGAAAAACAATCCGAAGGTGGTGGCCTCAAGCATGAAGAAGGCAAAGGACAAGAGTCTGAACAATCGGAAGAGAAGAGGAAAAAACACTATTTCGAGGATCCTGCCTTAGGAAAAAACATCGATATATCGGGATAACATATGTATATTACTTCAATCATGGTGAGCATCGGAACCAGTATAATTATAGCAGGAATAGTATATATACTACTGGTAAAAAGAATAAACAAAGAAAAGTCGAGTACTGCAATAACTGAACAGGTAAGAAACGAGATAGATCGAATGGTTGTAGATCTGAATCAAACCGCTGACAGGAATATTGGACTGATCGAACAGCAGCTCAAATCATTGAATGAAATGATTCAAGAGGCTGATCATCGGATTTCTCTGCTTCAAAAACATTCGGAAAAACTGAATAAAAGTACTGATACTTATAATCAGATTCGCCCTGCGCAGATAGTGAAGCCGAAAGCACCGCCAGTACCGGAGGCCAGTGAAGTCTCCCCGCCAAATGCTCGTACTGTTGACATTTCAACGGAAATGCAGCCTGACAGCTCCCTTCCGGAGAACGATGATTCCCACCAGGATACCGTGACACCACCAAAACGAGAGCGTGTTATCGAACTCTATCGGCAGGGGATTTCACTTGATGTTATCGCTTCCAGGGTAGATTCTACTGTAGCTGAAGTAGAACTAATTATATCAATGACAGAGGGCCGCCGATGAGCCGAATAATTGGAATTGATCTAGGCACCACAAATACTGCCGCAGCATTTATGGATGATGATACCCCTCGAATTATTCCCAATGATCGTGGTAAAACTCTCACTCCCTCAGTGGTAGCTTTAACTGAATCGGGGGAGCTTTTGGTTGGGGAAGCTGCGAAGAATCAGGCTATGGTGAATGCCGAGGGGACAATAAGCTCCATCAAGCGTCTTATCGGACAAAAAACGGAAATAAAGCTGCGGAACCGGTCATTTACACCACAGGAGATAAGTGCGGAGATACTTAAAAAAGTAAGACGTGATTGTGAAACATATATGGGGGAGGACTTGCGGGATGTTGTCATTTCTGTTCCCGCTTACTTTAATGAACTTCAGCGGAAGGCCACCCAGGAAGCTGGGCGTTTAGCAGGATTAAGAGTTCATCGTATAATCAACGAGCCCACCGCTGCTTCCCTGGCCTACGCATCTCAGATACATGCGCGTAAGAATATTTTAGTGTATGATATTGGCGGAGGTACCTTTGATGCAACCGTCCTTACCAGTGACGGCAGTAATTTTGAAGTCCTGGCAAGCAACGGGAATAATCAGCTAGGCGGAATTGATTTTGATAAACTGCTTTTTCAGCGTATCTCAGAACCCTTCAACCAGCAGGCCGGCTTTAGTGTGACTGAGGATGCCTTTTTACGTCAACAGCTGCTCGATCAGATTGAAAGGGCTAAAATTGAACTATCCGAAAGGGATACTGCTGCGGTGGCTCTGCCGTTTATCGATGTAAATAGAACACCGATACACTTGCACTACACTGTGCAGCGGGAAGAGTTCAACAAACTGATTTATCCGTTAATTGAAAAAACTATTACCCTGAGCCGTGAAGCGGTTCACGATTCAAAAGTTGCGATTGATACCCTCATTTTTAGCGGTGGTTCCAGTAGAATACCGCTAATCTCTCATTTGATGAATGAGCTCCTTCATGTGCGACCCCAGGCTAAGGTGAACCCCGATGAGGTTGTGGCTCTTGGAACAGCGGTTTACGCCTCTATGCTTTCGACCAACTCGACTGTCCAACGGAACCGGCTTCATTCACTGAAAGATGTCACTCCCTTACCCCTAGGAGTTGAAATCGAAGGTGAAAAGTTTTTGCCGGTAGTAGAGAAGAACGCTCCCCTTCCGGCAGAAAGAAAACAGTTGTTTACTACGGTAGCCGATGGCCAGCAGAGTGTTGCCGTACATATCCTCCAGGGAGAGAGTCAATCTGCTGTAAAAAACGTCTCTCTAGGCCGTTTTCTTCTCTCCGGAATCAAAAAGATGGAAAGGGGCGCCGCAAAGATCGAGGTAGTGTTTAAGATTGACCTTGATGGATTGTTAAAGGTAGTTGCCCGGGATATAGATACGGGTATCGAAAAAAATGTTACGATCGACCGGGAAAGTGATGCTGCAAGTATGGTATCCGAAGATGAACACTTTGAAAAACTCAAGAATTTGATACGCCGGACTGATACCTTAATCGAAATGGTACCGGCCGATACTGCTCCCGCTTTTATTAAAGAGGTGCATACAATTCTATCCGCAGCGCGCAGGGCCGATGCTGAATCTCCGGTTAAAGTTCTGCGTCAGTACCAGGTTGCGCTGGAGGCGGTTTTAGCCGAGATTCACGAACTGCTAAAGGAGCAGGAGGTTCAATGTGGAAGAGCTTAGGTACTACCGTACATTGGGCCTTCCCGCAGGGGCGGATGCCGGACAAATAAAATCTGCCTACCGAGTTCTGGCAAAAAAGTACCATCCCGATATGAGCAAAGATCCCAGCACGGGAGAACAATTTAGAAAAGTGGCGGCGGCCTATAAAACTCTCTTGGCCCGTGAAGAGAAACGAAGTTACCTCGATTCGACTGTTCGGCGTACATATCGGACTTCTCCACTACGGCCGTCACGACCCTCTTCTGCAGAGGGGGTAAAGACTTCTGTGTATGAGATTGGGCAGCTCCTTTTGAAGGGAAAAACGGCAAGTATGCGTGCCTTTGCGGCCAAGCGACTGGGTTTTTCTCAACAAAAAGGAGCCTATGTGTATCTTCGCAAGGCTTTGCAAGACCCTTCCGAGGCGGTAGTCCTTGCTGCTGTCGAGGCAATTGGCCGTCTGCGGGTTAGTATCTCCGCTGAAGATCTTGAAGCTCTGTTTGAAGGTAGTTCTCGGGCGGTAAAACTGGCAATACTTCAAACTGTCGAAATGTGTGGCACAAAGAATGTATTTGTAGGCATACTCGTCAAAGGAATGCAATCTTTAGACCGCAAAGTTCGCAGCAAATCTTTGTCTCTGTTTTCACAAATTTGAAAGGAGCCTCGTAATGGTAAAAGATAATCAAAGCTCTCTGTTTAACTCCTTTCTAAGAGATAGTGAGAGCTTCATTAAAGGGCTCAATCGCAGTCTTCTGGCTCTTGAGCAGAATCCAAGGGATCCGAATCACATTGATGAGTTGTTTCGAAATGCCCACTCCTTAAAATCTGAAGCTGATTATCTTAACCAAACGGAAATTGCAGCTGAAGCTCATCAGATAGAAAGCGCTATACAGACTATTCGAGATCATTCTGAGGCGCCGAATCGTAGTCAATTTGATGCCTTTTTTTCCAGTGTCGACAAGGTCCAGGAAATGCTGGGCCAATTGCGGCAGCATCGTATGCACAGCAAAGGCCAAAAAAAAGACCAAAGCAGGGAGACTGTTCTGGAGGCTTCCCGGAATGAGGAACCCTTTATGCCGATGCTCAGTGACTTTGAGAAATCATTGCTGCGGGAGTCAAGAAAAAGAGAGGAGCGCTTTTTTCGGGTGTATGTTGAGCTTTCGGATCAAGCTGAACTTCCCTATGCCAAAGCCTATCTTATCATGAGCAATCTGGAACAGCTGGTTCAAGTGGTGCACAGTGAACCCCAGTTTGGCGCAGCAGCCGCGGACGAGGACCCGAAGCGTTTTCTGCAGCTTATGTTCTTCTGTACGGGTAACCTCCCGGAAAGTGAACTATACCGGGCGGTGAATATCGATCAGATAAAAAAAATTAGCATCTCCCCACTGGACTACAAGAGTGTGCTTGGTGAGCAGGTTCGGAAAAGTGACAGCCTTGAGTTTACGAATGAGCTGCAGGTGCACATAAACGGAGGTGATCTGGACGAGCTCAACGGCTATGTAGATGAACTTAAGATCCGGGCTCATCGTCTGAAACGGGAGCTATCGGCAAGCTTAGGTAAAGAGAGTGAACACCTTTCTCTGTTTACTCGATTAGTTGATGATCTTGAAGCATTTACCCATCGTATCAGCCTGGTGCAGCTTGATAATGCCCTGCAGCCCCACTACAGGTTGGTTCGTGATCTGGCCAGTGCTCTGGACAAAGAGGTTGAACTGCATCTAGAACGCTGCAATATTACCCTTGATCGCCGGGCAGCAGAGCTTATATCTGAAATTATAGTTCACTTGCTGCGGAATGCGGTGAGTCACGGTATTGAGAAACCAGTAGAGCGAGCGCAGAAGGGTAAGGCCTCTATGGGAAGGATCACTATTGCCGCCGAGAAAGAAGACGAACAGATCCGGATAACAGTTGCCGATGACGGGGCCGGTATTGACGAGGACGGACTGAAACAACAAGCCCGCAAAGCGGGAATAGAAGCCGGTAGTAATGACGAGCTGCTTTCATATTTAGTGTATCCGGGACTTTCAACTCTCTCTGAGGCCGACTCCCGTGCCGGCCGCGGCTACGGTTTGGATCTAGTTTACCAAAAACTACAAGAATTTGAGGGAGGAAAGCTTGAGGTTGCGTCTCACCCTGGGCTTGGGACCAGTTTTATAATGACCTTGCCGGCGGGCTTTTCAATACTCTCCCTGCTGGTGATACGATATGAAAATAAACTGGTAGCAATACCTGCAAAGTATGTGGAATCACAGATAGAATTGAAAAGCGGCAGGTTCTTGTCCGGCAAAAATGGAGAGTTGTTTTGGAACGAGTTTCCGGTTTTTAACCCTGAGGGGCAGCTTTTCTATACCGATACATATCCTCCGCAGAGCCTTGGGGTTGTAATTTCCTATCTAAAATATAAAGTTCTGGTATTAGTCGATGAGATACTCTTCCAGAAGGAAGTTGCCGAGGAAAGTATCACCCTGTATATTGCGGGCAGTCCCCATCTGCATAAGATGAGTCTGTATAATACGGAATCCGAACTCTATTATTTGAGCCCTTCCATCGCTGTAACCGGTTCTCTGTAGCGCTTTTATTCTTCCCCTCCACAGATTTCAGTGCTTGGGAATAAAAAAACGGTATGCTTCTGGACGTTTCAAAAAGCATACCGTTAAATTAAATTAAAAGGCTATTATTCTAATAAGAAAATAGACGTATCCGGCTATTTTCGTCGTTTCGGTTGTCGCACAGCGACATCCGAAACTAGTTAATGCCCCTATTTATCATTTCGGTAATAGGGAGGCTTTCTTTAATACTTTTACAAAAAAATGCGAAGGGATTTTGCGGCTACCTTTGAGCGATACCGTTTTTGCAGCCTCTATTGGTTGCTACTAAATACCTCTATATGGAAGTTCGCCGAATCTAAAAGGTTTTGGTAAACCTGTTGAGAACTTTGTAGGTTCTCTTGTAGATTTTGGCTGGACGACAGCTCTTCCTGGATCTGCTCAAGCACAGGGTTAATCAGAAATCCGACTACATGACGGCTTGCAGAGTGCAGCAGCTTTTGATCCAGAGTATCCAGAGTAGTCAACGCTTCTTGGAGCTTGGAGTGCTTGAATTGATCATCAGCGTAGCCCTCAATTTCTGCGATTACCTGTAAGCCCTGTTCTGCAATGCTTTTCAGGCGGTACAGCTCATCGATAAGAGAACTGATTCTTTTCTGCAGCTGCTTTTTTCTTTTTTCACGGTCTTGCTGCTGTTGAAGGGTATATAATTGTAGTGTGCGGTCTATTTGCCGCTCAATTAACGGGCGAGAGGGGGGGAGTTTCAGTAGTTGGGATACCGTGGCCAATTGTATTCCCGGTATTTTCACACCCTTTGGCGAAAGGGTAAAAGTGCTGCCCGAGTCTTTTGCTATCTGTTCTTCAAACCACTGACGATATATAATGAGGCGACGGTCGGTTAGGGTCAGGCCGCCGTCGTAGTTTTCATGGTAGAAGGGTTCACCGCTGTGAAGATAGTTAAATATAAGCCCCTCATAAGGGCTGAAGCGATTCGACTGAGTAAACAGCAGCTGTTCGAAAAAACTGCCGCAATAGTGGGTTCTTTTTTCGGGAAAACCAAGATCTAAACCGCTTAAATATATTTCTTGGGCACCAATATAGCGGGCAAAGTCCCAGGCGGTAGTGGTAACTGAGCCGCCGGCCCCCAGCTTATGGGGCGGCCCATCTCCCGGTTCCAGGTATCCTCCCAGAGGAAATACCGAGCCGCTGAAAAAAACAGCCCGGTAAGAGTGCTGGAAAACCCGAGGATGAGTAGCGGATTCCGAAATGAGGATGGTTCTTTGTAAATCCAGACCGTCGAGATGACGGGTGTTCCAGTATTGAGGGTCAACTACCAGTGTAAAATCCGGAGTAACTCCATTGCGCAATAGGGCTCGCAGTGAGGTGTCTGTAGCGATTAATACCATCCGTTGCTGCAGTTGCTCCAAGTCAGGAAGGACTGTATCCAGAGTAGGCCCGGCCGCAATGACCATTGCCGGTATTCCCCGAAAGAGATCCCGAAGCTGGTTCAGGTTTCCAGCCATACCCATCGTGTCCAGGTTTTGAGCGAGATTTCGTATCCATCTGCGACCGAAACGCTTTACAGTGCTAGAGTTTACTCTCTTGCGTGATCGTTCGGCTTCTACGATGCTGTGAGCAAGGGAGTAATAATCAGGAGCGGTCTGAGTAACGGCTTGCAGAGGAATAACGGTATGGTTTCTGCCAATCAGTGGCGAAAGAGCTGCACGTAATTCGGCGGCTTCCAGCCCAATGAGCAGAGAAATCTTTTCGTTGAACAGGGAAGTAAAGTCACGGGCTGTGAGGGCTTTCAGAAAGAGTTCGGGGCTCTGCTCAACGATAATTGCGTTACCCTGGGGAAACCTGCGGAAAAATTCCTCAATTTGATAAGCAAGGCCAAAACCGAAAAAGATACACGCCGGCGTAAGAGGTTCACTGTTGTAATCAAGCAGACGTGCCGCTTCCCTGTATGGATTATGCTTTGAATGTATCCACCGGCCTTCAAGCTGTGCGGTAGCTGCGCCTTGTGCAGATATGCCGATTGATAGTTTTTCCGATGGATGAAACCGGTCAAAAATTTCCGTATCTAGTGTGGGAAACAGGCGTACCAGATGCTTACGGTTCTGTTCTAAGAAGTTCATTCAAACTCCAAAATTAACTGCATGTTTTTAGTTACCGGAGTACCTGGCTCAGGATCCTGTGATTTAACCCATCCCTCGCCTCGAAAAATAGCATCAATATCTTCGTGGGAGAGCAGTGGCAGCAGCCGTCGTTTGGATATTCCCCGAAGGTCGGGTAGACTGGCTCCTATCTCAACCTGGGGCTGCTGCTTTAGTTTTACAACCCCCGAATGGCGGATTACCTCTTCATTCTCGGTAGGTATCCCCATGTAAGGGATTAGCTTTAGACCCAGCTCCCTGATCATCGGGGCGGCAATCCTTCCACCATAAAACTCATCTCCCTGGGGAGTGTCGATTACGATATAGGTGATCAGTCTAGGATCATCGGTAGGATAAATCGCCATAGTGGAGGCTACAAATGAGTTTTCAGAGTAGTTCCCGGTGCGCGGATCAATTTTCTGGGCGGTGCCGGTTTTGGCGGACATCCGAATGCCATCGATTCTTGCCCGGTGAGCGGTTCCACCATCGGCGGTGACTGTTTCCATCATCAAGAGAGATGCTTCAGCAACCTCCGGCCGGACAGCCTGGCGGATCGGTTCCCGTTTGTTTTCCTGTATGATTTTCCCATCGGGGGACACAATTTTCTTTACTATATGCGGCTGCAACAGCATTCCCTGGTTGGTGAAAGCGGTAGCGGCGGTAATCATTTGAAGCGCTGTAACGGATATTTCCTGCCCAATAGCAATGGTAGGTTTGGTACGCCCCGACCACCTTTCAGGTTCACTGAATATTCCCCCGGTTTCACCTGGAAAGGGCAGATGCGTTTTACTTCCAAACCCGAACTCGGTGATTTGACGGTGAAACTCTTCTTTACTCACCAGATCAGAGGCATAGGCAGCACCGGCGTTGCATGAGTATTGCAGAATTGTCTGCGCATTCACGGTTCCATGGGTTCCCAGACAGTTAATGTGCACCGTATCGGCGTTTGGAAACTCACGCTCATAATAGCCGTTGCAGTAAAATTCGGTATCCGGTGCCAGTGCTCCGAGTTCTAAGAGCGAGGCAATTGAGAAGATTTTAAATACCGACCCAGGTTCGTATGCGTAGGTGACGGGACGGTTGTTCTTAGCAAAAACGTCTGTCCGGTTAAAGGTATTTGGATCGAAATCGGGTGAGTTGGCCCAGCCTAAAATTTCCCCGTTACGGGCATCCATCACTAGGACCATTACTGAGTTTGCATCGTATTCCTCATAGGTCTTCTGAGCGACTTCTTCAGCCATATACTGAATATTAAGATCAAGGGTAAGAAACAGTTGGTTTCCGTATTTTACGGGTGCGTTGTCCTCGGCATCGGCCGAGGGGGCCAGAGTATCATTGTAGGTAAGCTCGATACCATCCAGCCCAACATTGTCGGTGCCCACAAAACCTAATACATGCGCGGCTAAATCTTGCTCAGGATAGTTGCGGCCGTACTCCGGTTCCAGGGAAATCCCGGGTAGTTTACGGTCGGCAATCAGTCTTCTTACTTTTTCACGGGTGCTGGGTGAGACTTTGCGTTTGATGTACAAAAAGCCTCGACTCTGGTCGATACGTCGTTTAAGCATTTCAGCGTCAAGTTTAAGAATAGGGGCTAAAGTTTCGGCAGTATATGCAGGATTTTCTATATTAGGAACCCAGGCGGTAACGGAGAATAGCCTGGTCTGCATTGCTAATATCCGACCGTTTCTGTCCAGAATCGGACCGCGTTCAGAGGAAGTCTCTATGGTGCGTTCGGGTTCTGGTTTATCCGGTTCTAGCACCATTACCTTAAAGTATTGGGCAACCAGTAAAAGTACAAATACTGTAAACAAGATTATAACTATTCCGAATCTTCTAGTAGCTTTCGACATATTGCTTTACCCGTCCTAGTTATATCCCAGTACCCGCCCCTCTATGCGACTTACATCTATAAGCCCATAATAACGGGAGTCCAGAGATACCTTACGGTTATCCCCGAGGAGAAATACTTTTCCCTCAGGTATCGCTTCTAAATTCAGCAGTTCAGTTGCATGGATTTCACTGATAGGAATGTGTATGTTGCCAATAATAAACATATTTCCCTCCCGCTGTACTGCTGTTCCTGCGGTTCCCACACAGCGTTTTACTACTGGAAGAGAGTAAACCGGTTCTCTGAAGAATACAAGCTCATGCGGTTTAATTCTACCCCACCGAATAATATATCCATCGCTCCAAGGTAGTCTGGCCCCATAAGCCCATCGATATATAAAAATTGTCTGGTCTGACCGCAAAGTTGGAAACATAGAGTCCCCATCGATATACTTTACATCATAGAGTGAGAGTGCTGCAAAGCAGACAGCAAGAGCTATTAGTACAATGTGCGTAAAGGGTGATCGCATAAACTGTCCTATAAAAATGAGAACTAATATTAATATGTAAGTTCCATTTTGTCGATATGGATATTAAGAGTTATGAGCAATACAGTTTATACTAACCATGGATTAACTATGCAGCGTACACAGAAAATAAAGCGAAACACACGTCGAAATTCTTTGGTGGAGAAGGCTACACTTCTAAGGCGGCAATCCGTTCGGAAGGGGAAGTTTAAATCGCTCATACCTAAACATAAGTGTAATTCCAGACCCAATCCTAAGTCCGCTATCACAACCCGCTTAAGCCCCAGACTGCCTAAATTGAAGTTGCCGAAGGTGTCCAAGTGGTTGAAGTTAAAACTTCCGAAACCACTTACATTAGATGAGCATAAGCTGCTTTTGACCGGTACGGGAGTGTTGGTAGTAGGGCTGCTTACCTTGGGGGCTCTGCAGCTGAACGGCACTATTTCCCCAGCAGAGGAGCTTCAGTTTGACTTACCAGAGGGCAGCGGTACCATAAGCGGGGAAATGCTTGCCTTTGCTTCTCCGGAATCCGAAGCTCGCGGTTCTGGTGATATTACTCTCGGGGAAAGGCCGATCGTCACTTCTGTAAATACCAACTCTTATGTGGTACAGCGGGGGGATACCCTGTCTGAGATAGCGGCTGAGAACAATCTGGATGTAGGAACCTTAATTAGTTTTAATAAAATCGATGATGTCCGGCGCTTGATTGCGGGCAGCGAAATTACTATTCCGGACATCGATGGGGTACCGTATACGGTGCAGCGAGGCGATTCGCTGGAGAAGATTTCTGCCCGCTACGAGGTTTCCCTGGAAAATCTATTAGATGCCAATGATCTGCAGACAGCTCAAATTCAGCCTGGTCAGAAGCTGTTTATCCCGGGTGCGGCGATAAGTGAATATGAGTATAAGAAAGCAATGGGTACCCTGTTTATTTATCCCGCCGCCGGTCGGCTTACCTCCGGTTTCGGGTATCGATCCGATCCTTTTACCGGAGTGCGCCGCATGCACTACGGGGTCGATTTAGCAAACCGCACGGGTACTTCGGTGAACGCCACTATGGCAGGTCGGGTAGTCGCCGTGGGAAATCAGGCGCGGGGCTATGGAAACTATGTAGTTATTAAACATAACCACGGGTATCAGAGTCTCTATGGGCATCTGAGTACCATCGAGGTCAGACAAAATCAGTACATCTCTCAGGGGCAGCGGCTTGGCCTGATGGGTAACAGCGGCCGCAGCACCGGTTCCCATTTGCACTTTTCACTGTACAAAAATAATGTGCCGGTGAATCCTCTGGGTGGATACCTATATAAATAAGCCGGGCAAAAAGGCCCGGCTTTATTTCACTTCTCGTATTTTACTTTCCGTGGCAATGCTTGTATTTCTTTCCGCTTCCACAGGGACAGGGCTCGTTACGGCCGACCTTCGGTACGGTTCGCTTTACCTGCGCACCCTGGGGTTGAGAACCGCCCCCTGAAGAGGCTGCTGCCGATGCTCCGCCGGCGGCAAATTGACCCAACTGCTTATGACTGGCCGCTGCGGCGGCAACCGGCTGCCTCCTGCGCGCTTGCTCCGGCTGCTTGATTTCAACATTAATTACCATCCTGGCAATTTGGCTTCTGATGTTATAAATCAGGGTGTCGAATATATCGAAGCCCTCCAGCTTGTATTCCAGTAACGGATTTTTCTGTCCGTAGGTCCGCAAATAAACCGCCTCGCGCAGGGCCTCTAATTCATCAAGATGGTCCTGCCAGCGCTGGTCGATCTGTCGGAGGTAGTTGTACCGGATAAAGTCATTGAAGGGCTTTACCCCGACTGCATCAATCTTGTCCTGAATCTCCCGGTCTATGCGTGCTACAATACGGTTTACTATCTCCTCTTCCGAGTCCTTCTGCAGATCGATATCGGAAAGATCAGGCTGATAGTACATTTTGGCCTGGAACTCCTGCTCCAAGTCGACCTTGGCGGAATCAAGGTCCCCCCTATTCTGGGTATAGTTGTAAACTACCTCTTCGGTCAACTGACGGATGGTGCCGACAACCCGCTCTTTCAGGTTTGAATCTTTAAGAATCTCGTCTCGCTGACCATAAATGAACTTTCTCTGCTCATTGAGTACATCGTCAAAATCAAGCAGATGTTTTCTTATTTCAAAGTTTCGTTCCTCGACACGGTTTTGGGCCCGCTCGATTGCTTTATTAATCAATGAATGATAAATCGGCTCTCCGCTGTCCATCCCGATTCGCCCCATAAGGCTCTTGAGGTTGTCCTTTGCAAACAGGCGCATCAAGTCGTCATCCAGGGAGAGAAAAAAGCGAGACTCCCCCGGGTCTCCCTGACGTCCGGAACGGCCGCGCAGCTGATTATCGATTCGCCGGGATTCGTGCCGCTCGGTACCCAAAATGTAAAGGCCCCCAAGCTGTTTGACTTCGTTGTAGTCTTTTACCCAGGACTGGTACTCTTTTTCATATGCTGCCCGGAATTCCTCCTGCGACGCTTCGGTACCCACTTTTCGGCGGGCCCGGAAATCGGGGTTACCCCCCAGCTTTATATCGGTACCGCGTCCGGCCATATTGGTTGCAATAGTAACCGAGCCCTTGGCTCCAGCCTCTGCGATAATCAGAGCCTCGCGAGCGTGGTTTTTGGCGTTGAGTACCTCGTGCTGAACCCCTTTTTTCTTTAACAGGGAAGATAGGTGTTCTGATTTTTCAATCGAAACCGTACCAACCAACACCGGCTGCCCCTTCTGTTTCAGCCGGGCAATCTCATCACTTATCGATTCGTATTTGAACTTTTCGTTGAGGTAGATAGCATCATCCTGGTCAAGACGTACCATTGGACGATTGGTCGGGATCACAACCACTTCAAGGTTATAGATCTTTCCAAACTCCCGCGCCTCAGTATCGGCGGTACCGGTCATGCCCGAGATCTTATCGTACATTCTAAAGAAGTTCTGAAAGGTAATCGTGGCCAAGGTTTTATTGCGTTTGGCAACTTTGATACCCTCCTTGGCCTCGATAGCCTGGTGCAGCCCTTCGGAGTAGCGCCGACCGGTGAGAATACGTCCGGTAAACTCATCGACGATTTCAACCTTGCCTTCCTGCACCACGTAATCTACATCTTTCTGAAACATGCGGTGAGCTTTCACCGCCTGGGTGAAGTAGTGGATATATTCAAAATTGTTGTCGGTAAACAGTGAATCCTGAATGACCTTATGCTTCATCAGCAGCTGCTCAATGTGGTTCATACCTTCCTCGGTGAAGGTCACCCGTTTACCCTTCTCATCCACCTTGAAATCACCCTCCGGCTCCTCGGGGTATTCACCGGTGTCAGGATCTTTATCACATTCTTTAAGCAAGGGAACCAGGCGGTTCACATCCATAAACTTTCGGGTATCGTCTTCAGCCTGGCCGGAGATAATCAGGGGAGTTCGGGCCTCATCGATGAGGATGGAGTCGATTTCATCGATGATACAGTAGTTGTGGTCCCGCTGCACCTTCTCTTCCGAACTCCACCGCATATTGTCGCGCAGATAATCAAAACCGAACTCATTGTTGGTTCCGTAGGTAATATCCTGTTTGTATGCAGCAATCCGGTTCTGATTGTCCATCTGAGGCAGTACCGCTCCCACGCTTAGCCCCAAATAGTTATATACCGGTGCCATCCATTCGGCATCACGTTCGGCCAGATAGTCGTTTACGGTAACTACATGAACCCCCTTGCCGGGGATAGCATTCAGATAGGCGGCAGTCACACTAGATAGGGTTTTACCTTCACCGGTTTTCATCTCCATGATTTTACCGAAATGAAGGACAATCCCTCCTAACAGCTGCACATCGTAGTGTCGCTCGCCAAGTACGCGCCGGGCTGCCTCCCGGACCATTGCAAATGCTTCCGGAAGCATTTTGTCCAGGGCCTCGCCCTCCTGGTACCGGGCCCGGAATTCTGCTGTTTTTTTAGGAAAATCATTTGGAGTGAGTTCAGCTGCCCAGTTCTCCAGTTGGTTGACTTGGTACAGCAACGGGAGCATAGCCTTTAGGTCCTTTTCATGCTGGGACCCCATAATTTTATTTGTAATCTTCTGTATCATATAGAAAAATCCTGCCTTGCATAGAACATTAAGTGTTAACAGCATACTATTTTACACGATATGAGGGTATGTTTCTACCATAGAGTTCACCGAATTGACATTACTGAATTGTGAAGAGTACTATGGGGTAAGATGAAACGACTAATTATTCTACTAATGCTGTTACTGGTACTGTTTTTGTTTTCCTGCCGGGTAGATGAAAAGAAGACCCTTGAAAGGGAGAAGCTCTTTGAGCTTGAGATTGGGAAAATGGAAGACCAGCTGGACATGCTTCAGCTAAGAGGGGTTCCCTTTAGACAGAAAAGCCGTATTCTTATGCGGAACGGACTGTTTTTTATCTCAAATGGTAGCTCACAGAAAGTAATGGAATTTACTAGTTACGGTGATATAGTATCGCTCTATTACAATGCCGACCAGAACCCTGAGCCCTTTCTACTGAATGAAAACGCCCCTGATGACCAGCTTTCTAACAGGCAAGCCTTCAAGTACCCATTTAAAGAGGTTGGTGAAATTGCAGTCACCTCCGACAAAACTCTGCTGGTAGAAGACCGGGTCTCTGAAATGCAGCAGGAATATGATAAAGATATTCAGGCTATGTTGAACCGGGTGGTGCTTCGCTTCGATCAAAATGGAACCATGATAGATTACCTCGGAAGAGAAGGCAGAGGAGGAACACCTTTTCCCTATATAGAATCGATCCAGGTAACTAATTCCGATGAAATTGTAGTAATATCCCGCTCTATTCAGCACTGGTTTGTGTACTGGTTCAGTTCCCAGGGATCTCTGTTATACGAGGCAACTATTTCCCGGAGTAATCTCCCTTTGCCCGAGGGGCAGGAGTATCTCCCCTCCCTAGGGTCCGTTACCGCCGATATTGATGAACACCTCCTATATCTAAAGATAGATTACTATGGTGGTGAAGAAACCGATGGGGGGACTAAACGAGATATCTATTTTCAACACTCCCGAATTTGGTGGTACGATCTGAAGAGCGAGAAGTATGCGGGCTCCGTAACCGTACCGGTACGGACCGATGAATATCGCGTATCTGAGTTTGAAGAGTCAAAAAAAATACGAAGCCTTTATGAGCTAATGGGGAATAGTCGCGGTAATGTGTTCTTCTTGATGACCCATGATCAGAACGAGCTGTTTGAACTGCTGTTGCTGCGGCGTGATGGCACGGTGATTCAACGCAACTATATCGAAATTCCCGAAGAATCGATTGTGTATCGTGATTTCCATTTGAACCATGATGGCGTGTTATCGGCTCTGTTGGTGCATGAATACAGTGCGGATGTTGTGTGGTGGAGAACCGACCGGTTTTTGGAGGAGAAAGATGAGGATAGTTCATCCCCAGATAATGGCTGAGATAGACCGTCTTGCTGAGGAAGAATACGGGATACCGGGGATCCTTCTTATGGAGAATGCCGGGATCAAGGCATTCCAGCAGTTCTCTCTTGAGTGGGAGGTGACTCGTCCATCTCCGAGGCGTGAAGGCCGCTTAATGGTATTTCTTGCCGGAGGAGGCAACAACGGGGGAGATGCACTGGTAATGGCCCGTCAAGCCTTCCTCAGGGCCACAGATGAAGTTACTGTTGTGTGTCGCGATGCCACCCGGATGAACGAAGCTGCAGCAATGCACTATCATATTGTGAGGCAGCTCGGTATACCGATTGTTTTTTGGGAAACCGACGAAGAATCCTCGCGCTCAACGATCCGCACTGCGGATGTACTGTTTGATGGCATTAGCGGTACCGGTATACGCGGAGCGCTGCGCGGAAGTGCCGCCGACATGGTCAAAGCCGTAAACGAAGAGAGCACCGGTTACGTGGTTGCTATCGACGTGCCTAGTGGCCTGGGGAGTGGCTTTTTGGCAGAATACCCCGCAGTTAAGGCAGATCTTACTCTGACCATGGGCTTACCAAAAGTTCCCCTGTATACTCCCGCTGGACGACCGCATGCAGGTACTATTCGTACAGTGAAGCTTGGCTTTCCACCGCAACTGCTGCAAAACCCTCCCCAGCTTGAAAGTGAGGGGAGCGGAGAACTGCTGGAGGGCATAGGAAGGCCGGTCTTCCAGTCACAGGATTACAAAAATGTTCGCGGCCATGCAGCTATATGGGCAGGCAGGGTTGGAACCAGTGGGGCGGCGGCCCTGGCGGCGGAAGGCGCAGGTCGGGCCGGGGCAGGGCTGGTAAGTTTGTTCACGGATCAGGAAATATATCCCATCCTGGCAGGCAAGCTTTCCGAAACCATGGTCAGCCCCTATAAGCCCATGCAGGCTGCTGATCTGAAAAGTCGTTATTCAGCCCTCTTGGCAGGTCCGGGATGGGGAAAAGACTCCCGCAGTTCTATACTGCAGACCTTATTAGATAGTGCCCTTCCCGGAGTTATAGATGCCGATGGTATCGGGGTACTCAGGGAACTGTGGAATGAACACGGAAGCAGCAAACTGCAGAGCACCACAGCAGGGCGCTGGATTCTCACGCCCCATCCGGGTGAATTCCTTGCATTAGTCAAGGATAGTCCCTTTGAAACTGATAAACCGAGCCTCCTCTCTAATCCTCTGTCCGCAGTTGTACCTGTGGCTCGAGAGCTTCAAATGGTCATAGTCTTGAAGAGTCATGTGGTCTGGATTGTATCTCCCGAAGGCAGGTTTGCTGTGGTAGACGGCATGAATCCGGCGATGGCCACGGGTGGTTCGGGAGATGTCTTAGCGGGCATTATAACCGGCATGCTCGCCTCGGGAGTGTCTGCCTTTGAAGCTTCCTGCAGAGGTGCTTCACTACATCAGGCAGCCGGTCGCCTGGCATATCAGACTGGGGGCTGGTTTTTAGCCCAAGACCTGGCACGGGCGGTGTCCAAGGTCTGGGTTGATGAAGCCCGGGGAGACAAAGATGAACTCGCCGGACCACGCTGACCCCCAGAAGGGGCCCCCCTCCACAGAATCCCGTTATTCAGCCAAGGAACTGGCTGATCAGTCAGTGTTCGACCAGCATGTAGCTTCAGGGGAAATAAAGTTTCATAGCCGCGGGAGTGCCCCGGAGCCCGAACTGCCCGGGGCGAGCCGAAAACCACGGTTTGGAACCGTGTTTCGGAGTAATCCCGGCCTTCTGATCATTCTTGTCGATATCCTGCTGGTAATATTGGTTCTTACCCTGGTATTCCCGTTTATACGGCCTGGAAGCGAAGTGGACAACTTTGAGGGATATTCTTTCTCGCTGCATGGGTATCTCAACGCAGGAGCAGTATATACAAGCTTGATGCTGCAACCGAATCCATCCGAGATTGCAGAGGGCGGCTTAGCGAAAGAGCCGTTTCAGATAGAGTTTAGAATATTGGAGAGCGATACACGGGTACAGACCGAATTTGTCCCTTTTACGGAGGGGGAAACCCTCGACTCGCGGATTCTGCGAAAAAAAATTGAGTTGCCCGAAGATATGCAAGAGGCCTCCGCAGTGAGGATTAGAGCTGCAATAAAATTAGGCGAAGAAAGCGTGACTTTAGAAAAAAAGATGAGACAATAGAGCTTGACGATGCTATATTGATTGTATAATTTGATAATATCTTACAGGTAGGGGAGTCACATGGTACAATTTTATTTACTTGCAGTTATATTGAATATTTTAGGCGGTCTTATACTGGCAGCCCCTCTCTTACAGGAAAAGATTCCTATGTTAGAGAAGCTTCACGAAGGGCTCCGGATTAATATTGCCTCGCGTATGGTCTTTATTCTACTATCCCTCGTGGTCGGCATATTCAAGATTTTGAGTGTAACAAAGGGTGATGTAGCCGTAGTGGGCGATCTTTTACCGGCGCTAAGCCTGTTGCTGATGGCCGGGGTGTTTTTTCTCGATTATTATAAAGAACAGTCGGAAATCGGCTCTTCTTTCATAGATAAGCTGCAGCGGATTTTCGTGGACAATAAGAGCGCCATTGGAATTACTTTGGTAGTTATTGGACTGCTGCATTTTCTTTTTCCCCGAGTTCTGTTTCTCTAACGATACAAATAATTTCAGGAAACTTCAGGATAAGTAGTGGAGCATACATCAGTGAAGCAGCAATCCGACCCTTTACCCCGAGTCTCGACTGCGGGCATTGCCCGCAGGAAGGATAAATTTTTAGTAGCCCTCCGTAAGCCGGGCAGCAGTATCGGTGAAGCATGGGAGTTTCCGGGTGGAAAAAAAAGGGACTCTGAAACGCCCCAACAGGCGTTGAAAAGGGAGTTTTTCGAAGAATTCTCGATAGACATTGTGGTTGGCGAGAAACTCTGCAGCGATCAATTTGTGAATCGTGATCAGATGTATGAACTTTCAGCGTACGCGGTGCGTTTGATCAGTGATGCATTTGTGCTGAATGAACATCAGGAAATCAGATGGGTCTCATTGAACGATCTGAAGCATATGCCGATGGCGGATTCCGATAAAAGTATTGTTCGTTGTTTAAGCAATTCTCTTAGATGATATCTCTTAGATGATAGTTCCCTGAGGGATTATCCCGTTTTTCGGTATTATAATGATTCCATCTACAATCCAATAATTACCGTAGTCCCCGTCTTGGCGATCGATATGATCAATACCTATACGACACCCGTCTCCAATCCTGGCGTTTTTATCGATAATGGCACGTTTGACTATTGTTCCGCGTCCTATTCCGATATTGGGAACACCCTTAGCCTGGTTTTCCAGTTTTTTCTCGTGGGTTTCGTAGTAATTTGCACCCATACAATACACACCGTCTAGGCTGGCGCCGGACTCTATCAGGGTACGTACACCCACCACGGAGTTCACAATTGATGCATTGGTGATGATGCTGCCTTCACCGGTGAGGGATTGACTAATAGTGCAAAAGTTAACCTTTGTCGCCGGCAAATGCCGCCGGTGTGTATAGATAGGCATCTGCTCGTCGTAAAAGTTAAACGCCGGCGTAAGTGAGGCGAGGTTAAGGTTTGTTTCGTAGAAGGCCTTGATGGTTCCAATATCTTCCCAGAAACCGTTAAACACGTAGGTGTTCACGTGCCTTTCACTGATTGCGATTGGTATAATCTCTTTTCCAAAATCGGTATAATTGTTGTCTAAAACCTTCTCCATGGTGTCGGCATTAAAGATATAAATGCCCATCGAGGCTAGATACTCCTTTGAGGAGTCCGCCTGCATACCTTGAGCATAGAGGATGCTTTGGGGTACTTTCATCTCTTCTATATTGGCTTCGGGGGTCGGTTTTTCGATGAAAGAAACCGCCCGGCGGTTTTTGTCGGCCTTCATAATGCCCAAACCGGTCGCCTGGTTGCGGGAAACCGGAGTAGCTGCCACGGTAATTTCAGCACCGCTTTCTATGTGCTGATTCAGCATATCCGAAAAATCGGTACGATAGAGTTGGTCTCCGGCTAAAATCAGGTAGTGTGTAGGTTCCTGATCGTGAAAATGAGAGAAGTTTTTACGCACCGCATCGGCCGTTCCTTCGTACCAGCTGGTGTTTTCAAAAGTCTGCTCAGCTGCAAGGACTTCGACGAAGCCATGGGTAAAGACATCGAAAATATAGGTGTTTGAAATATGGTTGTGCAGAGAAGCGCTGTTGAATTGAGTCAAAATATAGATTTGCTTAAAATTGGCGTTGATACAGTTAGAGATGGGTATGTCAACTAACCTGTATTTCCCTCCAAAGGGAACCGCCGGTTTTGCTCTGTCTTTTGTTAAGGGGTAAAGTCGTGTGCCTTTCCCGCCGCCAAGCACAATTGATAATACCTTTTCCAATGTTTTTATCCTCTCTTTCTAATAAGAAAATAGCCTGCAGCTATTTTCGTCGTTTCGCTTGCCGCTACGCAGCATACGAAACTAATACTAAGGGTAGTAGATCATTTGTTGAAGGTCAAGGAAATAATACATTGTAAATGGTGCGTTAGTAATGTTGAACAAATGAATGAGGACAGGTAATATCCTAATATGGCTTCGAACACTATTTTACCACCAGATTTGAATACGGCCTCAATATATTTAGTGGGCATTAAGGGGACAGGAATGTCCGCCATGGCTGAACTCCTGTTGGGCCATGGTGCAGAGGTTTCCGGCAGCGATACGGAAGAGCAGTTTTATACTGATGCAATTCTAAAAAATCTGAAGATTCCGTATGCTGAAGGTTTTCGGCCCGAAAACCTTCCTGCGGAAACGGATTTAGTAATTTATTCCGCTGCATACAATCCGGAGACACATCCGGAATTGCTCGCTGCCCGGGAACGTGGAATCCCGCTGGTGGAATACACCCAGGCTCTCGGAGATCTGTCGCGAGACCTGCATGCCACCGGCATCGCCGGAGTGCACGGGAAAACGACTACCACCGCCATGGCCGGTACAGTCGTGAAGGACCTCGCCCTGCCGACGGGGGTTCTAGTGGGGTCGGCGGTGAAAGCTTTTCAGAATCGGGCTACATACTTTGGAGGTGATCGTTATTTTATTGCCGAGACTTGTGAATACCGGCGCAATTTTCTTGCTTTCCATCCCAACCAGCTGGTTATCACTACGGTAGATGCTGATCATTTAGACTATTATCGTGATTATGCCGATATAGAATCGGCTTTCGTCGAATATGCATTAAAACTCCCCCAGGGGGGAAAGCTGATTTACTGCGCCGATGACTCAGGGGCGTCCGCATGTGCGGCCAAAGTGAGTCAGTTGCGCTCGGATCTGCATCTGGTTCCCTATGGTTTTAAGGCGTCCGGGGATTTTCAGATTGTAAATTACAGGTTTAGCCCTGGGCTGCATACATTTCAGCTTGCCGGATGGCCTTCGGAGTTTCATCTAAAGGTACCCGGAGTGCACTCTGTGGTGGACGGAGCTGCTGCAGTCGCGGCTGTACACGGTATCCTGGTGGATGCGAAGGGAAAAGTAACGGAGTCGGATATTGATGCCATTGCCGGGGCCTTGGGGACCTTCAGCGGCAGTAAGCGGCGTTCGGAGATACTCGGGGAGCAGGCTGGAGTGTTGTTTGCCGATGATTACGGTCATCATCCAAGGGAGATAAAAACCACGCTCCAGGGGTTTCGTGAGTTTTACCCCAACCGGCGTATAATTGTCGATTTTATGTCCCACACATATACGCGTACTCAGGCTCTGTTACCGGATTTTGCGGCAGCCTTTTCGGATGCAGATATAGTGATACTCCATAAAATTTATGCCTCCGCCAGAGAGAAGGTGGGGTCTGTGGACGGTCGGACCCTCTATGATGCGGTCAGGCAGCAGCATTCCCAGGTGAGGTATTATCACGAGTTAGAAGATGCGGAACCGGACTTACAAAAGCTGCTCCAGCCAGGCGACCTGTTTATTACTATGGGTGCCGGTGATAATTGGCGGCTTGGACTTACGTTGTATAATATTTTTGGGTTGGAGAAAAATAAATGATAAGCATGACCGGATACTCATACCGAGAATATCAGGATGAACGGGTGAATCTTGCTCTTGAATTAAAGTCCTACAATAATCGATATTTAGACATTGTGATTAATGCTCCGCCCTTTCTCTCGCCTCTGGAACCTGCACTACGTAACTATCTAAAATCAAGGATAGTTAGGGGGCGGGTTGAAATATCCCTGCGGGTAAAGGAGCTGGAAGAGGATTTGGAGGTGTATATTGATCAGAGTGCGGCCAAAGAGTATGCTGCGGCACTGCGCCGACTGGCGGAAACAGTCGGTCTGCAAGAAGAACCCCGGTTAAGCCACTTTTTACGGTTAGAAGGAGTTATCAAGCCGGTAAAGAACCGTGACCTCGAATGGTTTGAAAAGTTGGTTTTACAGGAGTTGGAAGCGGCTGCCTCTGAATTTGTAAGATCCCGACAGAGAGAAGGTGAATCTACCGATGCGGATATCCGTGCCCTCATGCAAAGTTTAGAAGCTAGCCTGGCCACCATTGAAGCCCATTCGGTCAAACTCGAAGAGTATATTCAGAATCAGCTTACCGAGCGTTTTAAAGAACTGGTAGGGGAGAATTACGATGAGAACCGTATCCTCTCCGAGACTGCTGTGATGCTGATGAAATATTCGGTAGGCGAAGAAACCGTACGGATGCGGAGTCATCTCGATCAGTTTATGAATTATATGCAGGAAAGCGGTGGCGTTGGGAAAAAGCTGGATTTTATTTGTCAGGAGATGCATCGGGAAATTAATACTATCGGTTCAAAAAGTAATATCATTGCAATTAACCAAGCTGTGGTTGAGGCAAAGGATGCATTAGAAAAAATAAGGGAGCAACTAAGGAATGTCGAATAAGAACACCGGCTTAAAAATTGCAATTTCAGGTAAGAGCGGCTGCGGAAACTCGTCTGTAAGCCGTATAGTTGCGGAGAGGCTGAATCTACGCCTTATAAACTATACCTTTCATGATATGGCCGATGAAAAAGGGATAGATTTCGAGGAGTTTTGCAGTCTGGCTGAGAAGGATTACTCGTATGACCGGGAGCTTGATAGAAAGCAGGTCGAAATGGCTGAGGAAGGGGACTGTGTGTTGGGTTCGCGACTCGCAATCTGGCTGTTAGAAGATGCGGACTTGAAGGTGTATCTGAAGGCTTCACTCGAAACACGGGCTGCCAGAATTGCCGAGCGTGAGGGTGGAAGTGTTGAGGATAAACTGAAGGAGACCCACCGACGGGACCTACGAGACAATGGACGCTACAAGAAAATCTACGGGATCGATAATGATAAATACGATTTTGCCGATTTAATTGTAGATGCAGATACACTGAATCAGTTTCAAATCGCCGATATAATCGAACAAGCAGTTGATTCTTTACAGAAGAAGGACTAATTTGCTATACTGTATGCACCAAAGAATCTGACGTATTTAGACGACGTATATAAACGACGTAATTAATTTAGGAGAAACTTTATGATAATACCCCTCGATAAGCTTGTAGGCTGGAAAGGAAATATCTACGAAATGACCTCTGCCGCCATTAAGCGGGCAAATCAGCTAACCATTACCGGTGATGAGGAAGTTGAAATAAATAACGGAAAAGTGGTTCCCACCGCAATCAAACAGATCCTTGATAAAAAAGTTGAGTATAGAATCGAAGAATAATCTACCCGTCGTACTGCTGTTCGGTCCCACTGCGGTCGGCAAGACCGCATTGGTGGAACAGCTCTTTGTTGACTCCGAGCATAAGTTTGAAATCATCAATGCCGACTCAATGCAGGTGTATCGCTCCCTTGATATTGGAACCGCAAAACCGTCATCTGAACTACAGCGGCGAATTCCCCATCATTTAATAGACATGTGCAGTCCCACTGAACAGTATGATGTCGGGCAGTTTGTGCGAGATGCGGACCGTTTGATACAGGATATTTGTTCCCGCGGGCACATCCCATTGATCACCGGTGGGACCGCCTTTTACTTTTACCACTTTTTGTACGGTCTTCCCCCAACCCCATCGGCGGATGTGGAAATTAGAGAGTCCCTCTATACAAGATTGCGGCAATCGGGCAGGGAAGAACTGTTTCAGGAACTGCAGCAGTGTGATCCTGTGACTGCCCAAAAACTGCATCCAAATGATACTCAGCGTGTAATCCGGGCGTTGGAGGTGCAGTATAGCTCTGGAAAGCCTCTCAGCAGCTACCGACAGTCTCCATCCCTGCGACCCGGGTATGAGTATTTAGTTCTCGGTCTGCACCGGGAACGGGTGGAGCTTTACTCTAGAATTGATCGTCGGGTAGAGCAAATGTGGGCGGAAGGGCTGGTGGGCGAAGTGAGGGAGCTGATAGCACGGGGTTTTACAGCTGAAGATCCCGGGATGCGTGGGATTGGATATCGCGAGTTTTTTGAAGCCCAACGCTTTGAAGATGAAAGTTCAGATATTCATAGGCCCGAGATCGGAAGCTTTACAGAAACTATGTTCGATCAGATCAGAGCTGAAATTAAAAAAAACAGCCGCCGTTATGCAAAACGACAAATTACTTTTTTTAAGCGAATAGCCGAGACCGAGTGGTATACTCCTGAAGAGTCCGAGGCGATTTCTATACGGGTCTCTGATTTTGTTTGATATACGGGTGGTTTTGCGGTACACTTCTGAGAGTATGAACAAAAGGAGCCAAATGATGCGAGTATGGATAACAGCCCTGTTCCTTTGCAGTGCTTTCATGCCCCTGTGGAGCCAGGCTTCTACCGGTGCAGATGCTGCTGCGGGCAGTTTAATCTATGCATCCGGTACAAGTTTCGAAATAGTGCGTGATGGGAAATCGGAAGTGTACGATCTTGCCGCCGACATTGTTGAAGGATTGGACTTTTATCCGGGAGATTATATAAACACGTATAAGGGTACCTTTTTGGAAATTCAGGTGACAGGGTCCAGGAATGTGCTCAAGATAGCTGAAAATACCAGTTTTAAAATTGACGAAGCCTCCGAACCGGACTCCTCTCGCTACAAGGTCTCCTATGGCCGTGTTCGGGCCAGAGTTCAAAAGTTAGCAGGCCTGTCACAGTTTGCGCTCACAGGTCCGAGTATGGTCGCAGGGGTTCGGGGAACCGATTTCGGATACGATATACTTTACAACTCAGAAAAAAACACTACGGTTGCCTCTGTATACTGCTTTGAAGGGCAGGTGGAAGTTCAGCCTACCGTGAATATCGTAGAAACAGAAGCTGACTTGTTCAGTGAGCAAGGGGTTGAGCTTTCCGCTGATGAAATGCTGTCTGTATATGAGCTTAGTGATAGTACAGAGAATGTCGAAGAATCCCCCGCTGTGCCTCGTTATGCCTTTCAAAGGGATGTTCTTTCATCGGAAATACAGACTTTCTGGAGGCAGAACGATTTTCAGGCTACTCCCATTGCTGTTTCCCCTGAGAGCGAGTTTGCGGCAGAGACGGAGACTTCGACAGACACAGAAGACGGAGGCAAGGAGCCTCCTCCCGGAGCTCAGTTTAATTTTACCCAGTCACAGTTGAGGCGGGGCTCGCTTTTGACTGCCGGTATAGGAGCTGTTTTCGGGGCAGCCGCGCTCACTTTTGCCTATGCCGATCCCCTGGTTGGAGACATGAATCGGGGTGTTCGTGATAATTTAGCTCTTTCCATGAGTATTTCCAGCGGTCTTTTTTTTAGCACCTCTGTGTTTACCTTGATTGCATCGCTGTTCTAAAGTCGTAGGGTTCATAGTGGGTCCGCTCAATACGGTCTATCTTCCACCCCTTGGATGTATCGATCAGGTGTACGGTTTCTTTAACCCGAAAGGCCTGCACTTCATCGGTGGATGCGACCTCCGCCATTTTCTCTTCTGAAGTAAGCTCTTCAGCTTTAGGTGGGAGGGTCGACCATTTGATGAAAGCAACTTCAAACTGACGGTTCTCGCTGGTGGCTCTTATGTTAAGATCGGTGATACCAAAGACGAAACTAGTGTCCTTCAATTCAGGCTGTCCGGCTGCTACCCATTCCGGGGCTGGAGTGAAAACATCTTTCATTTCGATTCCCTGACGAACTCTTGAAATTACAAACAGAGTAGTGACTTGGTTTATATAAGCTTTTCCGGCTGAACTACTGGTGCACTCATTCATTGCCTCGTGGTCTAGGCTGTTTTGGCTTTGATAAAATAGCTCAATTACTTCCACAGGAGTAAGTCCAACGGTAATATCCGGCTCGAATGCATTTTTTACAAAGGGGGACGCAAAGAAGGCTAATGCTAGTAGAGCTGCTGCACTAATAAAAACAGTGGAACCGTGGTTCTTTTTAAAATTACGCCTTTTTTCTCTTTTCCGGATAGCCTGCTCCGCCGCATTAGCATCTTTCCGGCGCTCTTCGGCCTGCTCCAAATGGATATTTTCAAAAACCGTGCTGTCAAGCCAAAGGGAAATTTCGTCTGCAAACTCCAGAATCTTATCGGCAAAGGGTGAACTAGAAGCCCTTGCAGCTCTGCC
Source organism: Spirochaetia bacterium (assembly GCA_021736475.1). Taxonomy (GTDB): domain Bacteria; phylum Spirochaetota; class Spirochaetia; order DSM-16054; family Sediminispirochaetaceae; genus DSBN01. The sequence continues at coordinate 30,543 of JAIPFV010000002.1, read as the reverse complement.
CCGAGCAGCAGTACGAGCATCAGATCGAGAAGAGGAGAGCCTGTTATTTACCTGTTTGAACAAAAAATCAGCAATCCGTGGATTCAGCTGGGGCAGCTGTGTGTGTAGATGCAGCGGTGTCCTGGTTTGACTGGAGGCTTGGTTGCTGTTTCGAAGCAATTGAAGCTGCAGGTGATTGGCCAACACCGGTAGAATCTCTTGCTGCCCTCCGATAGCTCCGGTTCCATTCTTTTCCGGTGTTCCGATTAACTGTTCATAATTCTGTTGAGTGAGCTGGGCAATTTGCGGATTGAGAAAGTAGAAGTTCCCGCTTTCATCATAGAAGCTGGCTGAAAGATACAACGCATTGGCATCAAGCTTTTCACGATTAGCAAGGCTGTTGAGAGCCCGCAAATAACGTTCGAGCATACGAAGGGTTCCCTCGATCTTCATATGAAATATATCGCTCAGGGGATGTAGGTCTTGGGATGTATCGGAGAAGGTCAGGTAGAGCCACTTTTGGTGCTCCATGGTTGAGTTCCATTGCCAGGGGGAGATATTGTTTTCAGACACATACCAGCCGCTTAAGCTTTGCGGATTTCGAATCGTTTTATGAAGTCCTGAATGGGCAGGTGCGATTCTAATACCGGTGTATTTATGCTCTCCGCTGATCAGAGGGGTTACCAGGGGTGGAGAGATCTCGTTTGATCGAACTAGTGATGATGTCTGCATAAAATTATTGCTCCTTCTCCCCGAACACTATGGCAGTGAACAGATACAACTCGGCCTGGGGGCTGGTCCAGCAGTCGCCTGCAAGGCCTGCTTTTAGGCAGAGGTTGCTTAAATATTGGCGGCGGTTCCAGCCCTGTTCTACCGGTACTTGTGGTAGTAGTACTCCCGAACGGGCACCGGATTTAATATATACCCCATGTACTCCGACTTCAACCTGTTCGGCTGATTCAGCCCGCTCCAGAGGGGTGAGCACGGAGATTTCTATATCCACCGCATCCAATTCAGATAGCCTCAGGGGGGGGAAACGGGGGTCTTCAAAAGCACTTGACCGGGCTAACTCCTTCACCGCTTCGAGCAGCGGTTTAGTGGCGATTATATGTCCGATGCAGCCCCGCAGTTTTTCCCCTGCATGCAGGGTGACAAAGGCGCCGCAGTCCTGCTGCAGGTTTTCAGTTGCTTCGGGGTATTGTGGGGGCTCTCCGGTAAGTGCTCCGCGGATGCTCTCGCGGGCTGTCTTGAGTAAAATAGATTTTTCCTGTGAAGAAAGGCTAAAATTCATAACTCCTCCCTGGTGGTATGTGTTTTTATAGGGATATAACCGGCAAAACTTCCGTACCATACCTCTCTCTGCTCAGGCTGAATGACCCCTGAGCGTCCCACTTCCAAATTCAGGTAAGTGAGGTCTCCGTGGAACAGCTCTTGAACCAGCTGAAGTCCGCCCCGGCCGCAGGCTGTAATTTGGCGTGAAGCCAAAAAATTAGGCGATTCCTGTTCAAGTTCAGAGAGAAAACTTTGGGCTTGCTTCTGGGCATTCACTGAATCGGTGAAACTGCTGAGATTGGAGCTTATGATAAACAGGGTATGCGGGTCCTCAGTCAGCTGCAACTGTTTTAAGGCATGTGCAGTGTGCTGGATGAGCTCTCGTGAGTTTTGACCAAGCAGCAGCGGTAGGATAACCGCATTAGGAAGGGTTCGAGCAAGCATGGGCAGGAGTATCTCCTGGGAATGCTCCTCAGCAAAGGGGATATTATTTATTTGAAAAGGTTCTCCGTCGCTGGAAGAATTGTCGCTGGAGGCACTGTCGGTGAGGCTGCGTATCGACTGCCTGTCTACCGGGAAATCGGCGAGGGGACATCGGAACGCATCGAAATCCGGAAGCCAAACCCGCTTTTCGAAATCCCGATGTACTGTAGATACAAGTACTACCCGCTCAATTGGCATAGTCATAGATACATGCAGAAAAGCCCTGGCAAGGTAGCTGCCTATATGCGGATATGAGGCATGGGGTACAAGCAAAACGCGCAGTTGATGTCCCGGTGGGGGACTTGTCTGTTGGTCCTCTTCTGAAGAAACCCTGTCCAGCAGATCCTGTACTAACTGTACAAGGGTATCCGCATCTTCAGGATAAAATATACCGCTTACTAGTGGAGCACGAAAGTTCGATCCAGTTTCCATAGTTGTATTATCTCGCACATAGCCCTCTCTTTCAATCCATCATGAACAGGGGGGTGTATTAGCTCAGTAATCGCTGTATCCGCTCCTCATCCAGTTCTATCGAGATGTTTTTTTCTTGTGTTGGAATGACCAGGCCTTGGGGTCCCTCTTTTGCCCGTCGAAGGTATTTTACCTGGGTGTAATAAAGTTCAGCCTTACCACCGGCTCTTCCCTTAGAGTAGTGTAAAGCCAAATTGCCGGCATCCAGCAAGGTTTCCAGGGGAACCGATTTACCGGAGATGTATTTAATAAAGACATATCCACCGGGGTAGTCGCGGGTGTGCAGCCAGTAATCGTTGCCCCGTACATAATGCCGGAGGAGTGCATCGTTCTCCTTGGCGGTTCGCCCTACCAGGATGGTGAACTGACCGGACTGAAAGCGCAAGCCCGGTGCGGCGGTGCCGGATTTCTGGCCTTTTTTAGGGCTGTACTGGGAAATAAACTCCCTAAGTGCCTGCAGCTGCTGCTCAGGGTCGTCGATTGCATACAGCTGTTCGGTCTGCTGCTGCAGTTGCCGTTTACTCTGTTTAAGGTTGGCAAGTTCTTCTTTAAGATGTTCCCCCTGGCGTTTTGCTTTTCGATATTTTTTATAATAGGCTTCACCGTTCTGCTGTGGGCTGAGGGTGGGATCTAACTCAATTTCGGTGGGAGCGTTTTCATGATAGAAATCCTCCAGGCGCGCCCATTTACTTCCCGGCTGAATTAAATGCAGATTAGCCATTATAAGATCACCGGTCTGTTTCAGCCCCTCAAGCTCCTCATTGTCATAGGATTTGCGCTGCAGCTCGGAGATTTTAGAATCGATATTAGCTATCTGCTTTTCATGCAGTGCCTCCGCCCGTTCTCTAAGACTACCTAACTCTTGTTCTATCTCTCGCTTGAAATACTCCTGTTCAATAAACTGATTGAAGCTCAATGAGCTAGGGTTTTCGCGAGGGGTGAACTTCTTGGGGGGAGTATCATCCGCGGTTTTAGCTTTAGCGGCAGCAATTATTTCTTGCGGGTTGAAGTACTCTCCTGAAACCTCGTTGCGCTTGGGGCGGCGATAGAACGCATCCAGAATAATATGGCTGCTGTCGGTGGCGATAATGTTTGCAGCCCCTCCCCATAGCCGTATATACAGCAGTGTCGTTTCGCCCCCCCGGGTGATCTCCAAGCGTACTATTCGCTCGCCGCCGATCTGCTCTGCAGTGCGGATCTTCCCCCCCTTGATGCGTGAGCGTAAAAATTGGGCAAAACGCTGTAGAGGGACTTGATTTTTGAAGGAGCGGGTAAGCCGATGGAGACGGGTTTTTCCCTGGGCCAGAGAAATAAACAGACTTTGCCGGTTTCCGGGAGCGTAGAGATCAAGTACAAGGGTCTTAAAATCGGGTTGGCGAATTTTCTGGATAGAGCTGTTCTCTAAACGAAGCTCCTCCAGTACGAGGTCGATCTCCTTCCAGTTTAATGACACAGGCTACTCCAGGTTGTAGGTTTGCAATGTCTCCAGAAATACCTGTTCATCATCGCTGCTGAAAAACACCAGATATACCTCCCTCGGAAGGCTATGACTGTTGAGAAATTGTTTGATAGTCTGATATGCAATGGTGGCGGCCTTTGATTTCGGAAAGCCGTATACTCCAGTGCTAATAGCCGGAAAAGCGACGGTTTTTAATCCGGTTTCAGATGCAACTGATAGGGAATTGGTATACGCCGCTTCAAGCTGTTGTTCTTCATCCTGATTACCTCCATGCCATACCGGGCCGACAGTATGGATTATATGGGAGGAGGGGAGCTTTCCCGCATTTGTAATCACTGCTTTGCCGGTTGGAAGCCCTTCCGGATACTGATGTTGACGGATTTCCTTGCACTCCTGTAGAATTGCCTTCCCTCCACGACGGTGGATGGCCCCGTCAACACCCCCACCACCCATTAAACTGGAGTTGGCGGCATTTACAATCGCATCAACTTCAATTGATGTAATATCCCCGGTTTGAACAATTACACGATCCTGCAGCAGCTTTTTCATAAGATTCCTCCTATTAAGAAAATAGCCGAATACGGCTATTTTCGTCGTTTCGGTTGCCGCGAAGCGGCATGCGAAACTATTTTGAGTAAAGCGCATCTAAGTCGGCCAGTAACCTATCCATCTGTTCATCAGTACCTATGGTAATACGAACAAACTCTTTAATACCAGTATGGTTAAAGTGGCGGACTAAAATTCCCCTCTGTTTTAAATCTGAATACAGCGTACCGCCGTCAATTCCCGGAGCTGACGCAAAAATAAAGTTGGCCGAGGAGGGCAGTACATTCCACCCCCGTGTACGAAGCCGGTCGACCGTTCTCTCGCGGGTTTCGATTATCTTCTCCTGCATCTTCTCATAATAGCTTTTATTCTCCAATGCACGAAGGGCGAGCTGTTGGCTCAAACGGTTTAGGGGATAGGAATTAAACGAGTCTTTTACTGTGAAAAGCGTGGCTATGAGCTCCGGGTTCCCGAGGGCGAAGCCGAGTCGTAACCCGGCCAGTGAACGGCTTTTGGAAAAAGTGTGCACCACCAGTAAATTGGGAAACTCTCGAACCAGCCCGCTGCAGGACTCAGCACCAAAGTCAACATACGCCTCGTCAATTACGTACACACGGTCACTACGTGCCGAGCCTAGGAAGGCTGCAATCTGCTCCCGAGAAATTGCAATTCCCGTGGGAGCATTGGGATTGGGAAATATGACTCCCGAGAAAGTATCCTGTTCACTGAAACCTGAAAGCCGTACTGAAAAATCTTCGCCCATTGGAATTTTCCGGTACTCCAGACCGTAGTAGGTGCAGTACACCGGATAAAAGCTGTAAGTGTGGGCCGGAAAGAGAACTGGTCCGTTGTGAGGGTCAAAAAAAGCGTAAAAGGCAAACGAGAGAACCTCATCCGATCCATTCCCGACGAAGACCTCCTCTGGGGTCAGTTGATAGTGTCCGGCCAACGCCTCGCGGAGCTGGGTAGAGTTAGGATCAGGGTAGAGCCTGAGTTCCTCTGCGATAGATTCCCTAAGCTGAGTCTGGACAGCGGGGGCAGGGGGGTAGGGATTCTCATTTGTGTTCAGTTTGATGTAGGTTTTATCCTGAGGCTGTTCGCCGGGGGTGTACGGGGTCAGCCCGCGGGCTCGTGCCGAAACAAGTGCTGGGTTCATATAACCTCCTGGATGCCCGAACTGTGTTCTTTCTGCAGAAGTGGACGAATTTCGGCTACCATGTAGAATGATCCGGTCACTAGAACCGGTCGTGTGCCTCCGGAGAGCTCCAAAGCTCTTTGAAGGGCAGTGTTCGGGTTGGTAATTAGCTCTGCGGACGCTGTCAGCCTATGAAATACTTTTGCCACTTCCTCCGGGGAGTTCGGTTTAAACGTTCCGGGTTGCGAAATAATAATATCACTAAAGGCCTCAGTGATAGCCGCGGCCATACCAGCGGTATCCTTGCCCTCTACCGAGCCGAAAATACATATCCCCTGTGCACCGTATACCTGCTGAAAAGCGGTGATTGTACGTTGTATTGATGAAGGGGTATGTGCCCCATCAAGAATCACCGTAGGAGCGGATCGGCACTTTTCCATTCGTCCCGGCAAGCCGGCGGAGGCTACCGCCTGCAGTACAGCAGGATAGCTGGATGATGCGAACTGCTCCGGCAGAAGCTCTCGCAGTACGGTCAGAGCCAGCGCAGCATTTTCTGCCTGTACCTCTCCCTGCATTGCTAAATTGAGAGTAATTGCTTGTCCTTGTGAATCGTCCTTCCATTGAAGCTTCAGCCGGGTGCCCAGCGAGTTGACCGACGCCGAGAAATTCTGGGGGTACTCGGGAAAGTAATAAAACGGACTCTGGCTCTCCTCGGCCTTTTCCCTGAGCACCCCCAGCGCTTTTTCCCTCTGGCGGGAGACAAACACCGGTCTGCCCGGTTTGATAATTCCTGCCTTTTCAGAAGCGATCTGTTCCAGGGACGATCCTAAAATGTCGGTGTGCTCCAATTCAATCGGCATAATGACCGCCGCTTGTGGCGTGATTACATTAGTGGCATCCAGCCGCCCTCCGATTCCCGTCTCTATTACCGCATAGCTGCAGCCGGCCTCTACAAACAGAAGAAACGCAAATAGGGTAAATAATTCAAACGCCGTTGGTTCGGCCTCACCTGCCAGTACTGTACGCTTAAATTCCGGAAGAGCTTTTTTGATCCGGCCGCCGACTTCGAGGTACATCTCGGTTGGAAAGAAACTGCCGGCCTTGGTGATGCGCTCTCGGTAGTTGCTTATGTGTGGCGAACTGTATAAGCCTGTGGGATAGCCTAAAGCTTCCAATCCGCGGGCCAGATATATGGCGGTAGATCCCTTTCCCTTTGAGCCGGCGATATGAATAGTGTGTAGACGGGTATGGGGGTTTCCAAAAAACTCGAGGAGCTGATGCATACGGTCCAGTCGATATTCTCGAATAGTCTGCTTCTGCTTCTGTTCAAAATTTACAAACGATCCAAAATAGGCAAACAGCTCTTCAGCCGGATTACTGGTATCACTCACTCTTCCCTCCGCATCTTAAGGGCATTTCCGTGGGTAATAAAGCCTTCATACTCGGCAATACGTATTACGTGTTCTTTTAATTGTTGATATCCGTTTTTCTCTGCATACACCACCGACGAGAATTTCATAAAATCGCGGACCGATACCGGAGAGTAGCTCTTAGCCCATCCGCCGGTCGGTAATACCGCGTTCGCTCCGGTACTGTAATTGGCCGCCGAAAAGGGAAGGTGCTTTCCTAACAGAATCTCACCGGCATTGGTGATTTTATTCATAATATGAAAGGGTTCACGGGTGTTAATCAGCAGGTGTTCCGGGGCAAAGCGGTTCACAATTTCCACTGCCTCATCGATAGACTCGGTGAGGATTATTCCCCCGTAGCGGTTAAATACATCCTGCACAAAACCGGCTCGCGGGGCGGGAAGCGAACCGCCTATTTGACTCACACTGGAGCGCACCTGTTCTGCGAGGGCGGGTGAATCCGTCAGCAGCAGAGCACATGAGTCGGAGCCGTGTTCCGCCTCGACCATTAAATCCAGTGCAATATTCCAGGCATCTGCCTGTTCATCGGCAATAATCATAGATTCGGAGGGGCCCGCCGGTAAGCCCGTATCGATTTTCGAGGCCAGCAGGCGTTTAGCTGCCGTGACGTAGCTGCTGCCGGGGCCGACTACTTTGAGCACTCCCGGAATGCTTTCGGTGCCGTAGGCCAGGGCCGCAATTGCATGGGCTCCCCCCACCCGGAAAACTTTCTCGATTCCGATTAGTTTGGCAGCGTACAGACACGCCGCATCCACACTTCCGTCCGGATTAGGAGGAGTGACAATTTGAATTGAAGGTACCCCGGCGATTTTTGCAGGAACCGCCAGCATATACAGCATCGAAGGAAAACTGCCGCGGCCGCGCGGAACGTACAGTCCTGCCGAATCTATTGGAAGGGCACGTTCCCCGGCTATAAGTCCGGGGTGCAGCTCCTTCATTTGCATGCCCTCCGGTTTTTGCGACAAGTGATAGTTCCAGGTGGTGTTGACTGCAAACTCGATGGATCCCTTTAGATCATCATCAAGGGCTTGAGCCGCGGCTTCGAACTCTTCCGGTTGTACCTGCAGTGGGACAGTCCTAAGATCGGCTTTATCAAAACGTTGGGTATACTCTATGAGGGCTTGGTCGCCCTTCAGACGTACCTGCTCGAGTATCTGTGCAATTGAATCTTCCACCTCGGAAATATCCATTTCCGATCGCTGGAACATCCTGTTCTTTTGTTCGTCGCTGTATTCGTTCCATTTTTGTATGTATATCTGCATTTTTCTTTCCATGTAATCCATGTAGTAGTAAAAATACTGTAGTATACCAACCCAAGACAGTCAATGTAAGTAGGATTATTTTCTGCACCAGTTGAACAGCACGCTTTATACCACTTGCACCTAAACCAAAAGGTGGAGCCCTTGAAAAAAAGGCTGTTTTTGCCGAGTATTTTGGAATGAATATTCAAGGCATTCCGATGGGCTTACTTGAAACCCCCTGTCCATATATTGATGGGCTTACCTTCGAGAGTGAAACCCTTGTGGTACGCGAGATTGACGCTGAAGGCATGAACTTCATGCTTGCAATCGGTTTTCGGCATTTCGGAGAACATTTCTTTCGCCCCCTGTGTAGTGAATGCAGCCAATGTATTCCAATCCGCATTCCGGTAAGAAAGTTCACCTTCAACCGCAGCTTCAGACGTGTGCTGCGGAAAAACCGTCATCTGAGGGTTGTGCAGAGTGAGCTTGAACCTACTGCAGAGAAGTACGACCTGTACTGTGCTCACTCGGAAAGGTTCGAGCACAACGGAGAGCCCAGCTATGAGGATTTTAAACACTCCTTTTTCGAGAATGCCCCCTTCGGAAAGGAGCTGCAGATATACGAGGGTGAAAAATTGCTGGCGGTGAGCCATATGGATATGAGCCCCTCTGTGCTGTCTGCCATTTATTGCTATTGGGATCCAAACTATGCCCATTTGAGCCTCGGCACTTATGCGGTGTTGCGGCAGATAGCCTTAGCGAGGCAGCGGAGAAGTGAATACCTATATCTTGGGTACTATGTGCATGAAAATGCCCATATGAACTACAAAGCGAAGTTTAAACACATTGAAGCCCTGTTGACTGAATACAACTGGGTTCCTCTTTTGGATGAGCAGCAGCGGCAGGTACGCAGCGAAGTGATTGAACACGGCTTTATTGCACAGACTCGTCTCGGAACCGACACCGAAGCAGAACAGTAAGGTTGGCCTTCAAGTTTCACTTGTGTTCTACGGGTCCATCCGCTATAGTAGGATTTAAAAGAATAGAAAATGTTCGGATAGACTAAAGGAGGAGCTATGCGGGAAAAGGAAGCACCGTGGAAGTTTTTAGATGCATATAGGGGCAGTCATTTTCAAGGTGAGTGGCCTACACTCCCTGAATTATTTTCCATCACTAGTGAGAGGTTCCCGGAGCGGCGCTGTTTTAGCATTTACGAGCCGGACAACATCTTTCTCAATTATGGAGAAACCCTGGCGGCAATAAAATCTGTTTCAAACCATCTAGTGCACAGTGGTGTGAAAAAGGGCGACCGCGTAGCGGTGACCGGTAAAAATTCACCTGAATGGGCAATTGCCTACCTCGCGGTACTGTATGCCGGGGGAGTGGTGGTTCCGATCGATTATCAGCTGAGAAATAAGGATATAGCCGCCTTTATTGATTTTTCCGATGCAAAGATTGCCTTCATCGATGAGGAAAAGTTCGAGGAAATTGAACAGGAAGGCAAAATAAAGTTAAAAGAGAAAATTTCTTTAGCTCCAGGAAAAGAGCATTATATTCTGGATATAAAGGACCAGGATGCTCCTGCCCGGGAAATGCCCGTAGAAGAGGATTTAGCGGCCATCTTATATACTTCGGGTACAACGGGAAATCAGAAAGGAGTTATGCTGACCCATAAAAACCTTGTAAGCGACTGTTTTCTCGCTCAGGCGAATATGTCCGTATACCATACCGATGTGTTTTATGCCCTTCTTCCGATCCACCACTCTTATACCATGTTAGCGGTGTTCATCGAAGCTATCTCGGTTGGTGCGGAAATTGTATTTGCCAAGAAACTGGTGATAAAGCAAATCTTGAAAGATCTGCATGAGGGGCAAGTTACCATGTTTCTCGGTATTCCCATGTTGTTCAATAAACTGTTGAAGGGCCTGCTGCGGGGAGTCCGTGAGAAGGGTATTGTGGTGTACGGGCTTATCCGGGGGTTGATGTTCGTGAGCGGGTTTATTAAAAAGACCTTTGGAGTAAACCCCGGAAAGAAGATGTTTAAGGGCATATTGAAGAAGTTGTCCCTCGATACTAATCGAATCTGTATTTGTGGAGGCGGGCCGCTTCCCTCATCGACTTTCAGTATGTTTAACCAGCTGGGTATTGATTTTGTGCAGGGCTACGGTCTTACCGAAACATCCCCGATTCTTACCCTGAATCCGGTGGAGCATTATAAAGAGGCTTCCGTAGGCAAGGTTATTCCCCAAGCCGAAATGAAGGTGCTTGATCCGGATGAAGAGGGTAACGGGGAGTTGATTGCCCGAGGTCCTATGGTAATGCAGGGCTATTATCATAATGAGGCGGCTACCAAGGAAGTCTTTACCGATGACGGATGGTTTAAAACCGGAGACGTCGGTTATCTGGACAGCGAGAACTACCTGTATCTCACCGGCCGCCAGAAGAACCTAATCGTAACCGAGGGCGGCAAAAACGTCTTTCCCGAGGAAATCGAAGATTACTTCCAATTGTACGATGAGATCGAGCAGATCATGGTCAAGGGGTATGTGACCGACGAGAAAATGAAGACCGAGGGTATTGAAGCTTTTGTATATCCCAACTACGAGGCCTTCAGTTCCCAGGATATTGAAGCCCGTATCGATTCCATTATAAAAGAGGTAAACCTCGAGTTAATGCCGTATAAGCGGATTGAGCGATTTAAAGTCTTGAATGAACCAATGGAAATGACGACCACCAAGAAAATTAAGCGCTTCAAGGTGGACGGGGAGTCCAGTGAGTAGTTTTATTAAAGCGGCCCTTCCTGCCTTAGAACGGAAGGGCGCCGCTGTTCTGTTTGTTTTTTTGTGTTTGCTTGTGCCGGCCGGAAAAAGCTGGGGCGAGTATCTGCAGTTTGGAGAGGAGCTGTTTGTGAACTTGCCGGCCAGCTGGCAGGTACAGGGAATTGAAGAGAACAAGTTTTCGGCGGTCAACCAGGCAGAAGAAGCCTATTTTTTGCTTAAACAGCATCCGGGCGGACAGTTTCAGGATGTGAACCAAATGCATTCTACCGTTGCCGCCGAACTTGGTGCCCATGTATATGCCGGCAGCAGCTACGCTCATTCCGGAATGGATGCCCACCTCTCACAGGTGGAGTTCCAACAGCAGGACCGTCGTTTCCAAGGATATGTGCTCTGTATCGAGTCCCCCAGGATCGATGTGGTGGTAGTTGGCTTTGCTCTAAAGGGCAAACTCTCCACCTATCAGGATACCCTTTTCTCCGCGATGGATTCACTGGCTATCGGAGACCGCGGTCTGGTAGAGCCGGGACCTATTAGTCAATCGGTATCGCCCTATCCGGCTCAGGATGTGGAACGCTTTGAAATTCAATTTGAGGGCCGCCAGGTTCCACTTGCCTTAAGTAATGCCGCTATCGATGCGACCCAGGATGTAATTGAACGGGAAGCACGGGTTTTGTCGGTATACGGGGGGACCGAATACGCGGAAGCTGCCTGGAAACGGTACTACCGGCTTGTGTATCGTGACTTGTTCGTCCGAAGCCGTCCGCTCTATTCGGCACTGCAGACCTATCTATCACCACAGGATCACAAGCCCGAGGAGATTGCCGCAGTACTGTTAGCATGGGTGCAGAGTTTTGAGTACGAGCGTCTGGAAAGCCTGTCCGATTGTCTCTCCCCCTTGCGGGCGGCGGTGGAGAACCGTGGTGACTGTGATTCCCGGGGGCTGCTTTATACTATGCTCCTCCATCACTACCAGATTGATGCAATTCTGATGGTATCTTCGGTGTACAAACACAGTATGGCGGCGGTCGACGTAGACGGTCAGGGAGCTCGTTTCCCTCTCGATGAAAAACGCTATTTGGTAGCCGAGACAACCGATCAGGTTGAACTTGGACTAATCGACCAAAACATGTCGAATACAAATGCATGGATTGGTATTGATTTCATTAATCCTCGAATTACACATTAGTTTCGTATGATAGAAGCACAATAAGGGAGGACTGCCGATGGGCCTGTTAAGCAGAATCCTGGAAGATGAAAAACTTGTCTTTGAAAATCCTCCGCTTCCGAGCTTAAAAGTTGGAGAAGGAGTTCTATTTTCAATTCCCGAGTATCTTCGCCGCCAGGGTTTTTCCCGGGTAGCCCTCATAACCGGAGGTGATTCATATTCTGCAGGTGGGTACCGTGAGCAGTTTGAAGAGCAGCTGCGGGCTGCCGGTATAGAAGCCCCTCATTTTCCGATATCCGGGGAACCCTCGCCATTAAAGGTGGATCAGATACGCGATACCGCCGCTGAGTTGCAGGCAGATGCGGTGCTTGCCGTAGGCGGGGGCAGTGTGATCGATACTGCCAAGGCAGTAGCCGTTATGCTTCACCATCATGGAAGTGTGCGGGAATATCTGGAGGGAGTGGGAAGCCTTATATCCAAACCCCTGCGTCACCCGTTGATCGCGATACCAGCGACCTCCGGTACCGGGGCGGAGGCGACTAAAAACGCGGTTATCAGCGAAGTAGGGGAACACGGCTTTAAGAAGTCCCTGCGCAACGATGCCTATGTACCGGACCTGGCGGTGCTTGATCCGCTGGTAATCAAGAGCTGTCCCTATGACGTGACGGCCGCATCGGGAATGGATGCGGTAACCCAACTCTTAGAGGCATATGTGTCTACAAGAGCAACTCCCTTTACCGATGCCCTGGCGCTGAATGGATTGCAGCGCAGCCGCTGGTCTCTCCCGGCTTCGCTCCGTGACGGGGAAAATTTGAATGCCCGGGGCCAAATGGCCTATGCCGCCTATTTATCCGGAGTTGCTCTGGCGGGAGCCGGCTTAGGGGTAGTTCACGGATTAGCCTCTCCCTTGGGAGCCCTCCGAAACATCCCCCATGGGGTGGTCTGTGGTACCCTGCTTCCGGCGGCCAGCGAGCTAGTGGTGGGTAGCTTGTTAAAAAGCGATACCGAGAGCCGGGGACTTGCAAAGTACTCCCAGGCGGCAACCGTCTTTACCGGGAGTGATCATGGAAATGCCGAACAAAACTGCCGATCCCTGGTAGATGAGCTTTACCGCTGGGTAGAAGAGTTCTCCCTGCCCTTACTCTCCGATTACGGGTTTACCTCTGCAGAGTTGCGTAATATCGCTGATACTAGTTCGGTGAAAGGAACTCCGGTTGATCTTACACCGGATGAGATATATTCAATTTTAAACCGGCGCCTGTAGGTTTAAGTTAGTAAGTTAAAATTCTTAAAGTGAGAAAAAAAAAGAGCTGCCCAGCATGTGAGCAGCCTCAATCAGATTATAGGCAGATTTTAGGCAGATTATTGGCTTTCCAATGAGAGGGTTATGGTCGGGCGGTTACACACTTCATCCGGTCCGAAGTATTGGATTGCTCCTGGATAAGAAAATGAAGTTTTGATTCCCCACTCTTCACGCTTTGCTGCAAAGGTCTTAAAGGGTTTGTCCTTTAACTGTACTAAGGCCTTCTTAATAACCGGTTTCATTTTACCGTGGCGCATTTCAAGGTTCATCATCATGGTTATGGGAATCCCGCCGGCAATCCACTCCTCTGCAGGAGCAGATAGATTTTGTATCGAGGAAATGTAACCTGAGAGTCCGAAGGAAATCAGTAGATACGCATTGTACCCCAGACTGTAGGTGTAATTTGCATCAAAATTGGAAGGAAAAGCGGCACGGCCTTCATATCCGAAGAAGTGGTGCTGGGTACTGAACTTGCCCTTGTACTTTCCTTCAGCTTTTAACTCGTTCAGATTATCTTCTACCATCTCGATCAGCAGTTTCTCTGTCTCTATTCTGGATACCTGTACATTACCGTGGGGATCACGGTCCATCAACAATTGTCGTTGAATGTTATTCGGAAGGGTAGAGAATACATACGAGGCATCACGGGTGAGATTCTTATTGATCCACTCGGATTGATCTTCAAAGGTATGGAGGGATGAAAAGTAGGACTCATGTTCGGCTAAAAGGCTATTTAGCTCGGAAATCAGGGTTTTCATTTCCGGAATAAATTCGATCAGCCCCTCCGGAACCAGCACAACTCCAAAGTTTTCTCCATGTTCACTGCGATTCACTACCTTCTTGACAATATCATCTACAATTTCGTTAAGGGTAGTGTGTTTCTCTTCCACCTCCTCCGAGATAATTGCCACATTCGGTTGTGTCTGCAGGGCGCACTCCAGACAGATATGTGAGGCGCTGCGGCCCATCAGTTTAATGAAGTGCCAATATTTTTTTGCAGAGTTCGCATCCCGCTCGATATTCCCAATCAGCTCAGCATAAGTTTTGGTGGCGGTATCAAACCCAAAAGAAACCTCGATCTGTTCGTTCTTCAGGTCGCCGTCAATAGTTTTGGGAACTCCAATCACAGAAATTTCGGTGCCCTGCCTGCGGTAATATTCAGCCAGTACCGCCGCATTTGTATTTGAATCGTCCCCGCCGATAACTACAATCGCTGAAATGGAATGTTTTTTACACACCTCGGTGGTTTTTGCAAACTGTTCTTCGGACTCCAGTTTGGTTCGGCCGGACCCTATCATATCAAAGCCCCCGGTGTTCCGATACTGATCCACATATTGACCAGTGATTTCTATAAGCCGGTCTTCGAGGATACCCGCCGGACCGTTAAGAAATCCATACAGTTTTGATTCGCTATTTGCCGCTTTTAGGGCGTCATAAATTCCGGCAATCACATTATGCCCTCCGGGTGCCTGCCCGCCGGAGAGTACGACTCCGATATTGATGGGCTTGTTCCGGTGGGAAGATTCTCCTGCCGCAAAGCTTACTGTCGGAAGTCCATAGGTATGGGGGAACAATTCCTTCATCTTTGTCTGGTTTTCGACCGATTCGGTTTGTTCGCCGTATTTGATTCCAACGTTTTTTATGTTGTTTTGCAGCACTGCCGGCAGGGTAGGTGCAAATTGGTAGCGAACTGTTTGTAGTGGGCTAATATTCATTGTGCTTTCACTCCTTTTTCATGCTGTTTTATACGATAGATGCGCTGTTCAGTCAAGAAACTCCCCATCTAAATGGATAACTCCCTCGCTGCGAATTCTCAAAGCGGTTACGGCGCCTTCCCCGAATTGGGAGTTCAGCTGTTCTTCCAGCTCTTTGAATTGCGACACAGGTACATACCCCTGCACTGTTCCGGCAAAGCCGCCGCCATGAACCCTGAAAACTCCCTCCGGGCACAAAGACTGCAGAAGCCCCAATGAATAGGCCACTGATTGATCCTGGACAGCCCCGGTAGGTATGCAGTTCTGAAGGAGGGTCCAGGATGAGGTGCCAGACTCTCCGACTATCCTCAGGTAGGCGTTGATATCCTCAAACTGCAGGGCTTCCTGCAGCAGTTCGACTCGCCGGTTTTCTTGAAAGTAGTGCAGTGCCCGTAAGAAGGGCCGGTCACCGCAGCTCTGTCTGACTTGATGCGCCGCCGCCGTTAAGCGCTCAAGATCCGTCTGACCCAAAACCTCACAGCCAAGCTCTGCGGCAACACACCTCATCTCCTGGGGAATAGAGGCATACTCATGGGTCAGATCGGCATGATCTCCGCCGGTATCTAGAATCATAAGCTGATAGCCGTGGCTGCTGAAATCAAAATCAATCTGTTCCAGCCCGGGAGACTCACTATCGGTAAAATCAATAGCGGCGATTCCCCCTTGGGCACAGGCAATCTGGTCCATCAGTCCACAGGGTTTCTTAAAGTATTGATTTTCTGCATAACGTCCCGCCTGAGCCAGTTCTATTGCTGACAGCCGGCCCTGATGATACAGGGTATTGAAAATCTGTGCGATTAGTACCTCGATAGAGGCGGAAGAGCTGAGTCCGGAGCCCATTGCAACCTGACTGTGTACATACGCTGAAAAACCGCCGTATCCGTATCCACGTTCGGCAAAATAGGCGGCAATTCCGCGTACCAGAGCAGAAGCGCGGCCGGCTTCAGCTTCCTGTGGCTGCAGTTGATGCAGATCGGCTGCTATATCCTTGGGAAAGCCTGCGGTGACTATTTCAACCTGCATGTCATCCCGGGGAGTTACCGCGGCAATTTTGTCAAGCTGAATGCTGCCTGCCAGGACTTTGCCGTGGTTGTGGTCGGTATGATTCCCTCCCAGCTCGGTACGTCCTGGACTGCTGAACAAATATGCCCGATCTGTGGCAAAACGATTATGAAACTCATCCAGCAGTGAAGTATAACGGAGGAGTTGCTGCTGCTCGTCGGCGCTGCCGTACAGGCGTTGAATCGCTTTCTCATTGATTGAACTCATATTATGCTCCTTCTGCTATTCCTGGCGGAGAAAATGGGTTTCAGATAATTCCCGTAAGCGGGCAGCGGCCGACTCTGCGCTTATGTCCCGTTGCACTGTTGCCAGCAGCTCATATCCGACCATAAACTTTTTCACAGTTGCCGAGCGAAGCAGCGGAGGGTAGTAATGAATATGAAAGTGCCACTCACTGTGCTCCTGAGCATCGGTTGGGCGCTGATGCAGGCCCATGGAGTAGGGGAAATGGGTTTGAAACAGATTATCGTAGCGGATTCCCAGCCGCTTCATCAGAGAGGCTAAATCATTGCGTTCCGGCTGGGTAAGATCGCTTAATGATGCGGCGTGGCGACGGGGCAGGACCATGGTCTCAAAGGGCCATACCGCCCAGAAGGGAACCAGCGCCACAAATGAGTCATTCTCTACTACTATCCGCTCTCCGCGCTCGGTTTCCTTTTGTGCATAATCGCACAGCAGGCAGCTTTGATGGGTTTCTAGGTAGTGTCGCTGCATGTTGGTCTCTTGCTGAGGTATCTGGGGAATAGTCTCGTTAGACCATATCTGTCCATGGGGATGAGGGTTTGAACAGCCCATAGTTGCGCCGCGATTCTCAAAAATCTGAACGTAGTTGATAAACTCTTTCTCACCAAGCCGGCGGTATTCCTCCTCCCACACATCCACTACCCGCCGAATATCCTCTACTTCCATCAGCGGAAGGGTAAGATCATGACGGGGCGAGAAGCAGATGACCTTGCACACCCCTCGTTCACTGTGGGCGATAAACAGGTTATCTTCATCCATTCGGTCTGTTGGTGCGTCCTCCAGCAAAGCTGAAAAATCATTCACAAACACAAATGTATTTTGGTAGTCGGGGTTTGTAATTCCACCCGCCCGGGAGTTCCCGGGACATAGATAACAGTTTGGATCGTAACTGGGTTTTTCCTCGACCTGTGCCTTCTCCTGATGCCCCTGCCAAGGACGTTTTGTTCGATGGGGGGATACCAGTACCCAGTCGCCGGTAAGCGGGTTGTACCGTCGATGGGGATACTCGGATAGGTTCATGGTTGACTCCTTCAGAGATTATTCTATATGCAACAGTATGAAGGAAATAGTACTTAGGTTTCAAGGCACCTGCATTGAACACAGCAATTCTAAATTTGGAAGTCAGTAGATGACCAAAGTTTGAGCTGTTGCATTGACCAGCAGTAAGCCTCTTCTATACACTTTAAACATGAGTAATATTATGTATAAACAGCTATTTAAATTAGAGAATTTGATCCAACATTATCCCTGGGGCTCAACAGCCCTCATTCCTGAACTGCTTGGCATTCAGAATAAACCCGGTACTCCTTACGCAGAAATGTGGATGGGAAGTCACCCGCGGGGCCAGTCGAAACTGGTCCTCTCGGAGGAGAATGAGAAGCGGATGGATCTGAAATCTGCAATTGAGGAGTCGCCCTCTAACTTCCTAGGCCCCGAAGCCGATCGCTTCTCAGAAGGTCTTCCTTTTCTATTTAAGGTATTGGCGGCAGCCCAGCCCCTCTCTATTCAAGCCCACCCGAGTCGCCGGCAAGCGCAGGACGGATTTGATCGCGAGGAGGCGGCGGGTATACCGATTGATGCTTTCGAGCGGAATTACCGCGATAGGAATCACAAACCGGAAATAATATGCGCTCTTACCCCTTTTACAGCTCTGTGCGGCTTCAGAGCCGCCGCTGAAATAGATGCCTGGTACTCTTACCTGGGCACTACTCTAGAGGATGAGACATTTAAGAGCATCTATAAAGAAAAAATCGCACCGGCGGATGCGCCCGGCGCAATTAAGGATGCCGAGTGGCTAAAGCAATTTTTTGAAAATATTATGAACCTTTCGGAGAAAGATCAGGCAGAGCTGATTGAATTGCTGTACTCATGGGCCTCAGCAGCCTCAACCCAACAGAAAGAGGCGGAGCTGGTGGTTACTTTTTATGAGCAGCACGGGGTGAATGTAGGCGTGCATGCGCCACTGTACCTTAACGTGGTAGAACTTTCTCCGGGGGAGGCCCTCTATCAACCGGCCGGGGTGCTGCACGCCTATGTTGCCGGGATGGGAGTAGAATTAATGGCCAACTCCGATAATGTACTTCGCGGCGGGCTAACCCAGAAGCACGTGGATGTTCCTGAGCTCCTGAGGGTGATATCCTTCGAACCTCGTCCCGCGGATATACTGCGGGGAGAGAAAGCAGAATCCAACCTGCGCCGCTATCCGGTGCCCATAGATGAGTTTGACTTACTGCAGATAGAGTCTGAGGAATCTATTTCCCAGAGGTGGGAGGGCAGAACATCCCTCGAAATTGGAATCTGCACAAAGGGAGATTTTGAACTCCTTTCTGAGTCAGGGGACAGTTACCTTCATATTGTCCGCGGTGAGAGTTTTATTGCCCCCTATGGGGCAGGTAACTATACCTTCTCCGGGCGGGGCGAACTGTATCTTGCTACGATCCCAGCAAAAGCAGATGGGCAGAAGTAATGGAAATACTAGTTGATGCCGATTCATGTCCCCGACGCGTGCGCAGTATTATCAGAAAGGCCGCCGAGCGTACGCGTATCAAAACGGTGTTTGTCTCGGACCGTAAACTCGCCGATGCCAAGGGAGACAGGATAGAAAATGTGCTGGTTGAGCACGGTTCAGGGGATGTGGATGACTATATCGTGGAGCATGTACAA
This sequence comes from Spirochaetia bacterium, assembly GCA_021736475.1. Taxonomy (GTDB): domain Bacteria; phylum Spirochaetota; class Spirochaetia; order DSM-16054; family Sediminispirochaetaceae; genus DSBN01. The sequence goes on along the minus strand of JAIPFV010000002.1, from coordinate 11,556 downwards.
CCGGGTGATCTTGTAATTACCCATGATATACCCCTTGCAGCCAGGGTCGTGGAAAAAGGAGCAGTTGCACTTGATGATCGAGGAAGTGTGTTTACCCAAGAGAATATTCGGGAACGTCTTTCGGTACGGGATGCATTAGCGGAGCTGCGGGAGGCCGGAGTTACCCCGGTCGGCGGCGACGCAATAGGCGAACGCGAGATACGCCTGTTTGCAGGAGCTTTCGACCGGGAGCTCACAAAACTTCAACGATAGAGTCTGCGCAGTGTATTAGAACTCGGCGTTTTTAACAGTTCTCGGAAAAGGAATTACGTCACGAATGTTATGCATTCCGGTTACGTACTGTACCAGCCGTTCAAAGCCCAGCCCAAAGCCCGAGTGGGGAACGCTGCCGTATCGGCGCAGGTCAAGGTACCACCAGTAGTCTTCAGGGTTCAGGTTCATCTCCTCAATTCTTTTCAACAGAGTATCGTAGTGGTCCTCACGTTCACTTCCGCCGATTATCTCTCCCAGGCGGGGTACCAGTACGTCCATCGCCCGCACTGTTTTGTTATCTTCGTTAAGCTTCATGTAGAAGGCTTTTATCTCCTTGGGATAATCAGTGACAATAACCGGCCCTTTGAACACTTCTTCGGTCAGGTACCGTTCATGTTCGGATTGCAAATCCTCTCCCCAGCCGATGGGGTATTCGAAGGAGCGGTCTGCCTTTTCAAGCAGCTCAACTGCCTTTGAATAAGTTACATGCTGAAATTTAGAATCCACCACCTGTTGAATGCTCTCCTTCACTCCCTTTTCTATCCACTTACTAAAAAAGTCCATATCCTCCGGACAATGATCAAGTACATACTTCAGAATATACTTGATAAACTCTTCCGCCAATTCCATATCACCCTCGAGGGTACAGAATGCCATTTCCGGCTCTATCATCCAAAACTCCGCTAAATGACGGCTGGTGTTAGAATTTTCCGCCCTGAAGGTGGGACCAAAAGTGTAAACGTCACGCATTGCCAGGGCGTAGATTTCGGCCTCGAGCTGGCCGCTGACTGTCAGACTGGCCTGTTTACCGAAAAAGTCTCGGCTGTAATCGACGGCTCCATCCTGGGTCGGTAGTTTTTCCATAGGCAGGGTAGTCACCTGAAACATCTCTCCGGCCCCTTCACAATCACTGGCCGAAATGATCGGGGTGTGGATGTACATAAAACCCTGCTCCTGGAAAAATCTGTGTATTGCAAAGCTCAAGGCATTTCTCACTCGTGTAACCGCACCAAAGGTGTTGGTTCGCGGGCGCAAATGGGCGATTTCCCTTAAAAACTCAAAAGAGTGTCGTTTTTTCTGCAGAGGGTAGGAGTCCGCCGGGGCTTCTCCAATTATGTCGACCTGAGTGGCCTGGACCTCTACCGATTGGTTTTTTCCGGGGGATGCCACAAGTTTGCCCTTGATTCGGACGCTTGAGCCGGTAGTTGCAGCATCGAGGTGGTCAAAAGTCCCCTCGGCGTCGTGGTCGACAATTACCTGAATGCCGCGGAAGGAAGATCCGTCGGTGATTTCTAAAAAAGTCAGGTTCTTTGAGTCGCGTTTGGTTTTAACCCAGCCCTCAACAGTAACCGTCTGCTCTGTAGGCTCCATTGTCAGTATATTGCGTATGCGTGATGCCATAGATAACTCCTTCTATATTAGTGCCCTAAAGAATTATCATAGTTTCCATTTGAAGTCAAATAAGGGACGCGATGCTGCATGCTTTTTTTGTGTCATTACCGGTCCCTCTCCTCAAGAGAATGTTTAAGAGAATGTTGATTAAACTTTTATTGCGTACTAAAGTGGATAGACTGTTTCTCAACATCCTTCAAAAATACTATATAAGAGGTGAGATCGTGCGCTTAAAGGCTCTTACGCTAGAAAATTTGCTGGTGGAAAGTACAGAAAAGTACGGACACTACGACGTACTGTCTTATGTCGATGAAGATTCACTGTCATATAAAGATTTCTATGATCGCGTGGTCTCCTTACGCTATTATTTGAAAGATAAGGGAATAAAAAAGGGCGACCGGGTAATTCTGCTGAGTGAGAATCAGCCTCACTGGGCCGTGTGCTATTTTGCAGTAACTACATTAGGTGCGGTAGTGGTACCCATCCTCACCGATTTTCATACCGAAGAGATTGCCAATATTATTAACCATTCCGAGCCGTCAGCTTTTTGTGTAAGTGTGAAGCTGCTGGATAAAATTCGAACATCTATCGAAGACTCCAGCAAACCGGCGCTGTGCATTGACTCTCTATCGGAGCTCCCCCGGCCGGTGCCGGCTGCCGACCTAAAAACCGAGAGCAAGACCTGGGAACAGATTCAGCTGCAAGAACACGAGGTGGAGATGAGCGGAGTGGTCGCTGAGGACGATACTGCCTCGATTATTTACACCTCCGGAACCACCGGAAAATCCAAGGGGGTAATGTTGAGCCATAGGAATCTTGTCTATGATGCGGAAGCCTCTGCAGATATTCCACGGCTTAAACCGGGGGACCGGCTGCTGTCGATTCTCCCCCTTGCACACACCTATGAGTGTACCGTCGGCCTAATTACCCCGCTTCTGTTAGGGTCCCATGTGGTGTATCTCAAAAAGCCGCCCGCCCCAGTGGTGCTGCTGCCGGCACTTAAGCAGGTACGTCCCCACACGGTCCTCTCAGTACCGCTTTTAATCGAGAAGATCTACCGCTCAGTCGTCCTGCCCAAAATCAACAAAACCTGGTTGAGCCGTTCAGCATATAAACTGCCGCCCCTTCGGAAACTGATAAATCGACTCATAGGACGGGGACTTGTGCGAATTTTCGGTGGGAATATTCAATTTTTCGGTATTGGTGGGGCTGCTCTGGCGGAGGACGTGGAGTTCTTTCTGCGGGAAGCCCGCTTTCCCTACGCTATCGGCTATGGACTTACCGAGACTGCACCGCTGATTGCCGGTTGTGGTCCTGCTTACACACGGTATCGCTCAACAGGACCGATCTTAACGGGAGTTACCGTTAAAATCGATCAACCCGATGCAGCTACAGGTGAGGGGGAGATTCTTGTGAAGGGTCCAATAGTAATGCAGGGCTATTTCAAGGAACCGGAAAAAACTGCTGAAGTGTTGACTCCTGACGGTTGGTTTCATACCGGTGATTTAGGCCTAGTAGATGAGGATGGGTACCTTTTTATTCGTGGTCGTCTTAAAAATATGATTCTCGGACCCAGTGGTGAAAATATCTATCCGGAAGAGATAGAAGCGCTTATAAATGAATATGATTTTGTGAATGAGTCGCTGGTAGTCGAAGAGGAGGGGCGGTTGATAGCCATGGTACATATCGATTACGATTCTTTAAGAGAACAGGTAAAAGATATAGCAGAGTCGGCAGTTGATATCTCTAAGCAAGCAAATGAGTATTTGACCCATTTGAAGCAAAAAGTGAACAAACGGCTAAACGCCTTTTCCAGGGTAAGTGAAATTTTAGAGGAGAATGAGCCCTTTGAAAAGACACCAACCAGAAAAATTAAACGATACCTCTACACACAGTTGGGCAATAAGCATAAAATAGAAACAAAGGAAAATGACAATGCGCAAGGTAAATGATCTTCACATAGATAATATACAGCCCCTGATTCCGCCGGTTGAATTGAAACAGCGGTTTCCCCTGTCCGATGAGTCGGCAGAACTGGTGTACGAAAGCCGAGAGACAGTTAAAAGAATAATAAATCGGGAAGATCCCCGTATCCTGGGCATCATCGGCCCCTGTTCTATACATGATACTCAGGCTGCCTTGGATTATGCCCATAAATTGAATGAACTCCGAGAACAGGTAAAAGATAGAATCTACATTATTATGCGGGTCTATTTTGAAAAACCGCGTACTACTATCGGTTGGCGTGGCCTTATAGTGGACCCTCTGTTGGATGGTTCCTATGATATTGCATTAGGCTTGGAAACCGCCCGAAAGACCTTACTGGAAATCACATCTTTGGGACTTCCGGCCGGCTCGGAGATGTTGGATCCCTATGTGCCTCAATATATTGACGACTTGGTATCCTGGGCTGCAATCGGAGCACGTACAACCGAAAGCCAGACCCATCGTAATCTGGCCAGCGGTCTTTCAATGCCGGTGGGTTTTAAAAATGGTACCAGCGGTAATCTGGAATTGGCGGTTAATGCTATGCAATCGGCTACCCACCCGGCCAGTTTTATCGGGATTGATTCGAAGGGGAGTACCAGTGTGCTTAACACAACCGGAAACGATGTCTGCCACCTAATTCTGCGTGGCGGCAGAGGCGGGCCTAATTACCACGAAGAAGATGTAGAAAATGCCGAAGAAATGATGCGGAGCGCTCAGCTTAACCCATCGGTGGTGGTCGACTGCAGCCATGAAAATTCGGGAAAAAAGTCGCCCCGGCAGCAGAGGGTCTTACGTTCTATAATAGACCAGGTGAGTCATGGACAACCGGTTTTATCGGGGTTTATGCTGGAGAGTAATCTGTTTGAGGGATCCCAAAAAATTCCGGAAGACATCTCCCTGCTTAAATACGGAGTTTCGGTAACTGATGAGTGTATTGGCTGGGAAGAGACAAAAAAGATCGTTCTACAGGCCTATGATAAACTTACAAATTTAGGCCATGCTTAATGATATAGGTGAATGATATAAGGGTACGTACCCTTAATATGAGGAGGTAGTATGAAACGCGTAGCAGTACTTTTTGCAGAAGGCTTTGAAGAGGTTGAGGGCTTAACCCAGGTTGACTTTCTCCGTAGGGCCGGCGTTGAGATTACCGTGGTTGGAGTTACCGGAGAGATGGTGCACGGTGGTCATGATGTAACAATTAAAACCGATACCACTGTAGACCAAATTAACCCACACACATTTGATGGGGTAGTTATTCCCGGTGGTATGCCCGGCGCGGAAAATGTGTTCTCATCTTCCCATGCACAAGAGTTTATCACTAGTATTTTTCAAAGCGGCGGCCTAGTAGCCGGAATTTGTGCCGCCCCGGCGGTTGTGTTAGAGCCCCTTGGGATACTGAAAGGCAAAACAGCCACCTGTTTTCCCGGTTTTGAGGGACGCTTTAAGCAGGCCGCTTTCAGTGAAGAACGCGTGGTGAAGGATGGAACCGTAATCACCAGTCGCGGTCCCGGAACTGCAGCTGAATTTGCGATCGCCCTTATTACGTATTTAGTAGATAGTGAAACTGCAGAAAAAGTAAAAACCAAAACCTTGCAGGCCTTTTAGAAAATTCCAGAAACTTTAAGAAGCTCAAATAAGCTTCCAAACACCCTGTAAGGCTCTCGTGAGAGCCTTACAGGTTAATAAATTACTCCGGTTTTGCAACTACTTTTTGTAGATCAGGTTTTTTCTGCACTTGCTTTGCGAAACGTGCAGCCCGGGCTTTATTAGAGTAGTCCTTGCTCTGGAATGAATAAGTGAAATTGGTATGCGCATCATAAGTTCCATTCATCAGCGCGTAGGTGTCTTCCGTCATTACCAGCTCTTCATCGGTGGGAACGACATAGATCTTTGTGGCTGAACCGGGCGCGGTAATATCAGTTTCAGCGTTGGGGGTAGAGGAGAGGTCGTTTTTGTCTAAGTCGGCCTTAATACCTAGGATATCCAAGCCGTCAACTATTCGTCGGCGGATTGCCGGTGCCTGTTCTCCTACTCCGGCGGTAAACACCAGCGCATCAACCCGGCCCAAAGCCGCTGCATAAGCGCCTATGTATTTCCGCAGACGATACACTTCCATCTGTATGGCGAGCTCAGAGCGTTCATCTCCCTCTTTAGCTGCTACTTGGATATCCCTTCGGTCGATATATTTACCGGTAATTCCAAGGATCCCGCTTTTTTTATTGAGTTGGGTTTCAATATCATCCGCCTTCATCCCGGCATTCTTCATCATATGAAATACCACTGCAGGGTCAAAGTCACCGCTGCGGGTTCCCATCACCAGACCTTCCAGGGGAGTGAGGCCCATGGAGGTATCTACTGAGACGCCATCTTTTATTGCACAAATGCTGGCTCCATTACCGATATGGCAGATAATTGCGTTTAGCTTTAATGGGTCTTTTCCCATTAATACGGCAGTGCGCTTTGCGACATACAAAAATGAGGTCCCGTGGAAACCGTATTTACGTACGCCGTAATTTTCATACCAGTCATAGGGAAGGGCGTACAGAAAGGCATGCTTGGGCATCGTTTGGTGCCAGGCGGTATCCATAACCGCACAATGCGGTACGTCCGGCAGCAGTTTCTGAGCCGCTTCAATTCCCTGAATATTAGCCGGGTTATGCAGCGGAGCCAAATTAGAAACTTTCTTAAAAGTATCCAGCGCGTTCTTATCAATTATGACAGATTTGTTGAACTTATCGCCGCCCTGTACCACTCGATGTCCCACCGCCTTGATGCTGCTCATATCCTCAATAGCACCATAGGTTTTGTCGGTGAGGCTGTCGATAATTAGTTGAATAGCCTCTTTATGGCTGGGGCACTGCTGTTCCTTTTCAAAGGTCTCCTTGCCAGGAGCGTGCTGTTCAATAGATGACATTTCCTGACCGATTCGTTCGACAATTCCGTTCGCCAGGATTTCTTTGTTATCCCAGTTATACACCTGATACTTCACCGATGAACTACCGCAATTAAGTGTTAGTATATCCACTGCATTCCTCCAATTGTTTTGATTAATATTTTCGCATGGCTCCAACAAAAATTCAATGAACAAAGGAAGAACTCTAATATTGTGCTTATTTTACTCAATGTTATTATTTAAAACGCGGGTATTGTTGAAGCAGGAGGGCATAAATCTATGTTCCTACTAGTATATGCACCGACGAAAACTATTAACTCTAGGATTTACCATTTTTCTTTTCCTGTCAGCAGCTTTTCACCCCAGTTCGACTGAGGGGGTGGAGACGGTAATGCGTATCGAAAGCAGGCTCGAAGAGGAGCTTCAAAAGTTAAAAATCGAGGCTATACAACCGGGCTTTCGTTGCATGCTTTTGAGCGAGGGAGAAAGTCCTCTGCGGCAGAGCGCGAGTATTTCTCTTCAGTGGCATTCTCTGGGTATCGGCCCGGTGATTAGGAGAGGTGTTATTAAGGAAATTGAAAAACCCTTCCAGTACTCCCTCAACTCGCAAGTGTATCAACAGTCGGCAGGCTGTCGTATCGATTTTTCACTAAACCCTGTTCCCAGCTACGGAGCTGTATGGCAGGACGGTTCCGAGTATGGTTTCTTTATGAGGGAAGCTGAAACTCTATACCATTGGGGAGGCTGGTTCTCTATTGAAATAGGTCGGAAAATTCTTCTCGAGCCCTGGGTATATGAAATGCTGCAGACATCTGCCTTCGATGAGCAGGGGATTTCATTTAATCAAGTAGCGGAGGAAGGGGAAGCGGCTGCACAGCCATTGCAAACTAATTCTATGAGTATCGTGCAATCACAAAGGGCACATACATTCGGTTTGAATCTGATTATTCAGGAAGGGCGGCAGGAGTGTCGTTATTTGTGGGCATTGATGTATTCAGCAATAGGGAAACCATCAAGTTTCTTCAGAAGCTATGTAGACCTACACAGTACTGGACGCTTTGATTGGCAGCTGAGCATACTCGGGCGCTGGATTGGTGAAGGGTTTGAAAATTCAAAAGGAGTTTTACCTCAGAAAAAGGCCTCTCTCTCCGGCTTGGCGGGAGTCAATTTTGATAGAAGTGGTTTAAGCATACATGGAGAAATCTCGAGGAACAAGCTTCCCGCGGTTCCGCTTCGGTATGTGGAATGTGAACGAGAACTGGGCGGGAAGGTATATACGGGCTTTTCATTTTTCGATTGTAACAGTTCCTTTAGCCATGCCTGGGGTTTTACTGAAGAAGGGGAGCGTACCGGAAAATATAAGCACGAGGCAGGTTTTAGTTTAAAGACTTCCGGATGGAACTGGAAATGCCGATTCGCATCTCGGTTCCCGTATACCTCGGTTGCAGAGCATTCCGCAAAGCTGGAGGCGAGGGCTTCGCTTGGCTGTTTGAGTATATCCGCCTCCGGAAAACTGACCTGGAAGCAGGATCTAAGCCGGGAGGCGGTAGAGAGTTGGTCCGCAGCGCTGCGGGGTGAGTATAAGAGGAGGGCAGATGATTTTGTTGAGCTTTGGTTTAAGCTTATGGCTGAGAGGAAACGGAGCGGCCGGGTAGAGCTTCCCCTCTCCATTGGCTTGAAGGTAGAGACTACAACCCCTTAGCTCAAAGACTCAGCAGATATCGGGCCGTTTCAAAATAGATGGTGAGTCCGCAGACATCGATTACCGTTGCCATCAGAGGGGTGGACATAACCGTCGGGTCAAAACCCAGGCGGTGAATAAAAAGGGGCATGAGAGTTCCAATCAGATTTGAGATGAGAACCACAAACACTAAAGACAGCCCCAGTGCCAAGCCTTCAAAGACTCCAACCCCCGGGGGCATCAGAATGCTGCGCGCGATTATAACCACTCCGGTAATCAAGCCCATCATCATGCCAACCAGAATCTCCCTTAGAAAAATTATCCCTGTCTGCCTAAAGTGTATTTCTCCGGTTGCCAAACCGCGGATCATCAGGGTTGCGGATTGACTGCCTGAGTTACCCCCGGTTTGAGTAATAACCGGCATAAACACAAACAGAAAAGCCGCTCCAAGGGCTAACTCTTCATAGTGATGGACCACATTGGTTGTTATGGTTCCAAAGAGGAGCAGGACGATAAGCCAGGGTACCCGTTTTTTTACCAAGCCCCACATTGAGGTGTCCATGTAGGAGCCGACTTCACCGGACATAGCACCCATCTTATAGACATCCTCAGTCTGCTCTTCGCGAATTACATCGATTACATCGTCAAAGGTAACCACACCAAGCAGCAGGTTGTCATGGTCGACAACCGGAATGGAAATCAGGTCATGTTCTTCAAGGGTACGGGCTACCTCTTCTCGGTCGGTCTCATCAAGCACGGAAATTACTTTTCGTTCCATTATCTCCGCAACGGAAAGATTGTCTTCGGAAGAGAGTATATCCTTGATAGACACCGTTCCTATAAGACGCTGCAGATCATCGAGTACGTAAATGTAATACGGAATTTCCACTTTTTTTACATTGTTGCGAATAAATCCCAGGGCTTGGGAGACACTGACACTGGCCCGTATCGCAAGGTAACGGGGGGTCATCATTCCGGCTGCATCATCCTCATCGAACCGTAGCAGAAAGAGCATCTCCCGTTTGGCTTCGTCGCTAAGGTTGTCCCAGACCGAGCGGCGTACTTCATGGCTTAGAGTTTGGACAAGGTCTACCAGGTCATCCGGTTCCATCGCCTGAAAGAGTGCCTTTTTCCCTTGGACGGAGAGCGATTCTATGATTGTCTCCTGTTCCTGATAGGGCAGTTCGATAATCAGGTCTAGTTTCTTTTCGGGGTCCAGATGCAGAAAAATTTCAGTTTTCTCATTTTCAGTTAATTCACGCCAATCGTTAACTAAGTCACTAACTGCAATCTCTGAAAAAAGTGATCGCATTTCATTGCCGGTCATCATTTCTCGGTAAGACCGATAATAGTCGATATAGGTGCTCATAAGGTGACCTCGCTTTTCCACAATGGGTGTTATCAGTACAGGCACTTTCAAAAATCGATGATTTTTGAAATGCCAAAGCTTATTTTAACCGGAACAGCAGCTGTTTACCAGTCTCCAACCAGTCGAACCTCCGGTTCCAATACAATATTTCGCTTTTTATACGCAAGCTCCTGGGCGTGAAGAATTAGGTCTCTCACATCCTCAGCTGAGGCTGTTCCGTTGTTGATAATAATATTAGCATGGAAGGGTGCGATTTGTGCTCCCCCTCTTCGGAGCCCCCGCAGGCCTAACTCATCAAGGATCTGCCCGCTCGGCATGCCAAAGTTGCGATTGTTCTTAAATACAGACCCGGCGGAAGGATATTCAAAGTGTCCTTTCCTGCGGCGGTCGTCTCGAACCTCCTGCATACGCGACCAGATTGCTGTTTGATCGGCTGTCTGCAGGCTTAAGTCTAGGCTTAGCAGAACAGCGCGACTGCCCTGGAAAGGGGATTTTTTGTAGGCAAAGCGGGGGTCCGGAAGGGTGAGGTCCTGATGATCAAGCATATCATCCAGGTAGTGTACAGTTCCCGGTACTTCCGAGATCGACTGACCGTAACAGCGGGCATTCATCCAGAGGGCTCCGCCGACACTGCCCGGCATTTTGTAGATAAATTCTAATCCGCTCAGGGCGTGTTGGGCGGCAATTTCGGCCGCATCGCTGATCTCTGCTCCCGCTCCGCAGTGCAGTTGCTGCCCTTTTACTTGTATAGCTGCAAACTGAGACATATCCAGCACAATGCCCCGAATACCCTTATCAGAAACCAGAATATTAGCCCCGTCTCCAAGGACAAACAGAGGCACTCCTTCGCTCTGTGCCACTCCGGCGATTAGTACGATATCGGCTTCATCCGCAGGGACAGTATAAATGTCTGCCGGGCCGCCGATTTTAAATGAGGTGTGCCGGCTCATAGGTTCATGCAGTTTGACCTGACCGCTTATGTTGATTTTTTTTACTATATCTCCTACATTAATATCCACGCGGATCATAATAAGTGAAAACGGCTGGATTTTCTACCGCTTAATCCAATTTGGGGGGCTTTGTATGCAACTTCGTTTATACAATACCATGACAAGAAAAATTGAAGATTTTTATGCGATCGAACCGGGTAAGGCGAAGATGTATACCTGCGGTCCAACTGTGTATAATTATGCTCATATCGGGAATCTCAGAACCTACGTGTCGGAAGACCTTCTGCGCCGTGTGCTGGAGTACGCAGGGTATGAAGCAGAACATGTAATGAATGTCACTGATGTAGGCCACCTGACGGATGATGCCGATGAGGGTGAAGATAAAATGGTAAAAAGCTCCCGCGAATCCGGCCGTTCTGTATGGGATATTGCCCAGTTCTATACTGAAGCTTTCTTTCTAGATATCGATAACCTGAATATTCGGCGCCCTACCATTACCTGCAAAGCCACCGATCACATCGGGGATATGGTTGGACTCATTAAAAAAATTGAGCAAAACGGTCATACCTATGAATCCGGGGGCAATGTCTATTTTAGTATAGATACTTTCCCGGAGTACGGAAAATTAGCCCGCCTTGACACCCAGGACTTGCAGTCGGGCGCCCGGATAGAAGTTGACCGCAATAAAAAGAATCCCCGTGATTTTGTGCTGTGGTTCACCCGCTCGAAATTTGAAAATCAGGCAATGATTTGGGATTCTCCATGGGGAAAGGGATACCCCGGCTGGCATGTGGAATGCTCAGCTATGAGCATGCGCTATTTGGGTGAGCACTTTGATATTCATTGCGGCGGGGTAGACCACATTCCCGTGCATCATACCAACGAAATTGCCCAATCCGAAAGCGCAACGGGCAAGAAATGGGTGAACTTCTGGGTCCACGCTGAGTTTCTTGTCATGGGTCAGCATAAGATGGCCAAGTCGAAGGGAAACTTTATTACCCTGCGAACCCTTCAGGAGGAGAAGTAC
>JAIPFV010000141.1 GCA_021736475.1 Spirochaetia bacterium | reverse complement strand
GCTCACTGGCGGCGGGCGAGATAATCGACAGTCCGGTGTATGCGCCGATGACACCCGAGGTAATCGGGCAGGGCGGCTCTTTTACCGCTGTTGCACACGGGTATAACTCACTGTTTACCAACCCGGCGGGTTTTGCCCGCGATGGGGGCAGTTTTACCCTGCTTTCGGCAACGGCCTCCCCCTATTTTTTGCCAAATGACAAAGATATTCAGAATCTTGAAAATGTAATGGCGGCGGAGACTGAGGAGACTATAGCTAATTCGTTAATGGGGCTTGAAGAACTGATTACCGGTAACGGTATCGGGGCTGCCGGGAATGCCGGTATCGGCCTTGTTAACAACGGTTTGGGGCTTGGAATTGTCGGGAATATGGACTTCTACGGTCGCGGTGAAACGGCTCTCGGCACTTCAATTGATGCGGTGTATGACTGGGCTGTAATCGGCGGTTTAGCCTTGCCGGTTAATTTGGGACCGATAACTGCCTATGTAGGTGGAGACCTGCGCTACATGCTGCGGGCCGAGGCTATGGATGTGGCCATAATAGAGTTTGCCAAAGCCGCTGCCGATGGTGCGGCTGAGCCTACCTTTGATGTGTACTCCGGGGCGGGACTCGGTTTCGATTTTGGTACTATCCTTGAGTTCGGTAAATGGACAGCCGGATTTTCCGCCCGGGATATCGGCGGAACCGACCTGAACTATAAAGTGAACACTGCCGATAACCTCGACCAGGTTATGAGTTTTGACGGCAGCGGTGAGACTGTTGAAGAGACCTATTCGATTCCGATGGTAACCAGTTATGGTATCGGCTATGATCCTGACGGCTTTCTGCTTCCTTCATGGTTGTTCGACCCGATATTTCACGCGGAGTACCGTAAAACCCACTATCAGGCGGAAGATGCAAAGGAAGACTCCTTCTGGACCGGAGTTCATATGGGAATGGAGGCCAAGGTACTGCGTTTTATCAAGCTGAGAACCGGTATCAACCAGGGCTATGCTACCTTTGGAGCTGGAGTGAAGCTGCTGTTCCTGGATCTGAACGCCTCTTATTTTACCCGGGAAATGGGCCGCTACGCAGGGGTAAAGCCGAATGAGGGGTTTACCTTAGAAGCTGCAATTCGTTTCTAAATGACGTATAAGTAAAGGCGGGCGGGCAAATATGCCCGCCCTTTTAATTGGTGTACCAGTCAAGAGTATGGGCTGGGACGCCGAAATAGAAACAGGAGGGATTTATGAAAAAAATATTGAAGGGAACACTACTGATTGTACTCCTTCCTATCTTTCTCATTTCATGTGAGCAAATGTTTACCTACAGCATGTTCGAGTGGGCCCAGCGCGATCCTTCAAATCTATCGGAAGCCCAACAGATATCCTACGCGAAGAGTGTACTCGGCAGTGGCGACCAGCAAGCCATGGCCGACGCCTACGAGGCTATCAAAGATAATACCGATCCGGAAGTTCAGCTGCTGGCATCGAAGCTGGCCGTTGGAGCTTCAGGTATCAATGAAGCAGTCCAACAGGCTTTGGAAGATCTAGAGTCGGGTAGTACAAGTAGCTTAGAGACATACCTTGGAACTATAGATTCGGACATGCTGAACAATGCTGTAACCAGTATGGCCTCCGCAACTAACGATTCGAACACAGCTTCTGAAGTGACATCAGAAGAGTACCTTACTGTTGCTGCGGCAAGTTTAATATCAGCCGTTGATAACAATAAAGTCATAGATTTTCCGACAGCTATTACTGATCTTGACGATCCTGCTTTAACAGCCGATAAAAATGGTACGTGGGACCAACAGACACTCTACTACTTGGACCAATCCGGCTATACAACAGACGATCTGGATTCTATGCTTAATTACAGCTAACAGGGAGTTCGCATGAGATATAAATACAAAATCGGTGCTTCGATAACTACACTACTTGTTTTATTCATGGTCATGGCAGCTCCGCTATGGGCGTATCAGGATCCGGTGCATTTAATTTCACCTCGTGATGCAGCCCTTGGGGGGCGGCATGCGGCGCTCTCGGACTCGTTTTCTTCGTTGGTGAATAATCCGGCCGGCTACTATAGCTCGCCGGAAGAAGTATCAATTGCCGAGTTGACCCTGGGACTTAAGGGCCCGGTCTTTTCTATGGCCGATATTATCACCACCGGAGAGCTGGCCGAGCTTGGAAACCTGATTAACGGTATTTATGCCGGTGTTGATATATTGGGGCCCCTGTCTTTCGGATATGTGGGGAAGGGGCTGGGTTTTGGAGTGTTCAATCAGAGCAGTCTTAGACTCAGCAGCGACAACTCCCTTACCGCCAATGTGGATGCATGGGATGATATTGTAATGACCGGGGGGTATGCCTACCGGATGCCTTTTTCCGGCGATATTCATACCGTCGATGCGGGAATTCTGCTGAAGGGTGGCTTTCGAGGTACGATCGACGGTGGTATGTCGGTGGTCGATATAATGGATCTGAAATACACTATACTATTTGATAAACCCTTTAGTTTTACCTCGTTCATCGGTGCCGATTTAGGGCTGCGTTATGCATGGAAGGATACCTGGGTAGTGGGTTTGGTTGGCCGAGATGTATATAGTCCAACCCTTACGACCCGTTATAACAATGTGATTGATTTTCTCGATGGTGCCGCCCCGGTGTCCGGTGGCGATAATAATTACGATACCATGCCCTTCCAGCTCGATATCGGGGTGATGTATCTTCCGAAGGCTGATCTGAGCCGCTATGCGATAAGTGAAATCAAGCTGCTGTTTGATTATAAGGATATCTTCGATTTTTGGCTGTATCCCGAATTAGCGAATAATCCAATACTGCATTTAGGGCTAGGTGCCGAGATTACGGTACTGGAAATTCTGGATGTACGGATGGGCCTGTCACAGGGGCTTCCGGCAGCCGGAATCGGTTTGGACTTACATTACTTCCGGCTGAATGCTTCTATGTTCGGTACTGAGCGCTCTACAGAGCCGGGCTTGGCACCTGTGTATAACCTTCAGTTGGGCCTGGAGTTCCGGAGCTAAATAGTATAAATAAGCTAATCTTTCCAATGGCTACAGCTTGACATTTTTACGGCAAGTTGGTATATTTCTCGAGCATTCAGATACTGGGCCGCTAGCTCAGCTGGTAGAGCAACGCCCTTTTAAGGCGTGGGTCGCTGGTTCGAACCCAGCGCGGCTCAATGTATATATTGACATACATGCGGTGTTCGTATAGCATCACCGCTGTTTACGTCTCCTTCGTCTAGTGGTTAGGACACCGGGTTTTCATCCCGGCAACGGGGGTTCGACTCCCCCAGGAGATGCTAAATAATTCCCTACGGTGTAGGGAAATAAGCAACTACCGAAAAACGGCGTTGTTTCAAATATCCGTTGTGGCAGAAAAAGAGTGTCAGAAACTTTTTTTATGCCGAAGGAGTATTGAAATGCGCCGTTTTTATTTGTTTAAACGCAAAGGCCGCCCCAATTACTACGTACAATTTACAAACCCGAAGACAGGCGAGTCTCTACCGATGAAAAGCACCGGGACGCCGGACAAATCGGAGGCCGCTATTGTGGTGGCTGATTGGATAAAAAACGGGATCCCGGAGGGCGCGACCCGCTCCCGGAGGGAGGCGGTCGACTCCCTGGCCCTCAGTACTCTTTTATTTACAATACGCGAGACGGACCTCCGGCCCGAGGATACACGTAGGATACTAAAGGCCCTCGAGAGTAAAGGGCTTGTGGAATCCTACCGGATCGCCGGAGAGGAGAAGGGCCCCCGGCTCCTGGACTTCCTCGAGGAATTCTGGGATTACGAGCGAAGCCGATACGTAAGGTACCGATTGAGCAAGGGCCGCCGGATAGGGCGGCGCCATTGCTACGAGCAATCAAAGAGGCTGCATCACTGGCGCGATTATTTCCCCAGGGAGAAATACCTCATCGATCTCAGCGAGGAAGATCTCAGCGAGTTTGACCTCTTTCTGGGAGAGAAGGAGCTCGCCCCGAAAACAAAAAATGCGGTTATATCGGTCGGCAATACGGCGTTAAAATGGGCAGTCAAGAAGAAAATAATCACGTCAAACCCCATGGACTTCATAGAATCATACGGCGGCGAGGTGAAAAAGCGCGGTGTACTTTCTCCGGCGGAAGTGCAAAGTATTTTTTCCCTATCCTGGTATGATAGCCGGTCTCGGGTCGGCAATCTCATTGCCGCAACGTGCGGGCTCAGATCCGGCGAAGTGTTGGCGCTACAAGTAAAAGATGTAGAGAGCGAGAGATTACAGATCATGCACAGCTACAGCCGAAACGATGGACTAAAGACCCCGAAGAACGGGGAGACGCGAAGCGTCCCCCTCGTGCCCTCCGTACATAAGGAGATTCAAAAACTCATTGAGGAGAACCCGCACGGCAACGGGCCGGATCGTTTCGTTTTCTACAGTGAAGAGCCGGACAAACCGATGAGCCCGAACCTACTACGGCGCGGACTTGAAAGGGCGTTAATCGATATTAAATTAACGAAAGAAGAGAAAAAGGATAAAGAGAAAGTGGAGAAAGTAAAAGCCGATTGGAAGACTCGAAATATTACGTTTCACTCCTGGCGCCATTACTATGCATCGAATATGGCCGATCGGGTGGATTTGCGAACCGTGCAGCTTGCCACCGGCCACAAGTCTAAGGCCATGGCCGCGCACTACGCGGACCACGAGAACGAGGAGCAATATGGGAGGGTGGCCGAAGCCGCCGCCGATGCATTCGGAAATGTGATTACCTTCAGAAAGGAGGCGTAAGGATGGAACGAAGGGAGAAAATAAGACGGTATGTAGAAAAAGAGATCCGGGAGGCTGGAAAAGAGATCGAGAAGATCCTCGAGGCTGCGGAGGCCGAGCCCTTCGAAGATGTGCGATTAGGACTTATCCAGAGGGCCACGGACTTAGCCGAGGAGCGGGAGACCCTTCGGGATATGGTACGCGATAAACCTATGTAGAAATCGTGTTTTTTTTATCAAATAGCGTCGATGAAGGTTGACAGGCGTTTTGAAATATTGTAAGGTGGTAATAATGAAATCGGAATGGATTCCAATTGATTTTAAAAGCATTCAAGAAGAAACCGGAATGGGGCCGAGAAGTCAAGCTAAAGCTTGCCAAATACGATATTCCAATTATCAAAAATATATGAAGAGCAACGCTGCACCGCCAGATGTAGCTAAAATTATTGCTGAAAGACTAAAAAGCGTAATTGTGATTAGAGATAAATCGAAAGTAGTAAAATTGAATAGTGGGAAAAAATCAGTATTTCCGACCCACGAGTCCTATGCTGATCGTATCTTAAATATTAACAAGAAGGGTGCAATTAAAAGAAAACCGAGAATAAAACCACATTTGGATAAGCGTTTTATTGAACCGGAGGAAATAAAGAGATTAAGAGAAAAAGTATTTAATACATAGCATCTATTAAATAGATGCGCGATAAGGCCGGTGTAAGAAATTAGCCTGCATCGCAATGATTGTATGAGGATGACGTGACAAGCGGATAGTCATACATAGCGAAAGTCAGCCCATCTTACAGCGGAGCGGACGAACCGTAGGTTCTATAAGCCGCACAAGGCCGAAAAGGTAGGCCAGAACTCAAAATCAATGCCCGTTTATACGGGTAGTATGAGTGAGGTCTACCTATGCACGATGAAAGTGTAAAAGCAAAACCACTCTGGAAATTTCAAGACGTCGCTAACCATTTCAATGTTCCTGTACAGACCGTACGATATTGGAACAGCTTAGGCCGTCTCCCATCTATTAAAATTGGACATTCCGTCCGGTTTTACCCCGAAGAAATCGAACAGTTTATAAAAACTCATCACCGCGACCCCGTGAACGAAGGGGGCCACAAATGAGGCCCGAGATCCAGCAATTAGCCGAATGGCTCGAAGCGCAGGCCGACAGCAACCCCTACGGCGAATTTCAAGTCAAAGTAGTTCTACACGCTGGCAAGGTAACACGCGGGGAAACTGGTAGCGTTGTCAAATTCAAACCCACCGAATTCGGAGGTTACGACGATGGCAAGCGCAACCGATAACCTACGACACACAGACGCCGAGCGGGCAACCCTGGGGGCGGTTCTACTTAATTCCGTAGCACTCGAGACCGTATCAAAACATGTAGAGCCGAGCGACTATTACGAGCCGAAACACTCTATTATATTTTCGGCGATACGCGACCTACAGCAAGAGGGGACGCGGGCCGACCTCCTCACATTGACCGACAAATTATCGGAAGATGGAAACCTTGAGAGGGCCGGAGGAGCGGCGTACATATCGGGTTTAACCGATAGCGTTCCCACCGATGCAAACGTTGAATATTACGCCCGGATAGTGGCCGACAGGGCCCACAGGCGCCGGTATTCTGAAACTATTAATGGAATACAGAAAGATTTAAAAAACCCCTCCGCAACCCTCGAAGAGATCCGCCACCGAATGGCCGAGGCGGCACCCGCCGACAGTGGCAC
>JAIPFV010000140.1 GCA_021736475.1 Spirochaetia bacterium | reverse complement strand
TGGGCGGCCATGCGGCGGTTCGCGGGCAGGTGGTGGATGATCTGGCCTTGTGGGGGCTGTACCGCCGCCGAGGCCTGGGAGTGCACTGCTTCGGCGGGAGGGGGGTAATTTCCTTTCGTATGTATCCCGGGGGCCTGGCCAGCCTGGTTGAGGGCTGGACTAAAAATATGGCTATGGGTGCATCCCTCTCGAAATTGCGCAGCATTTTGCTGCTGGTTATCTGGTTTACCGGCATCAGCAATGTGAGCCTGGCTGTGTGGGCTTCCGCCGGGGCGGGAGCCTCCTCGGCCGGTGCTTGGTGGCCGGTAGTGCTTGTGGCGGCGGTTTACGGGCTGTACACCGCCCAGGTGTGGGTGCAGCTGCGGCGGGTTGGCAGTTTCTCGCTGCTCTCGGCGCTGCTGTTTCCACTGGAATTTCTGTTTTTTGTGGGAGTGTTTGTATATTCGATTATCAGAACCCGCTTGTTCGGCAGTGTTTTGTGGAAGGGTCGCAGCATTAAAATTGAGGGGCCTAAAAAAGGGAAGAAAAGGCGGAAGAATGATAGGAAATGAAGTGTTGTGGATTATTGTACTAAATTCGGTTGCCTGGTTTTTAGTGATCTTTATCCCCGGTGCGGTGATTCAAAAGCTGCCCCTGCGGCTGTTCCGGGAGGATGGTTTTTTGTATCGGACCCGTTCATGGGAGCGGGGAGGCCGGGTGTATGTGGTTCTTGGAATAAAACGCTGGAAGGAGCTGCTGCCCGACGGAGCAGGCATTTTCCCGGATGGTTTTCGCAAGAAGCGGGTGAGTATCCATGGGGCGGATGAGCTGTATCTGAAACGCTTTATTCTGGAGACCTGCCGGGCCGAGCTGGTGCATTGGGTGATTATCGGGCTGATTCCCCTGTTTTTCATATGGAACCCGCCCCAGGTGGCGGTATGGATGATTCCCTTCGGGCTGGCAATTAACCTTCCCTGTCTGTTGGCCCAGCGATTTAACCGTCCGCGCCTGAAGAGAATACTGCAGAGAATACTGCAGAAAATCTGAGATTGTATTCTTGACTAACCAGATATTTTTGCATACGCTTAATAAGGTCTGATCTGACCAGATCTGGTCTGGTCGATACTGATCTACAATATGGAGGTCATATGGAAGTCCGAACTATAACTGAGGCCAAAGCCCATCTATCATCACTCTTACAGCGAGTAGTGGAGGGAGAGGAGATCATCCTTGGACGGGCGGGAAAACCCATCGCCAAGATTATCCCTTATACACAAGATCGCGAACCTCGTGTCCCGGGTAAACTGAAAGGTCAGATTCATATCCATGAGGACTTTGATGAATTGCCTGCCGAGTTTGCTTCCGAGTTCGGTATCGAAGAAAAGAGTTCCTAAATGAGACTGCTTTTAGATACCCACGCTTTCTTGTGGTGGATGGATGATTCGGATCTTCTGGATGAGCATTTGAGAGTAGAAATCGCAAATCCGAATAATGATGTTTACCTCAGTGCAGTGGTTATATGGGAAATAACAATAAAAACCGGTCTGGGAAAACTATCAATTCCTAAGAACTGGTATGAAAAAGCGTATCAAGAACCATTCAATCAACTCTCCATCACTCATGACCATGCATATCAAGTAGGCACACTCCCTGATATCCATCGTGATCCTTTCGACCGATTCTTAATCGCACAAGCGCAGGTGGAAGGCCTTACACTAATCACAAAGGACACCATAATTCCAAAATATAATGTTTCGATTTTATAGAAATGGGGGAACTTCCCCAACCTAACTCATGGCGTGGGTGCACGACAATTTCGTCGCTAATTTGACAAATTCAAAAGAATGTATATGATCGGATTATGAAAATCGAAGCAGTACATTATCAGACATTTAAATCCGGCAGCAAAACCTATTTTAACAGCAGCCGGTTTTTTCCGGCGGATGTACGGCGGGATGTCTTTTATCTGTACGCCTTTGTGCGCAAGGCAGATAACTTTGTAGATGAGGTACCCCAGGATCCCGACGGGTTTTACCGTTTCTGCGACTCCTATCGGCGGGCTCTGGAGCAGACGGAGCAAACAGAGCAGACGGAGCAAACAGAGCAGACGGAGCAAACAGAGCAGACGGAGCAGACAAAGCACACAGCGCAAACAAAGCAGACACAGCAGAGAGACAGCTCTGCCGCAGGCCCTTCCGGCGATCCGATTATTGATCGCTTTGTAGAACTGCATTGGCGGAGGGGCTTTGATCCGGCCTGGACGGAGGCCTTTCTCGGCTCGATGGAAAAGGATCTGTTTAAAAAAGAGTACCACAACCTTCAGGAGACCCTGGACTATATCTATGGTTCGGCTGAGGTAATCGGTTTGTATATGTCAAAAATATTACAGCTTCCCCCTGAGGCGCAGCACGCCGCCAGAATGTTGGGGAGGGCTATGCAGTACATCAACTTTATCCGGGATATCAAAGAGGACAGCGGGCTTGGCCGAAGATACCTGCCCCTCACCGATACGGCTCTCAGTAGTCTTGAGTATGACTATGTAAAGCAGCATATTGCGGAATTCCGCCGGTTCCATACTGCCCAAATTGGTCTGTATATGGGCTGGCAGCGGGAGGCTGAAAGGGGCTACCGGTTCATCCCCTACCGCTATCTGCTGCCCATAAAAACCGCTGCCGATATGTACATCTGGACTGCCAAGCAGATTGAACGCAACCCTATGGTGGTCTACGAGCGGCAGGTGAAACCTCCGAAACTGCGTATTGTGCTGCAGGCCCTATATAACAGTGTAGCTGCACCGATTACCGCGGCGCGGGCCGGCAGGGCTGCCGGCCCGCAAGGGAAATAGCAAGGGAAACAGCAAGGAAACTAGTATGAACAAGGCAAAGAGGGTCGTAATTATCGGGGCCGGCTTCGGCGGCTTGTCCGTCGCTATTAGGCTGGCTGCCCAGGGCTGGAAGGTAGATGTGTACGAGCAGCAGTCCTATGCCGGCGGCAAGGCCGGTTCACTGAAACTTGGGGGGTACCGCTTTGACCGTGGTCCCTCGTTGATCACTATGCGGGAGGTGTTTGCCGAACTGTTCGAGTCTGTCGGCCGGCGGCTGGAGGACTACGTGCAGTTTGAGCAGCTTGATACGGTATGTTCCTACTTCTTCTCCGATGGAACCGAGTTGGCCTCTCGCGGCAATCCCGAGGATTTTGCCCGGGAGGTTGCCGCTAAAACCGATGATTCCGCCGAGAGTGTGCGGTGCTTCTTAAAATACAGCCGCGGAATATATAAGAAAACCGCCGAACTGTTTCTGATGCACAGCCTTCACGATTGGGCCACCTATTTCAAGCCACAGGTCTGGAAGGGGCTGCTCAGCCGGGGAAAGCTTGATGCCCGCCGGTCGATGGACACTGCGATCCGCAGTTTTTTCCAAGACCCGCGGATGCGGCAGTTTTTTAACCGCTACGCCACCTATAATGGCTCCGATCCGTATCAGGTTCCCGCCACCCTCAACATTATTCCCCATGTCGAATATAATATGGGGGCGTATGCCTCTAAAACCGGTATTTACGCCCTGCCCCAGGCCATGCGGAGCCTGGCGGAGGAGCTGGGGGTTGAGTTCCATTTTGAGCAGCCGGTAGAGAAAATTAGTGTGCAGAATGGACGTGCGACCGGAGTGGTCACAGCCTCCGGAGAGGTATCGGCGGACATAGTTCTGAGTAATATTGATGCCCGCCGAACCTACGAAGTGCTGCTGCAGGATCCGGAGGCTCCCTACGCGCAGCGTTACCGGCAGCTGGAAGCCTCCTCGAGCGGGTTGGTGTTTTTCTGGGGAATGAAGAGCAGTTACCCAGAACTGACGGTGAACAATATTTTCTTTTCCCGGGATTACCCGGCGGAGTTTAAGTCCCTGTTTTCCGAATTGCGTTGTCCGGATGATCCCACTGTGTATGTGAACATTACCAGTAAGCTGGCTCCGGGGGATGCACCGGAGGGGGGCGAAAACTGGTTTGTGTTGGTGAATGCTCCTCGCAACAGCGGGCAGGACTGGGCAAGCGAAACAGCCCGAACCCGGGAGCGGGTATTGGCCCGGCTTGAGCAAGCCCTCGGCCGCTCGGTGGCCAATGATATTGCGGTAGAGGAGGTGCTGACTCCGGCGCACATTGAAGAAGAGACGGGCAGCTACTACGGCAGCCTTTACGGCATCAGCTCGAACAGCAAAACCGCCGCCTTCTTACGCCACCCGGCCCGCAGCCGCCGTTACGGGGGGCTCTATTTCTGCGGCGGCAGTGTGCATCCCGGGGGTGGTATGCCATTAGCAGTATTATCCGGAAAAATTGCTGCAGATATAATCAAGAAAAAGGAGTAAGCCTGTGGCGATGTCATCAATTGTCGCAAAATTAAAAGGACTTCCTAGAGATCAGCTTTTTCTGCTGATTATTGCCGATTTTTATGTAGTCGGCCTTATTTTACATGCAGTTCCGGCTACCCTTCCGTATATGCTGCTGCTTACCCCCCTAGTGCTGCTGGTATTCGGAGTACTGGCGCTGTTTCCTCTGGCAAGGGAGGGGCGAAAGGGGGTATGGTTGTGGGTGCTCATCACCTATGTGGTCACCTTAAGCCTGGAAATAATCGGCGTACAGACCGGTAAAGTTTTCGGAGCCTATCAGTACGGAGAGGTACTTGGCCTGCAGCTTGTAGGGGTACCCCTGGTAATCGGCTTTAACTGGGTAATTGTTGTACTGGGGGCTGCCCGGCTAAGCGAACGGCTCACCTCCTCGCCGCTGTTGTCTGCCCTGATAGTCGGTGCGGTATGTGTGGTCTACGATTATGCCCTGGAGCCGGTTGCAATTGGTCTTGGTTACTGGCGGTGGGAGGGGGGCCACATTCCTCTGCAAAATTATGCTGCCTGGTTTTTGATTGCAGCGGTGGCCGGCTGGGTCTACCGTAAATTTAGACTTACCGCCGAAACACGCTTACCGGAATGGTACGTGGGCGTACAATTTATTTTTTTTATAGGATTACAGCTGCTGGTTGTATAAATCTGGAGGAAGCATGAAAGAGTTTTTCGCACAGCAAAAACAGATTATTAATCATTATCTAAGTGAGTTTCTCACAGCAAAAAGTGCCGAACTGAACCGGGTCCATTCTATGGGCGGTGAGAGCGGATTCAAAATTCAGGATTTTGCCGGAAAAGGAAAAATGCTCCGGGGAGGTCTGGTCGCCCTGGCCTATTTTCTCACCGCCGCCGAGAGCGCTGCCACCGAGAGCGCTGCCGCCGAGAGCGATGCCACCGCCGGCACCGAAACCCAGGAAAAACCGGAGCACCCGGAGAAAACCGCCCCGACCTTCGAGTTCTTAGTACCCCCGCGAGCGGTAAGCGCTGTAGGCGGGGTAATGGAGCTGTTTCAATCGGCCTTTCTTATTCATGACGATATTATGGACCGAGATGAGATGCGGCGCGGAAGCAAGTCTGTATATGCGCAGTATGTATCTCTTGCCGAGAAAGAAGAGTTTACCAATGCCTATCACACCGGGGAATCCATGGGTATCTGTGTGGGGGATATCGCCTTTTTTCTGGCCTTTGAAATTCTGGCGGAGGTCTCTCGATCAACCGGTAATGCGCAGATATCCGAACTCTGCAGCCGGGAGCTCTCCTATGTGGGGGTGGCGCAAATGCTGGATGTATACTGGGGGCAGACAAAAGCCCCAATAACTGAAGAGGAAGTATTCGACCTGTACCGCTATAAGACCGGCCGTTATACATTTTCCCTGCCCCTGCTATGCGGAGGACATCTGGCCGGTGCAAGGCAGGCGCAGCTTGATGACCTGGAAAGGATAGGCGAGCTGCTGGGTATTGTGTTTCAGTTAAAGGATGACGAGCTGGGTTTGTTTGGAGAAGAGGCACAGCTTGGAAAGCCCATCGGCTCCGATATTAGCGAGGGGAAGAAGACTCTGTTTTACGTTGCCCTGATGGACCGCGCCGAGCCGCAGGAAAAAGTGCGGCTGGAGTCAGTGTTTGGTAAAAAGAACCTTAGCTTTGAAGAGGTAGAATACGTCCGCGGTATAGTCCGAAAACACGGGATTCGTGAATGGGTGCTGGATGTGTGCCGCCGCTATGCCGAAGAAGCCCGGGAGCTAATCGATGGAATGGAGCAGGTGTCGGAACCTTACCGGCAGATACTCATCGATTTGCTCGACTACAGCCTGAACCGGGTTAACTGAAACCCGGTTCTCCAGCCACTCATCTACTTACGGCAATCTCTTCCGGGTAGGGGTTTATTTTGTCGTAGTTCTGCAGATTCTTATTGTAGCGGCCCCCGGGACGGTATACGCGCACCTCAAAATGCAGGTGGGGTCCGGTAGACTTTCCTGAATCGCCGATCGGCGCCATAAACTGGTTTGCTTCCAGTGTGTCACCCGGCTCTATCAGCGGTTGTTCGTCGAGGTGGGCGTAATAGGTACTCCATTTTTGGGCATCCGAAAACCTGCGCTGTACAGTCTCGGTCATTGGATGCTCGATTTCCACAAACCAGCCGTAACGGTTATTAAAGCCCACATCCACCACCGTTCCCT
>JAIPFV010000139.1 GCA_021736475.1 Spirochaetia bacterium | reverse complement strand
GACCGGGCTCCGAATAAAATCTTAAAACCCAGATAAGCCGGAGCTGATTCTCTCATTGCTCCTCCAGGCGGCCTTCGCGCAGGTGATAATGAATATCCGTTTTTGTACTCAACGACATATCATGGGTCACCACCACCAGAGTAGTTTGATACTGCTCAGTCAGTTCAAACAAGAGATCTGCAACCACTTTCGAATGCCCCTCATCGAGGTTACCAGTCGGTTCATCCGCCAGCACGAGCTTTGGAGAATTTATAAGAGCCCTCGCAACCGCTACCCGCTGCCGCTCGCCCCCCGAAAGTTTGGATGGATGAAAATCCTTACGCTTTTCCAGTCCCACCTGGTCCAGCAAATGATCGGCCCGTTCCAGGGCGTGCTGCCGCCTTTCACCGCCCATAAATGCCGGCAGCATTACATTTTCACGGGCATTAAAATCTTTCATGAGATAGTGAAATTGGAAAATAAACCCAACATGGCGATTGCGGTAATTGCTAAGTTTCTCTTCACTGGCTGTTTCGATGTGCAGCCCCTCAACTGTGATCGAACCATAACTGGGATAGTCCAGCCCGCCAATTAAATTGAGAAGCGTGCTCTTTCCGCTCCCACTTTCCCCAGTAATAACTACCGTTTTTCCCTTTTGAAGGGTCATCGATATACTTTGTAAAATATGCAGCTCTTCTGGTCCGTTTTTGTATAATTTTCCGACACTATCTATTACAACCATGTTCCTACTCGTTTCTTAAGATTTCAGCGGGTCTAAACTCAGAAATACGTTTTGAAGCCGCATAGGCCGCAATTACGGAAGCTCCGGCGGCAAACAACACGATTATCATTACATCGGCATATAAGATGCGCACCGGCACCTCCTGCATATAAAAGGTTGCTGTAGAGAAAATTTCAACGCTTGCACCTCCCCCCATCGGTATCAGGAAAAAGTGTAGGACATCAAGCAACCCATTCAGTAAAATTTCTATAGCTGAGAACACTTCATTTATATGCAAGCTAATCGCCATGCCGAGCATCGTTCCGCCGGCAGCTCCAATTATTCCGATCAAAGCACCTTCTACCAAGAAAATATACCGTACCGAAACGTTAGAAGAGCCGACGGCTCTGAGTATACCGATTTCTTCCCGTTTCTCCATCACCGACCGCTCCAGGGAGTTCTTTATATTTACCGCCACAACAATAAAGATAAGCCCCAGTACTATCATCATGGTCAATTTTTCTACTCGCAGGGCACCGAAAAAGGAGCGATTGTACTCTCGCCAAGACTTCAACTGCACCGATTCCGCAATTGAGCTCAGCCGATTCTTCAGCTGTTGGAGCACCTGCCGATCCCGATAGCGGCTATTCAGCTTTATTCCGATAGTAGGTTCCGACTTGCCTGCATCAATCTGGCCTACGTACTGATAATCGATGAAACAGAAGGCTGAGTCATATTGGTAATAACCGCTTTCAAAAATTCCGGTTACCGTAAATCCTGTCTGCTGCGGATTAAGAGTAGCAAAAGAGCTACCGCTCATACTTATCATCTGCACTGTATCACCGAGACCGACCCCGAGGATACTCGATAATTGTCGTCCAATTACTACTCCAGGACCAGAGTCGGTATGAAGCGAAAACTCGCCATGCAACAGGTTAAGTTGATCCATCAGACCCAGGTCCTGCAAGGCCTGTTTTTCAGGTATCCCCCGTACCAGACTGGATTGGTAGTCGGAAAACTCACCCTGCACCAGGGTTTGTGAATCGATAAACTTTGAGTAGCTTCGCACCCCTTCCAACTGTTCTACCTTGTCTATCACCTGCTGTACCTGTTCTGTATCGGAAAATTCGCCTGTTATCCGCAGGTGGTAGGAATTGATTTCCAGGATATCTTCAATAAAACCCAACTGGAGACCATTCATTACACTCAATACCGCTATCAAAGCTGTAACTCCCACTGCAATACCGAGTATCGAAAGAAAAGAGGGGGTGATTACACGCCCGTTCCGGCGAGATTGGATGTAACGCTTACCGATGTACACAATCCATCTATAGTTCATCTAATAGCTGGCCCTTATTGATTTTCCTGGAGTAATGATTTTCTGTTTACCACTTCTTCGCCTCTATACTCGATTCTTGCAAGGGCTTCCTCGTTCCGGTACAAAATTTCCGTTCTCCCTTGCTCTTCATGATAGAACACTTCTTTTTGTAACTTTCCATCTCTGAATATCTTTTCATCCGGCTGGGAGCCTTCGCCCCGGGTATATACAATTCGCTCGTCTATCTCCGGCCCGGTTCGCCTCAGCTCTGAAAGCTTGCCATCTTGATACGTATATTCCTCACGGACCGTTCCTTCAGGGGTTTCGATACGTCTGAACAGCTTCCGACCGGCATCACCGAAAACCGTATGGATCTTTTTTTCCTGTTCAAAAAAATGCTCCTCTACCACCCGGCTGTCTTCCTTCCGCACCGCCTCTCTGCGATAGGTTAAATCTCCATTGCGATATTTTTCTGTTATCTGCTGTTCATCATCCTCACGGTTCAGATAAAAAAAGTAGCTCGCTCCATCTTCTGTAAAATGCCACTGTGTCTGGCGACTCTCACGCTGAGAGCCTGAATAGATTCCTGCGATCCGCGCTTCATTCTTATTTTCGGCACGCAACACCTGTTGAAGAGCACCATCAGTTCCGCGGATGTATTCTTCGGTCCACTCTTTTTCATCCTGGATTATTCTAACTCCCCTCAGATGCCCCTTCTCCCACTCATATACACGCCGTTCCACTGCTCCAGGTGTAATTATTCTCTCTTCCCGCAGCTGTCCGGCCTGCTCGATGCTCTCCGCAATTAAAGCCCCGCTCTCGTAGAAGCGCGCATATTTTAAATCATTCTTCCACTCATATTCAGCCCGCTGATACTCTTGGCTATCTTTATACAACCGCTCCTCGACACGAGACTGATTAGAGCTCCGCCTCAAGACAAAGGTATGATCGTCCAACTGGCGGGGGGAAATTTCCTCTAGAGCCATTCCTAAGCTATTGGAACGATAATAACTAATATCTTGGGCATTCGCTGCCGCAGGGCTGTGGCCGAGACCGAATAAGGTAAGCAAGATAATGCAGATGAACTTCTGCCGACTATTCATTAGAAAGCAGTATATCTAAAAACCTCTGTTTATTGAACGGTTCAATATCACCATATTTCTCTCCCGTACCCATAAAATAGAAGGGTATCTGCAATCGGCGACAAATCGAGATTACCACGCCACCCTTAGAGGCGGAATCGTATTTTGCCAACACAGCACCATCCAAGCCGATTGCCTCATGGAACATTTCAGCTTGCCGGAGCCCATTCTGACCGGTAGTTGCATCTATCACCAGCATCTTTTTATACACTCCGTCACCCAGCCGGTTTTTTATGACTTTATCAATCTTCTGAAGTTCCCGCACAAGGTTGGCCTTTGTGTGCATTCTTCCGGCGGTATCCACCAGAATAAGCGGAACGTTATTGGTTTGGGCGCTGCTGATCCCATCGTAAATAACTGCACCCGGATCTGCTCCCGGATTCTGCCGTACTACCCGAAACTGCAGCCGTTTTCCGTGTTCCTGCAGCTGGTCAATAGCTGCGGCGCGAAAAGTATCGGCCGCAACCAACAGACTTTCTACCTGCTGTTCGCTTCGATAATAATGGGCAAGTTTTGCCAAACTGGTAGTCTTTCCTACTCCATTCACCCCCATCATCAACAACAGAGTGGGACGAGTGGTATCTATCGGCAACTGCTCGGTTATCAGATAGCCCTCCAGTTTTTCTCTTATAAGTGCAGTGACATCTTCACTGGTTTTTACTTTATTAGAACGAACCGCTTTGCCTACCTCATCTACTATCTCCATAGCAGATTGAGCTCCTATATCTCCTTCTATCAGCTGATCTTCCAGACTTTCAAGGAACTCCTCGGTCTCGACTGAGCGGTTAAATAGTGCGCGTAAGAACCCCTTTTTTTTCACCTAAGTGTCTCCTTTAGTGTGTTCAATTTTATGTTTTGTCAATATTCTTGTGAGCTTTTAATATACTGCCGCATGTGTAGAAACGTATCGGTTAACAGGATACCGTTCAAAAGCATACTGCCAGCATAAGCAGTGTACCATAAAGTAGATCGGGCGCGCAATCTTTGCTCCTCGCTGCTGCTTATGGATGGGTCAACGATCGCTGAATTATACGCATAGGCATATTCACTGCTTTGACCGTAACTAATTACGGATAATGGCAGGCTGAATAAAAATGCGGCTAACCCCCTATAAAATCTGTTTCTTGAGTTCTCAACCACCGCATCAATATCTATAGCTGTCGGATGAAGATGCGCCGTTAAACCGGTAGACTCGCCCTCCATTACATATAATCTATCCGAGTACCCTTCCTTGCTTATAAGTACACTTGAAGGGGGAACCTGTTCTTTAAGAAGTAAGGGCGTTCTTCCAACTTGTCTTGACTCTAAAAACACATCGGCACCGGAGGGTTCACTTTTAATCAACCAGGTTTGAGGGTTCTCCTTTTCAAGCAATAACTGAACCTCTTCGGTACTACCCGCGTTGACATCGATGAGCACACTTTGGGCGATGTAGCCGGGTTCACGAACCTCAATACTGTGCAGCCCAGGTTCCAAGTAGCGGATAGTCCCGGTTTCATCAAGCTCGGCAGCCGCTCCGTCCACATACACCTCTGCAGTAACCGGTTCCACTTCCATGGTTATATCCGCCCACTGTCGGCCATACAGAAACGTTCGCAGGGCCTTTGTGATATCATTCACAAGTTTTTCACTTTCCCGTGGGAAAAAGGAGTCCCTGTAAATAATCCGGCTCTGATTTGTTGCCCTCAGATACGCTCTAACCTCTATATATAAAAGCTCTTCAAGGGGTTCTATACGACCCTGAATAAGGCAGTCGAGGTCCTTCTCCTCACTCCAGAGCTTAAGCGGTAATTGAGGAGGCTCATATAACTCTCCCTCCTGGTTATGTTCGGAGAGAACCACCCTTTGCTGCGACGGAACCTTCCATCCCGAAGCTGGTTTCGACTTTAGCTTTTGTATTTTTATCCGCTGAGCCTCGATTTCCCGCTCAAGCTCTTTAAGATTGTCGTCGGTAGCATCAACTTCCTGCTCAATAAATTCGGTAGCCCGCTGTACGAGCAAGCTATGCAGTTTATTTTCTAACTGAATTAACTCCTGTCGTTTATACTGTTCCCTGCTACCGTTAATTTCTTCTTTATCAAGAAAATGGAAGGGACAGCGAAGCACAGGCTGAAACAGATCAACTGGCACCGCATAGGTAAAGCGCATGTTTTCGTCTAAGAGATCTTCTCCCTTAAACCGTGCAAAGCCCACTGACCAGTGCTCCTGGTCCCCCTCAATCCCAGAGTCCGCTGACATCTGAGCATACACAAGCTGTCCATTAAAGAACATAGTGAGAATGAGGCTAGAAACTAAAAAAAGGTTCCACAGTAGTGCACTACGTAAATTATCCATTACCACCAGCAGCTTTTTGAACAGCCGAAACAATTCGCTGGGTTTTAAAGGGTTTTACAATAAAATCGCGAGCCCCTAATTGTATGGCTTTCATGATATATCTCTGCTGACTCATTGAGGAGCACATAATTACAATTGCCCCTGGATTATAGGCTTTTATCCGGCGAAGAGCCTCGATGCCATTCATAACCGGCATGGTGATGTCCATGATTACCATCTGAGGTCTGAGCTGGGTATACAAACGCACCGCTTCGCTTCCATTAGGGGCCTCTCCAATTATATTGATCCCCGCTTCTTCCAAGGCCTTTCGTATTATTCCCCGCATCATTCCGATATCATCGACTATCAGCACTGTCGGAGCCATCATGCCTCTCCCGTCATCCGCCACTTAAGATACGCTTCGATAAACCCACCGATCTCACCATCCATCACCGCCTGAACATTACCAACCTGGTAATTGGTACGGTGATCCTTTACCATATTATAGGGATGAAATACATAGGACCTGATTTGATGTCCCCATGCAATATCCTTCTTTTCCTGGGCGTGCTTCTCATGTTCCTTATCCTGCTGTTCTTTGTAGTGTTCATACAAACGGGATTTTAAGACTTTCATTGCGGTGGCCTTATTCTTATGTTGGCTGCGCTCATTTTGACATTGCACTACTATCCCTGTTTCTAAATGGGTAAGCCTTACCGCAGAATCAGTTTTATTTACATGCTGGCCGCCGGCTCCTGAGGCACGGTACGTATCTATTCTAATATCTTCCGGTTTTATGTCTACCTCAATATCATCTTCGATCAACGGAGAACAATAGACTGAGGCAAAGGAGGTATGCCGACGTTTGCTCGAGTCAAAGGGACTTATCCGTACTAAACGGTGGATTCCGGACTCTCCATGTAGATACCCGTAGGCATACCTTCCACTGACCTGTATGGTCACCGATTTTATGCCGCCTTCGGCCTCAAGCAGGTCAATCAACTCGTAGGAAATGTTATTATTTTCGCACCAACGAGTATACATTCGGTACAGCATGCTCACCCAATCGCAAGCTTCTGTACCTCCGGCTCCGGAGTGAATTGTCAGGAATGCATCATTTTGATCGAATT
>JAIPFV010000138.1 GCA_021736475.1 Spirochaetia bacterium | reverse complement strand
GTATCAGAAGTGAAAAAAGTCGAATTTTTCTATTAAAAGCGAAGGGCAGTGTGGCTGCTTTCAGTATAAAAGAGCCTGCTGCTCATTCACGAATTGCAAAATCACTTTGCAGGCGTTCACAGAGTGCTGCCAGTTTGGCTCTCCTCTTTTGCCATAGTCAACTCCTTTCCTTGTCGAGAGGTGCACGTCGAGCTGCGCTCATAGAGGTGCAAAACTTTTACTCGGAATCCGCAGGGGGTTCCTTGTCAGCTTTCTTCTCAGCTTCCTTCTCGACGATAAAACCATCGACTTGTCCTCCAAGCTCTTTCATTCGCTCGGAGATACTGCGGACGCTCTCGTCTAAACTGAGGGCGGACTGATTTACCTCATTTACTCCCACTGAAATTTCCGACATGGCGCCGCTGAAGTTTTTCACTAAGTCTTCACTGCTGCGGTTGTGTTCGACCACCTCTTGCGAGGATTCAGTTATGTTTTTGGATTTTTCGTCTATGTGGGTAATTGCCTCACGTATCTCGACTATAGAGCGGGTAATTTCCTGAATACCTTCGGAGAGCTCAGTGACTGTCTGCTCTATTTCCTTAAAAGAGGTGCCCACGGAACCGCTTAACTCTTCAACTTGTGAGAAAACGCTTTGAGTTCGTTCGAAGGTAGTCGAGAGGGCATGAACCTCTTTCACACTCTCCTTGAGACCCTCACGGATACTTTTGGAATTTGTCGCGGAGGTTTCCGCAAGCTTACGAATTTCATCCGCCACCACCGCAAAGCCTCTTCCATGTTCTCCTGCGTGGGCAGCCTCTATCGCCGCATTCATGCTCAAAAGACTTGTCTGAGCGGCAATACCGCTAATCACGGAAACCGCATTTTCCATATCTCCGGTTTTCTGGGTAAGACCGTTTACCCGAGCTTGAACGTCTTGCAGGTCCTTTTTGCTGCTGGCCACTACCTGTGAAAGTTGTTCAGTCTCTTCTTCTCTTTTCTTGGAGGTGGTACTGATGCTCTTGGCCTGGGCATCTATCTCTTCAGCGGAGGATCCGGTCTGCTCCACTGCCGAAACCTGACTTGAAATTTGGTTCTGCAAATCCTGCACATCGGACTGAACCGATGAGAGGCGGGTCCCGCTTTTCTCAATATTGGTAAGCAGATTTTCTACTGAACGACTTACTGAATCGATATTGGCTTTCATCTGCTGTACCGCAGAAGCCGATTCGGTGGCACTTGAAACAACCGTTTCCATTTCTTCCATGGTGTGCGAGACAGAGCCTTTGATATGCAGGATCATTGTGCGCAGTGTTTCGTTGAAGCGGTTGAATCCTGAGCTGAGCGCTCCAATTTCGTCCTTAGAGTGGATATCAATTTGTCCGGTAAGATCTCCTTTGCCTGAAGAAATCTCCTCCATCTTTCGAGAAAAGAGGCGAACCGGGGAGACTATGATTTTTTCCAGGGCTATCTGTATCGCCGGAATCATTATCAAAAAGGCAACGAGTACAAAGAGACCGAGAGTCACAAGCAGGTTCCGATTCTGAGCAAGGGTTTGGGTGACTATGTCGCTTTTCATCCCGATTATGTACACACCTACCTGCTTGTTATTGAAGCTCTCCGCGGGGTGTGCGCTTACAAGATATTCTGAATCAAAGGTAAAGCCCTCCATCGCTTTTTCTAGGCCACCTTCAGGGGAAAGTGAACTGGTAGCATAGGAGAGAAAGTCCTGGTTTACATCTTTCTGGCTTAAGGTATACGAACCGACAGTCGGCTTATCGGCTATCGATGTGGCAATATCGAGGTATTCGTTACTAAGCAGGTAGAGAAACTCGATATTGCTTTTTTCGAGACTGCGTTTGATCGAATTGAGCCCGCCCTCGAAATTTGCGATACCAACGGTTCTTCCCTTGTAGTTGATAGGAAACAGTCCTTTGAGACGAAGGCCCTTAGGGGAGGCCTCTACAGTTACCATCGGTTTGCCGCTTCGCTGCAGTACATCCCTGTAGGCGGCGGAGTAGTCGAGACTCTCCCCGTAATCCTCGGGTGCCCAAGACTTTACGAATGAGTTTAAGTTGCGGTCGATGATATGTATCTGCACGTTTTGGAAACCGGTATACTCCCGATAGGTATCCCCATACTGATCAAGAAGATCGATGCAGCTTTGCCGGTCCCTCTCTGCCAGTCCCTCGGCAATTATTGGATTCTGTGCAATCATCAGGGCATTGGTTATCCACACATCTTCTTTAGCCGCTAGGGCTTCGAAGAGAGTGGTGTTCATCTCCGATACAGTGTTTTCCAAGGTACTTGAGCGGATTTCCGAGTATCTGAGGTATCCATATGCTAATCCCGCTATAACAATAACAACAAATCCCGTAACCATAACGGTAAGCATCTTTACCCGCAGTTTCATCTTGTAGACTCCCATATAGTGAACAGAGTGATAGTATATAAAGAATATAACATTTTAGAGCTCCAGAGTACAATAATAGAGGACGAAAATAGCTTTACACAGTGCCGGTTCCGTTCTATTTTGGTAGTGGGGACAAGTTATAATGATAAAAGTGCCGGTCAAATTTGTACGTCGCATTGAGGCCGCCCTTGGGGCGATGGATGCCTACCCTTCGCAGCATATCGATCTGTTTCATCACAACGACACCGACGGCCTTACCGCCGGGGCCATCCTGTGCAGTGCGCTGGAGAGGGCGGGGTATACGGTAGCGGCCTCGGCATTGGAGAAGCCCTACCCGCTGGTATTGCAGAAGATTTTCGAACGCCGGAACCGCATTGTTATTTTTGCTGATTTTGCCGGAAAAATAGCCCCGATGATTGCCGGTTTGAATCGGGGAGGAAATCTGGTGCTGATTGTAGACCACCATCCTGCGGAGGAGGTAGACGACCCGTCGGTGTATGTGGTGGATGCCGACCTTTTCGGGCTGAAGGGCGACAGGGATATCTCTGCCTCGGCTACCTGTTATGTAGTGGCCGAAGGGCTTGCTGCCTCTAACAGAGACCTCGCTCACCTGGGCGCCCTGGGTGCGGTAGGGGACGGGTTTTTCGTCGACGGAGCCTTGAGCGGGGTGAACCGAAGTATTTTGAAGGAAGCTCAGGACCAGGGTACCATGCGGACTGAGTCTGTGGATTTCGGAGAGAGGTACTACATGCGCCTTGAGCAGGAGTATCCCGCTGACCAGCTTTGTTCGACCCTGGATACCCTGGGTGGGGTAGGCTACTATCAGGGCGGTGCGGCCAAGGGAAGGGAGCTTTGCCGGCAGGGCTTTACCCTCGGGCTGCACGAGGAGGTTCAGAACCTGCTGGAAACCCGGAAGAGGCTCTTTGATCAGGAGATTGAGCGACTCCGTTCTCAGGGCCCGAATACCACTGCCCATCTGCAGTGGTTTGACGTAGAGGAGCGGTTCCGCCCGATGGGAGTGAAGATGATTGGAGTATTCTGTACGGTTATACGGAATATGGACTTTCTCGACCCCCACAAATACCTGGCCGGATTTCAAACCCTTCCGGATGAGGTGCCCGGTTTTGGTGAGATAGCCTTTAACTCTAAGAAAATATCAATGCGGGTATCTGATTTTTTGACTGACGAGATACGTGCCGGGAGAAAACCGGGCTTGAGTGCGTTTCTGCCGGAAGCGACCATCCAAATTGGCGGCTTTGCCGACGCCTGCCATGGTCTGTCGGCGGCAACCACTGTTCCTATCGGCCGGGAGCAGGAGCTCATAGAAGAAACTGAACGGGTACTTTCGAAAGAGAAATAGAGAAGAACCATAGAGGGGGCAGAAATGGGTAGCGGAACAGGATATGGAAAAACAATTTTAATAGGCGATCAGTTTGTCCTATGGGAGATTCCCGCGATTCTGGCGGCGATTCCCTTCCAGACCGTCTGCACCGTTGAGCGACGGGAGTCGGGGGAAGGCTGGATAGTGGAGGACAATCGCACCGAAGTGCCCGGCTATAAGGATGCTAAAAAGCAGGACTCAGTTGTCTCCTTTAACCGGATGATTGAGGTTATGGGGCTGGATGTGAAAACAGAGCCTATCAAGATAAACGTAGGCGGTGATTTACTGGCCGGCAGCGGGGTAGGGGCCAGTGCTGCGATCTGCGTCTCCTTTGCCAGGGCATGCAACGAAGAGTTCAATCTGGGCATGGATATCCACCACATTAACCGTGTAGCCTGGGAGGGTGAGTTTGGCTACCACGGGCTTCCGAGTGGGGTAGATAACACCGTTTCTACCTATGGGGGAGTTATCCAATACAAGATCCAGGGTGGAGTGAAGCAGTTCGAGCGGATACACCTGCCCGAGCCGGTGGAAGTAGTACTGGGAAACAGCGGTGTTACCTCTAACACCGCCTCGCTGAAGGGCTTTTTGGAAGAGCAGGAGCGGAACGAGCCGGATTTGTTTAAAAGCCGTCTTGGGCGGATACGGGAGCAGGTAGATGCCCTTAAACAAGCCCTTTCGGCCCGGGATTATAAGGCAACCGGCCGGATTATGAGCGCGAACCATCAAATTCTGATTGAAATGGGGCTGAGCCACGAGAGGCTTGTGCATCTCTGTGAGCTGGCAGTGTCCCTTGGTGCCGCCGGGGCGAAGGTTACCGGCGGAGGGCGGGGAGGCTACATGGTTGCCGTCACCCCGGGAAAGGAGCTGCAGGAGCGGGTAGCCGGGGCCTTTGAACGGGAGGGTATTGCGGTAATTCGGGCTTCTATGGGCGGCACTGCCGAAGCGGAGGTGGATTCAGCTAAATTCGACTACTGAGTCACAGCTGAGTGGAGCTTGCGCCGGTTTTCTACGTACTCTGCCGCTGGTTTTGGCCACGCGTGGCGGTCCGGCTAAGGGAAGAGCATTTTACATAAAAAATTACAAAAATAGTCATATATAACTTTTCTCCGGCCCTTCTTATTTATATGTTTTTAAGAAGGCGGTGAAGTATGATAAATTTAAGGAAAATCTCTCTGGTACTACTCATTTTTAGTTTGGCCCTTACAGGCTTGTGGGCTTCCGGTTCCCGGGAGGAGGCAGATCCGAATACGGCGGCCGAGAGGACAGGCGGGGCGAAGGATGAGGCCGAGGCCGAGGAAAAAGCTCCTGGCGATGAGCCCTTGAGAGACAGGCGGTCGGCAGAGCGCGGGCCGGACGGAATATTATCGGATCCGGGCATTCCGCCGGTAAAATTTTATAAGGATTTTCGCACGGATTTTGGGCGATCGGCGGTGTACTTCGATTCAATTATTCCCGGTGGTGCCCCGCGTGACGGGATTCCGGCGTTGAGCCTGCCCCATTTTACCAGTGTTGAGAGGGCTTCCGAATGGATGGATGACGCCGAACCGGTGCTGCTGCTGCGGTACGAGGGGGCTGTGAGGGTGTATCCGGTCCAGATTTTGATGTGGCACGAGATAGTGAACGATCGAATTGGGGATGTCCCCGTGGGAGTTTCGTATGCGCCTTTGAGCAATACGGCGATCGCGTTTCTCAGGAAAGGCTTTGGCGAAGAGCTTACCTTTGGGACCACCGGTCTTTTGAGGTTCAGCAACCCCGTCATGTATGACCGGGAGTCCGAATCCTGGTGGCAGCAGGCCACCGGTAAAGGGATTGTGGGGAAATATGCCGGGGACGAGCTGGAACTGCTGCCGGTAACTCTGCTTTCATGGAAAGAGATTGAAGACCATTACGGAAATGCGAATGTCATGTCGCGTCTGACCGGTTATGACTGGCCCTATGGGCAGAATGCATATGAGGGGTACGACAGAAGGGAGGGCCCCTTTTTGTATGTGGGTCCCGACTTGTCTACCGAGCTGGATACTGAGCATGGCCTGATGGAGCGGGTGATAGCCGTGAGGACTGGCACGGCCGGTACCGGAGACTCCGAAGGCGGGGTGAAGGCCTATTCATACGGGCAGCTGCGGGAGCAGAAAGTGATTTCAGACAGCCTAAACGGGCGAAACTTTGTTCTGTTTTGGCAGCCCGGTACCTCTTCGCCCGTAGACTCCCTGGCAGTTGCCGCCGGAAGAGATGTGGGGAGCGCCCAGGCCTACTTTCCTGTATTGAACACTCGGGAAGCGGACACACAGGAAAGAGACGGCCGTGAGACAGACTCGCGAGAGCTGAGCTTTTTCTGGGATGGCGAACAAATCAGAGACCGGCAGACGGGCAGCGAGTGGTCTGTGAGCGGCTTGGCGGTGGGCGGTGAACTGGAGGGAACCCAGCTATCCGGACCGGTTACCTTTAACCATTTCGGCTACTCCTGGAGTGTATTCAAGGATGAATATTAGCGGGAGGCGAGGGGGCCTGGTCAGGGCCTGGTCCAGGCCTGGGCCATAAATTAGAGCCGTAAATCAGGGCCATAAATCGCCGTAAATCAGGGCCGTATAAGGGCGGCGGTCTCTTCCAATTCAAAGGCAAAACTGTAAGGGGCTGGCTCCGGGCGGCCGGGTACTGGTGGTCCGGATTCTGCGGGGCCGGCCTCCAGTGCTGACTCTGACGACCTCCTTGCCGCTGACGACTGTTTTCCAGGCATGGCCGCCGCCGTACCAGCGATACGGTAGTCGATGCTTTTCCCGCTAATGAGGGTATCAACTGTCCTCCTTCCGGCTTTAAGGTAGTTGAACTCCATGGGTTTAG
>JAIPFV010000031.1 GCA_021736475.1 Spirochaetia bacterium | reverse complement strand
GGAGAAGTACGATCCTCTGGATTACCGCTACTTCTGCCTGGGCGGGCATTACCGCTCACAGTTACAGTTTACCTTTGACTCATTGGATGCAGCCAGAACAGCACGGCTCAATTTAGTAGACCGAGTCCGTGAATTGCGCGGCGAGGTTACTACAGTACCGGAGCTCGCGGATATCGGGAGTGAGGCGCGCAGATACCTGGAAGAGTTCCAGGAGCAGGTGACCAATGATTTGCATGTGCCCAAAGCCTTATCAGTACTCTGGCCGTTACTGAAAGATACCGCTGTACCGGCGGCAGAAAAGCTGGCGGTCGTGTTGGATATGGACAGAGTGCTCGGCTTGCAGCTTGCTTCTGTAGAAGCAGAGTCCTCAATTGATGATGAGACCCACAAGCTTATCAAAGAGCGGGAAGATGCCCGGGCAGCAAAAGACTTTGCGCGGGCTGATCAAATCCGTGATCAATTGCTTGAGAGAGGTATTGAGCTCAAGGATACTCCAAAAGGGACGGTATGGAAGAAAAAAGTGTAACTATCGGATATAAGTGTTGTTTAGAGTATGAAGATACACAGTAATAACCCGGAAGCATTTCAAGGTATATACGATAGGACGTTTCATATCATCGTCAAAGTTGCATATCATATAACCCTGGATGCAGACGTGGCAGAGGACATTTGCCAGGAGGCGTTTATCCGTTTTTATCATCGGACCGTTCCCTTTCCCTCAGAGGATCAAGCACGGTATTGGCTAATTCGTGTAGCGAAGAACCTATCTTTTAACTACTACAAACGGAAAAAGCGGGAAAGATCGGCTCTTGAACGTTATTCCTTCGAACCCAGACCGCATCAGCACAATGGCGAAGAGCTGTTGATGCGCAGTGAGACTGAACAGCTCGTACACCATGCGGTAGAGCAGCTGCCCGATAGTCTTCGTTCGGTTATTGTATTAAAGGAGTATGGAAATCTCTCTTATCGTGAAATAGGCAAGGTTCTTCACATAACGGAGAACAATGTAAAGGTAAGGGTGCATCGAGCCCGGAACATGCTGGGCACTCTCCTAAAGGAGGAGGAAGCACATGTGTTATGATGAACAAGTTATTTCGGCGTATGTAGATGGTGAATTAGAAGCGTCCGTTCACAGAGAGATCGAGGAGCATATCGATAATTGTGATTACTGCCGTAGTATACAGGCCGAGTATCACTCGGTAAAAGAGCTCTTTCTTGCAGTGAGTAACAGCCCGATACACGATACCCTTGCCGGCTCACATGCAAAAGCGAGGGTTTGGCAGCAGATTCAGCGGAAGACCCGTCGTGAGACAGCTCAGAGCTTTTGGCATCGACAAATTCAGGTCCCCCTGCCCCTGGCTGCGGGTGTAATAGCTGCCGTGGCGGTACTTGCGTTTACTTTGATTTTCAGTCCCTTTTCTTCCGGTATATTTTCTTCCGATCAATCCGGAGCCCCGCTTGCTTTGCAAGAGGATGACAGTATTCCGTCGGTACCTACAAACTATCCTGCTACTGAAAACAGCAGGCCGGAACTCGAACAGCTTCTTCGGTTTTTGAGTGATCAAGGAGCTGCGGTGGAAGTAAAGATTCAACTGCCCAGCGCCTCCAAAATCCAGGTTTCCGGAGAGCCGCAATTGCTTCGAGCGGCGGATTTCAGGAGGAGCGGCGAGTGAAATTGAATGCCTTTTTTCCAACGCTGCTGATCTTATTGGGGCTGGTGCAGCCCCTTTTTTCACAGAACACAAGTGGTACTTCAAGCAAAGAGCTCGAAGAGGCGTTGCGCTATCTGCAGGATAAAGCGCTTGAAGTACAGATCCATGCACGTTTAATTGGAAAAGATCGGGAAAATGTCTGGAACACTGAAAGCCGCAAATTAACCGTGTCGGGCAAATCCATTTCGATTACCCTTCAAGGTGAGGATTTAACTGTAAGTGCTCATATTCTTCCGTTTCTGAACGAGGGCGGTTCAATTTTTCTTGTGGCCAAGGGAGAGGTATGGGTTCAACAGGGGCCTGATGAAGAGAAAAAGTATTACAGCACTGTAAAAAGCCTTCCCATCAAACCGGGAGAAAGTGTAATATTCTTTCCAACCGGGGTACTTATGGATACAGAAGATAACGACGTACATACCATTGAATTAGAAATACAAGTGGAGCCGCTTGAATGAGCGCTCGAAGACATATTTATACCATCTCAGTATTTTTGCTTTTTATTCTTTTAGTAGCCGTTGCTATCTACTCGTCGGTTTTTGCTGTAAAAAAGCCTCATATCACCGAGCTCTCCCCGCCGGCTGCTTATCCCCAGGAGACTCTTCGTATTAAGGGGGAAGGCTTTGGCTCTGAGCGTGAGAACGGAGACATCATTATTGCCGGGATTCGTCTTACCGCTTCCCATCTTGAACAGTGGACGGAAAATGAAATCCGCGTAAAAGTTCCCCAGGGAGTAGATTCCGGGCGGGTGTATGTGATCACTCAGAACGGTAAAAGTAATGGAATCCTATTTAGCAATCGGGCACATATACCGGTAATTCTCTCCGGACCGGTAGAACCGGGGCATCCCTATATCGAATCGATCTCTCCTGAAAAGGGGGCGGTCGGTACCAGGGTTACCATAAGTGGTCGTAATTTTGGTCGACGCCGGGGAGTAGGCAAGGTGTATTTCCGCTTTTTAGCGATGGACAACACTCCCGGATCCGATGATTCCTCAGGAAATGAATATGTAGAGTGCAGCGAATTTGATTTTGACTACGAGCTGTGGAGTGATCAAGAACTGGTGGTGTACGTTCCGGACGGGGCTATTTCCGGAAGTGTGATGGTTGAAAATGATCGTGGACGGAGTAACGCCCTCTATTTCGAGGTGAATACCCCGGCGGGTTCCAAGCGCTTTGAACAGAAAAAGGGGTATCAGATTCAGCAGGATCTTCGTGTGTCAAATGTACGAACAACGAACGAGGAGAATGGACTTGAGCTCTGGGTTCCAAAACTGTTCCATGGCTACGCTCAACAGAATATTGAAGCAGTACACGATCCTGAACCCTTATGGCTCGATTATAAGGGAATTATGCGTTATTCCCTTAAGCCTCCGGAAGCTTGGTTTGAATATTCTCTGAATCATACCTACTGGTTTGACAGATATTCTATTCGCACCGATATTGATGCACGAGATGTGGGTGGGTATGACCAAGCGAGAAAGTTGTATACCCACTATACGCAGCCGAATATGTTTATTCCTTCGGATAATGAGACTATTGCTGCGGTGGCTGCCTCCCGGGCGGGGCGAAACGGAAATCCATATCGCCGGGCTTATGCACTGTTTGAATATATTATCGATCGACTAGAGTACGATCCGGGTTTTCGCTATGATAGTTTAGAAGAGTGTATTGACAGCGGCCGTGCGGATGCACGGGATTACGGCCTGTTGTTTGTTGCAATGGCCCGCAGTATCGGTATTCCTGCCCGCCCTGTGGCTGGGCTTATAGTGTATGGAGATAAACTGACCCGAAG
This sequence comes from Spirochaetia bacterium, assembly GCA_021736475.1. GTDB lineage: Bacteria > Spirochaetota > Spirochaetia > DSM-16054 > Sediminispirochaetaceae > DSBN01. Next base: position 26,413 of record JAIPFV010000031.1, on the reverse strand, counting down.
GCATGTATGGGCGGAGTTTTATGTGCCCCAGTTGGGCTGGGTTCCAGTTGACCCAGCACTGGCTGATGGTACCGGGCTTCTCGATATACAGGTTGAAGATCCCGGCTCCTTTTATTTTGGAAATCTTGAGAATCAACACATTAGTTTTACCCGGCATGTGGTTCAGCTTCCTAAGGTAAATCCCCATACAAATGTGAGTATGCTCGCAAATCCGTACTCCCTACAGACTATTTACGAGGAATACCCTCCCAATTTAGAGGGGTATCGAGTCCGTTGGGAGGATATAAAAATAGTGGATTGGTGGTAGTAAGACTTTTCTTTTGCATTGACAAAGGACAAGAGCGACCCATATACTTTTAAGAACAGTATTAGATTTAGGTGGGGTATGAATAACTCTTTACAGTTGGCTCTGGTAACATTCAAAAAAGGCGCATATATCATAGTAGAAGGCAAGCAGCAGGCTGATTGCTTTTATATTCTACGTTCCGGGCAGGTACAAATAAGTAAAGAGCTGGAAGTAGTTGAAGAAGAAGGTGGAAACATCCTTAAACCCGGCGATTTTTTCGGAGTCGTGTCCACTATGTCTACACACAGCCATATTGAAACTGCCCGAGCCCTTACCGATGTAGCCTTGATCTCGGTTAAACGCGAACAATATGGAACCCTCATAAAAAATAATGCCCCTGTTGCGATGAAGATTATCCAACAGTTTTCCCGTAAAATGCGTTACCTCGACGATGCACTCACTCGGATCACCCTCAAGAGTAATGCCGAAACCGATACTTCTCATCTGTTCGAAGTAGCTGAGTATTATGCCCGCCAAAGTCAGTACAATCAGGCCTATTATGCGTACCATCAGTACATCAAGCACTGTCCACAGGGAGACCAAATAAATATTGCCAAAGAACGAATGGCAAAAATCAAGCCCTATGCCAAGGTAGTGTACTTGAACGCAGGTGACGATGAGTTTACCCGCACTTATCCCAAGGATACAATGATCTTCTCTGAAAGCCAGCCGGGTAAGGAGTTGTATATTATCCAGCAGGGAAGTGTAAAGATTACTAAGATTGTAAATGACAATGAGGTTCTTCTGGCACTGCTCAAACCCGGGGATATCTTTGGTGAGATGGCCCTACTGGAAGACAAACCGCGCAGCGCATCGGCAATTGCTCATGAGGAAGCCGTACTTTTAGCGGTAAATAAAGATAACTTCAAGCGCATGGTCGCAAGCCAGCCCCAGATTATAACCCGGCTTACGCAGCTTCTTTCCGAACGAATCTGGTTTATCTACAAGCAGTTGGCCAATACACAGATAAGCGATCCTGTTGGTAGAATGTTCGATTTTCTGCTTATCCAGCTGGAGAAACAGCGGGTGCCGATCTCGAATGAGTCTTATACCTTTGATTTTGGTCCCCAGGAGCTGGTAAATATGGTTGGGCTGCCAAAGGGCGAAGGAAACCTGGCTGTACGGAAGATGTTTGAGAACTCACACCTGAAGAGCATTGATAATCATATTTATGTAAGTGATATAGAAGAAGTTGAGAAACAGGCCAAATACTATCGTAAAATGGAGCGAATTGCCCGCTCGAGAAAAGCTGGAACAAGAAAATAGTCTGGTGAAATTTAGCTTCCTTATTCTGCTCTCAATTCTACTTTGTGTATTAATCTGTCAAAATGAGGGGGCTGAGGGGAAAAAACTGATTCTCCATAGTTGAGACAGACCAACTAGTGCCGTCTTTTTTTAATAGAACCATTATTTGAGTGTCCTGATGGTTGGAGAGGGGAGCAATGATTATACCCTTTTCAGCCAGCATTTCTGTAAGTACCTCTGGAATGTCAGTTACGCCGGCGTGGATAAGTATGGCATCGAAACGGCGGGTACCAAAACTGTTTTTAAGCTCGGAAAAACCGATTGCAATTATCTCCGTCAGTCCCAGATCTTCCCAGATGCCCCGATACCTGTCCACGAGGGAAGTTTCCTCTTCGCTTACCGTTACCTCCATGCCGTTCCTTGCAAAGTAGGCTGCGACAAAACCGATAGCCCTCCCGATGATGTACACATTAGCTCCCGTTTCAAGTTCTAGAGCCTCAAGACAACTTTGAGCAAACCCGGCTGTCGGCACCGTTGAATTCGGAGTAACCGGCAGAGGAACATTGGTATCTGCAAAATCCTGTAAATACTCGGGCAGGAACAGCGCTCGCAGCTGAACAGGGGTTAACGTCTGTGGGAGGAGCTCCTCCTGAGGAATTTCTTCCTGGGCCGCAACAAGTTGGCTTATCAGGAGAAGGATGAGCACTGGTCCCAGAACCATCAATCGAGGCTTATTGTAAGTATAAGAGCAACGTAAATAATGCATAGAAGTATAATATAACACATCCTCTCTTTGTTGTTGACCCATTTAGCCTACTTACAGCGATTCTATATGTTGCTCTGTTGCCGCTATTTTGGTAGTATCCAGTACAAAATGGACGTACATGCAAGGAGAGGAATGATGAAAGCGGTTCAGCTGGAAAAAGCCTACAATCCCAAAGAGTTTGAAGATCGTATTTATGATCACTGGATGCAGAATAATCTGTTTGCACCTATCGAGGGAGATGAAAAACCCTTTGTCATAGTCATTCCCCCTCCTAATGTTACCGGTGTTCTGCATATGGGGCATGGTTTGAATAACAGCCTCCAGGATATCTTAATTCGTTATTACCGTATGCAGGGGCGTCCCACCCTGTGGGTTCCGGGTACCGACCACGCCGGAATTGCAACTCAACATGTGGTTGAGCGAAAACTGAGGGCCCAGGGAACAAACCGGCTCGAACTTGGTCGCAAAAAGTTTGTAGAAGAGACCTGGAAGGTAAAGGAAGAGCACCACACTACCATCAGTCGTCAGCTTCGCAAAATTGGTGCCTCCTGTGATTGGTCCCGTGAAAGATTTACCCTCGATGACGGTTTGAATAAGGCGGTTCGGGAGGTGTTTGTATCGCTCTACGAGCGGGACCTCATATACCGTGGACATTACCTTGTGAACTGGTGTCACTCCTGCGGTACTGCTCTTTCGGACGACGAGGTTGAGCACAAAGAGGTCCACGGAAATCTGTGGCACTACTACTATCCCCTGGCCGACGGCAGCGGGAAAATTGCGGTTGCTACTACCCGTCCAGAAACGATGCTGGGTGATACCTGTGTAGCAGTGCACCCGGAGGACCCGCGTTATACCGATTATATTGGTAAGCAGATTGCACTGCCCCTCTCCGGCCGCACTATTCCTATTATTGCCGATGAGTATGTAGACCGCGAATTTGGAAGCGGGGCGGTTAAGATTACTCCGGGACACGATCCGAATGACTACGAAATAGCCGAGCGTCACGACCTGGAAAAAATTAATATTCTCAATCCCGACGGAACTTTGAATGAGAATGTACCTGAGAAATACCGTGGAATGGATGTGCTCAGTGCCCGCAGCCAGGTAGTGGAAGATATAAAAGCAGCGGGGCTGTTCATCAAAGAAGAAAATCATTCCCATCAGATTGGCCATTGTTACCGCTGTAATACCGTAATTGAACCCTATATGTCGGAGCAGTGGTTTGTGCGGATGCGCAATATGGCCGATAAAGCCCTGCACGCCTGGCAAAAGAACGAAGTAAAATTTTTTCCAAAGAAATATGAAAATACCTACGCCAATTGGCTAAACAACATTCGCGACTGGTGCATAAGCCGCCAGTTGTGGTGGGGGCATCGTATACCCGTCTGGTACTGCAGTGACTGTGGCGAAATGACCGTATCCCGTGAAGATGTTGCTGTGTGTTCAAAGTGCGGCAGCAGTAATATTCGACAGGATGAAGATGTTCTGGACACCTGGTTCTCCTCCTGGTTGTGGCCTTTTTCTACTTTAGGCTGGCCGGAGAAAACCTCCGATATGGAGAAATTTTTTCCAACTAGCACCCTGGTAACCGGCTATGATATTATCTTTTTCTGGGTTGCCCGAATGATAATGTCCAGTCTTGAGTTCCTAGAGGAGGTTCCCTTCCGAGATATTGTAATTACCTCGCTGGTTCGGGATAAGCAGGGACGCAAGATGTCTAAATCTCTTGGAAACGGAATGGACCCGCTGGATATAGTGGATCAGTACGGGGCGGACTCACTGAAATTTACCCTAGCCTTTTTGGCTGCTCAGGGACAGGATATTTTGCTGGCAGAGGAGGACTTCCGTTTTGGATCTAAATTTGCCAATAAAATCTGGAATGCCGCCCGCTTTCTGCTGATGAATTTGGAAGGACGCAGTCTGCTTTCTATGGACGAGATCAGAATGAAGGATATCGACCGCTGGATATTCCATCGCTTAGATGCAGTCTCACGCCGGGTAGGCAAAGCAATCGAGAATTACCGCTTCAACGACGCCGCCCAGGGAGTGTACGAATTTTTCTGGAACGATTTTTGCGACTGGTATATTGAGGCCTCCAAACTGGATCTGTACAGCGATCAGGAGGCCGACAAGGACCGAGCCATCAGCCTCTTGATGAAGGTTCTGGAGGAGTCTCTGCGACTGCTGCACCCGTTTTTGCCCTTCCTCACTGAAGAGATTTACCAGAAGCTGCCGGCGGATATTCGCCATGAGCATCTGATAACCGCGCCTTATCCACAGCCGACAGTAGATCGCCAGAATGAAATGGTGGAAGCACGCTTCTCCTCACTCCAGGAAGTTATTCGTGCCATTCGTACAATTCGCAGTGAGTTCACTATTCCCCCGGAGAAGAAGGTGCGTGTAGCGGTACGGACCGATTCAGATTTTAATGCCGCCGACTATATTCATGAAAATCATGCCCTGATCCTCAACTTAGTGAATGCCGAGTCTCTTGTCATCAGCCGTGAGAAGCCGGATTCCGCCGGCGCAGTACCGGCGGCCGGTAACGGCTTTGAGGCGTTTGTCTATGTCAGTGAATTGATTGATGTGGACAAGGAACGGGCAAAGCTAGAAAAAGAGAAAACGGGTTTGCAGAAGCTGCTGACCAGTACCGACAAAAAGCTTCAAAACTCAGGCTTTGTCGATAATGCTCCGGCCGAAGTAATCGAAAAGGAGCGGGGGAAACTGAAGGAGTTCCAGGAGCGGATGGCTAAAGTTGAGCGCTACTTAACAGAGCTCGGCTAAGCGCTGAAATTCCCGGGATCCCAACAAACTGAGATACAAAAAAAGAGCGGGTTCTGTACTGAAGTCCATCCCTGAGGGGGCCTCAGAAACATTCCCGCTCTTTTTATTTTAATTTTTGGCTATCAGCTATCGAGGGACTGATAGATGTGGTCGTCCTTGCCGATGTAGTAGCCTTCAAACACATCCTCATTACTCTGCTTCTGCATTGCAATTGAATAGGTTTGGTATCCGCCGGAGAGGTTGTACACCTGCTCAAAGCCGCTCTGCCGCAATATCCTTTCGGCCAGATAGCCTCGTAATCCTACACCGCAATACACTACAATTGGCTTGCCCTGGGGTACCTCCTTGATGCGTTCGCGCAGTTCGGTATTAGGTATATTGACAGATCCCGGAATCGCTCCGTGGGCATGTTCTTCGGGGCTCCTGACGTCCAGCAGGGTGTATTTCGACTGCAGAACGTCTCCCTTTTCAGCATCGACAATTTCACTCCACTGGATATGCCGGCTCGTACCTTCAAAAATATTCTCAGCCACAAAGCCGGCTACATTCACGGGGTCTTTTGCCGAAGAGTAGGGGGGTGCATAGGAGTGTTCAATATTTTGTAAATCCCAGATAGTGCCGTTCATTCCAATAATGGTGGCGAACAGATCGATCCGTTTGTCGACTCCGTTAAATCCGACAATTTGTGCTCCCAGCAAGCGTCCGGTACGCGGGGCAAACACCACTTTGATTGTCATGGGTATGGCTCCCGGATAATACCCGGCATGATCGGATAAATGAATAATAAAGGTTTTATGGGGAATGTTAAGCTGCTTGAGGGCCTTTTCCGGCAGACCGGTTGAGGCGACTGTTAAGTCAAATACCTTTGCAATTCCGGTTGCAATAGTACCGGGATAGGCCTTGGTGTTTCCAAATACAATATTATCGGCCACTATTCTTCCCTGTTTGTTGGCAGGTCCGGCCAGGGGGATGATACCGGTAGTTCCGGAAAGGGGATTTTCAAATTCGATTACATCTCCGAGGGCATAGATATCCGGGTCGTTGGTCTGCATGAACTTATTCACTACAATTCCATTTGTTTTTCCGATTTCCAGACCAGCCGCTTTCGCCAGTTGGTTCTCAGGTCTAACTCCAATTGAAAGAATGACCATATCTGTAGGCAGTCGGCGTCCACTGTTCAGTTTTACTTCCAATTTTTCGTCTACCTGATTAAAAGAGTCTACACCGTCATTCAGATAAAACTCCACGTCCTTAGTTTTCAGATGCTGGTGCACCTCGGCGGCCATCTCATAATCCAGTATGTTCATCACCTGCTCGGCCATTTCGACAATCGTGACGAAGATTCCCTGCGCATGCAGGTTTTCGGCCATCTCAAGTCCGATAAATCCCGCCCCTACTATGATCGCCCGGGCCGGCTGCTTCTGGTCCATAAATTCTTTTATTTTATCGGTGTCGGTTACGTTGCGGAGGGTGAAAATCCCCTCGGATTTTATTCCCGGGATAGGGGGTCTGACTGCCATTGCACCGGGGCTTAAAATCAGCTTGTCAAAGTTTTCCTGGTATTCAAGTTCTTTGTTTCTTTCTTTTACAGTGACACTTTTTTCTTCCCGATTGATTGAAATTACTTCCGAACAGGTACGTACATCGATGTGCAGGGTGCTGTAAAACTTTTCGGGGGTTTGTACAAAAAGATTGTCCCTGTCTTGAATGGTACCGCCAAGGTAGTACGGTAGCCCGCAGTTTGCGTAGGAGATATGTTTACCCCGTTCAAACATAATAATTTCTGCACTTTCATCGTTTCGGCGTAGTCTGGCGGCAGTTGTTGCTCCACCGGCAACGCCCCCTATAATTACATATTTCATACAATACTCCTTAAAGTTGATTCTTTTTATAATCAATATACAATATATTGCTATATATAGAATATTTAATAACTATTTCAGTGTCAATATATAGCAAGCTGTTTCACAAAAAAAGAAAAAGCATCACATAAGTGTGTAATATTCTTAGAAATACCCGATTAAAATCGGTCTTGCAATATCCTAAAAGGACAACTATATTATTAATGAATAACTCGATAAGTGTGTGTAATAATTACGGAAAACAACGAGGAGGAGTTTCCAATGGCAAAATCACCAATACAGGATTATATTAAATCGGTAGGCCCCGACGAGGCCGACGCCGGAGCAATCGGCTATATTGCCGCTTTAGAGAAAGTGTCCCAGGTAGCACCCGAGACTGCCGCTTCAATCGTGCGGGAATTGCGCGATCAACGGAACAATTTAAAGCTCATCGCAAGTGAGAATTATTCTTCCTTGGCCAGCCAGTTGGCGATGGGTAATCTGCTCACGGACAAATATGCGGAAGGATACCCGAATCACCGTTTTTATGCCGGCTGCGATAATGTTGATGCAATTGAGACCTATGCGGTGGAGCAAGCAAAAAAGCTTTTTGATGCGGAATACGCGTATGTACAGCCGCACAGCGGGGCGGATGCAAATCTTATAGCCTATTGGGCTGTTTTAACTACCAGAGTTCAGACTCCCATGCTTGAGAACCTGGGCGAAACCAACCCTGCAAAACTTGATCGTGAGCAGTGGGATAAAATCCGTGCAGCCACGGGAAATCAAAAACTTATGGGCCTGGACTACTACTCGGGGGGGCACCTGACTCACGGTTATCGTTTTAATGTGAGTGCCCAGATGTTTGATGCCTACTCCTATGGAGTAAACGCAGATACCGGTGTGCTGGATTATGACGCAGTCGAGAAGATGGCTATGGAAATTAAACCCTTTATTCTTGTAACCGGATACTCTGCATACCCAAGGCTCATCAATTTTCGCAGAATGAAAGAAATTGCCGATAAAGTTGGAGCTGTTTTTATGGTAGATATGGCCCACTTTGCCGGTTTGGTTGCCGGAAAGGCCATGACCGGCGATTACAATCCGATTCCCCATGCCGATATTGTGACCACTACCACCCATAAGACCCTGCGAGGCCCTCGGGGAGGCTTAATACTTGCCAAGGAAGAGTTCGCAGATGCAGTAAACAAGGGCTGCCCGCTTGTAATCGGCGGTCCCCTGCCGCATGTAACTGCTGCCAAGGCGGTTGCCTTCACAGAGGCCAACAGCTCTGAATTCGAAACCTATGCCAAGCGCATAGTTGAAAACTCCCACGCCCTGGCGGAGGCCTGCATTAAAGAGGAAATGACTCTCTCCTCCGGCGGTTCGGACAACCATCTTATGCTGCTGAATGTGACCGGTTTTGGTATCAACGGCCGGCAGGCAGAAAGCGTTTTGCGGGAGTGTGGAATTACCCTGAACCGTAACGCCCTGCCGGAAGATCCAAACGGCCCCTGGTATACCAGTGGCTTGCGGATAGGAACCCCGGCGGTTACTACCCTTGGTATGGGACCTGAGGAGATGAGGGAGATAGCTTCCATAATTAAGTTTGTGCTTTCCAATACAAAAGCGAAAATCCTCACGAAGGGGAAAAACGCCGGCAATCCCAGCAAGTCAAAGTACGATATCGACCAGCGTGTGATCGATGAGGCCGTTAAGCGGGTAGGTACGCTGCTCGACCGCTATCCGGTGTACCCGGAGCTCGACCTTGATTTTTTAATGAAGCATTTCGTGCAGGACTAGGCTGTTATTTATGTAAACCGGCCGTACAGGGACTCAGGCAGAGTGTACTGGCGGCCGGTATTTATCTTTAAGTTACCGCTCTGATTATATAACCTTGTTCGACGGGTACCGAGGGGCGGATAAAATATTCCTTCCCGTGGTCCGCCTGCTGAACCGCCTCTCCGTGCTGGTTATACAGCTGGTATTCCGAGTCTGTTATAAACAGCACTTCCGGGCCGATGAACTCTATCTCCTGTCCGACTAAAATCTGATTTTTCACATGCAGCTCAAACCAGCCCGGTTCTACCTGTCTGCCGACAGTACCGAGAAAGGTATATTCCCGGGCATAACTTGTTGAGGTAGTTTCATCGGCATCACGCTTGCCAAAGAAAAAACCGGTGCTGTATTCCCTCCTGCTGATTTTAAACAGTTCATCCCGGTAGGGAATAATACTTTGGGGAACTGGGCTGATGTCACGGCTTCGGTCTTCAAGCTGATCCAGTGCCTTACGGTAGCTGCGGGTCACCACTGCTGTGTAGTAGAGCGATTTCATCCGCCCTTCAATTTTAATCGAATCTACCCCGGCAGCTTTCAGCTGATCTAGGTAGTCGAACATACACAGATCCTTAGAGGAGAGAATGCTGGTATAGCCCTCTTCGCTTTCAATGATAGGAAAATACTCTCCGGGGCGCTGCTTTTCCTCCAACACTCGATACATCCAGCGGCAGGAGTGGGTGCAATCGCCCTGATTGGCACTGCGGCCGGCCATGTACGAGCTGAGGAAGCAGCGCCCTGAGTAGGCTAAACACATGGCTCCGTGCACAAAGACTTCCAATTCCATTTCGGGTACCGCTGCTTTAATCGCGGCTATATCGTCTAACGGGGTTTCCCGGCCCAGGATAACCCGTTTAAATCCAAGGTCGCGGTATATTTTTACCGCCTCCAGGTTGATGCAGTTAGCTTGGGTGCTTAAATGATACGGTGTGTCCGGAAAGTGCCGTTTCAGGACATTATAGGCCCCTAAGTCGCTGACAATAAAGGCGTCGAAGGGGTATTGAGAAATGTAATCGCTCTGTTCTTCAAGGCTCCGCAGGTCGTCGTTATGAAAAAAAATGTTCATTGCTCCGTAGAGCTTACGATTCCCCTTCACCTCTTCTATTCTTCGCCACTCCTCAGAGTGAAAATTATCAGCCCGGGTACGCAGAGAAAAAGAGCGAATGCCGATGTAGGCGGCATCCGCTCCGTATAAGTACGCATAATGAAGCTTTTCGATGTTGCCGGCTGGCGATAATAATTCCATATCGGGCTACTTTACGTGCGATCAAAAGACAATGTCAATCACCTCTTGCATCGTTTCAACCGGGCGAAAGTCGATTCCCTTTTTGACATGTTCGGGAATCTCTTCCAGATCTTTGCTATTTGCCTTTGGAATGATGATGGTTTTAACCTTGTTCCGCCGGGCGGCAATCGTCTTTTCCTTTAGCCCGCCGATCGGCAGTACCTTCCCCACCAGGGATAGTTCGCCTGTCATTGCGACGTTTTTGCGGATTGCCTTTTGCCGCATCAGCGAGATCAGGCTGGTAGCCATTGTTATACCCGCAGAAGGGCCGTCCTTCGGAGTCGCTCCCTCGGGTATATGCAGGTGTATCTGATTGTTCTCAAAGTACTTCTGGTCAATCTTGAACTGTGCTGCAATGTGACGGGCGTAGGTATAAGCGATGTTCGCCGACTCCTGCATTATATTGCCCATCTGTCCGGTCAAGCGAAAGCCCTCTTTTCCTGGGTTGTTCACTGATTCAATTAGCAGAGTATCGCCTCCGTAGTTCGTCCAGGCCAGACCCAGGGCTGTCCCTGGGCTATCGGCCCGTTTTACCTCGTCCTTCCGGAAGGTCGGCTGCCCAAGGAACTCCTCGATGTTGTCGCTATTCAGTACAAAGGGAGTTTCAGCCTCATCCATTATCAGCTTTCGGGCGATTTTGCGGTGAATCTTATCCAGGCTCTTTTCAAAATTTCGTACCCCCGCCTCACGGGCATAATCGGTTGCAATTGAGGAGAGGGCGGATTTGTTGTAGCGCACATGTTTCTTTTTCAGTCCCGACCGCTCTAGTGACTTTGGAATCAGGTATTTCTTGGCAATTGCAATTTTTTCCTCTTCAATGTAACCGGAAAGGCGGATAACCTCCATCCGGTCGAGCAGAGGTCTTGGAATTGTATCCAGGGTATTTGCGGTGGTAATAAACAAGATATTCGAAATATCAAAGGGCAAGTCCAGGTAATGGTCGCGAAAGGCAACATTTTGTTCAGGATCCAGCACTTCCAGTAGGGCTGAGGACGGGTCTCCCTGAAAGGACGCCCCCAGCTTATCAATTTCGTCGATCATGAAAACCGGATCTTTACGCTTTACAATCTTGAGGCCCTGGAGGATCTTTCCCGGCATCGCTCCTACGTATGTGCGCCGGTGTCCCTTGATCTCGGCCTCGTCCCGCATACCGCCGACGGAGAAACGGAAGAACTCCTTTCCCAATGCCCGGGATATTGATTTTCCAACCGATGTTTTCCCCACTCCCGGGGCACCCACCAGACACAGAATTGACCCCTTGGTGTCCTGTTTCAATTTACGGACTGCCAGGTACTCGAGAATTCGGTTCTTCACGTCCTCTAACCCGTAGTGGTCCTGTTCCAGCACCTTGTAGGCGTCTTCCATCTGAAAGTCTTCTCTTTCCGGTTCCTGCCAGGGCAGTGAAATAATAGTGTCCAGGTAATTACGAGTTACAATAAACTCCGAACTGTTGGGGTCCATCAGCGAGAACTTTTCCAACTCCTGTTTAACCTGCTCTTCTACTTCGCCCTCAAGATCAAGCTTTTCAATTGCCTCTTTAAAGCGCATATATTCACTGCTCTTGGAGTCAGTGGGCATTCCCAACTCTTCCTTGATCTTTTTCAGCTCTTCCTTGAGGAAGTAATCCCGCTGACTTTTTTCTATCTTTTCATTAATCTCCTGCTGAATTTTCTTTTGAATTTTCAGTAGTTCCTGCTCTTTTTTGATGTACATCAAGACAGATTCCATCCGCTTGTAGACATCTACGGTTTCCAGAATCTTCTGCTGCTCCTCCCTCTGGATATTGAGAATAGAGGTTATAAAGTCGGCAACTTTCCCTGGGTGATCAATATTGACCATATTCAGCCGCATCTCTTCGGAAAACAACGGGTTGTCTTCAGACAGCTGTTTCATCTCCGATATTAACGAGCGGGTAAGGGCCTTTACCTCGTCGGAAGAATCGTTCTCATCTTCCAGGTATTCTACCGCGGCGCTCAAAGGATACTCCTCGGACAGGAATTTTTTAATCTTGAAGCGTTTTAAGGTTGATATAAATATATTATACCCGCCGTCGGGAAGATTTATTTTCTTTACAATTTTTGCAACGGTACCGATTCGGTGCAACTCCAGGCCGTATTTACTGGAGGTCTCTTCATTTTCTTCATCATCCCGGGTGAGGGTGAGGCCTATCATGCTGTCACCGTTTATTGCTTTATCGATAACTTCAATGTCATCTTCTTCCTGGATCATTATGGGAGTAAAAATACCGGGAAAAATTGGTTTGCCCGTAAGCGGCATTATGAACAGGCGGTTTGGCATTATTTGATCGGCAGGTACAATTTGTCTATCTGACATATAGTCTCCTCTGATAGGTTTTATAAATTTTAGGTGAATGGGGCCGGGTAGAAATACTCTATTTCTTAGCCCTCATCACCAAAGATAATCAAAAATTGAGCTGTGTTCAAATCGAAAACCTATTCAAAGTGGGAATAGCTGATGAAGAGCGGCCTCTGTACATTGAAGCGGCAGTGTCGTATTATTGGTGTATGGCTCGAAACTTTCACACCGAAGGGGTGATTCTAAAGACGTACAGGGTTGCCGAGTACCATAAAGGCCTGGTAATTATTTCCCCCGACCTCGGGGTTTTTCATGCGACCGCTTTTGGTGCATACAAGGGAAAGAGCAAACTTTCCGGGGTGAGTGAGCCGTTTACCAGAGGCGACTTTCTGCTGTACCATGATCCGGTAAAAGATCGTTACAAGGTAACCGAGATCATGCCCCGCAGCTACCATGAACAGCTGCGCTCTGATTTAGACCGTTATTACACGGGCTTATTCTGGTCCGAACTAATAATAAAATCCTTCGGCGGCGGAAGCGAATATACACAGTTGTTTTATCTGCTGCAGGTATCACTCAAGTTTTTAGGAAATACTCATCACATTGAGCGTGCTAATCTGCAGTTTGTGTGGCGTTATCTTGATATTACCGGCTTTTTACCGGACCTTACCCTTTGTGCGGGGTGTGGGCGCGAGATTTCCGGGACGGATCCCTTGTATTGGCAGGATGGAGAGTTCGTGGGCCAGGAGTGTGTTCTCGTGCCGGAGCTGCACCACCTAAACCCGGCCGCTAGAAAGTACTTGCTGCATACCGGCCGCTTGGCACCGGAGCAGACCGAGGCAATCGGGCTAAGCAGCATTGAACAGGCAGGTTTGAAGAAACTTCTGTACGCTGTGATTGAAGATGTGATAGGGTTTCGACTAAATACGTTGCAGCAGGGAGTAGTATGAGAGTTTTTACCGCTGTTCCTATACCTGAGGCTTTACAAGAGGATATTATTTTAAGCACCGCATCCTTGCGAGGGCGGTATCCGAAACTCAAGTGGGTCTCACAGCAGGCATTGCATATAACTCTCAACTTTTTAGGAGAGATAGAGGAAGAAACAGTTCCCCAGGTGCTGAGTGCGATGGAAGCTGTAAGGCCGGCGTTCAAGGCTTTCGATTTGGAATTCAGGGGGTTAGGAGTGTTTCCCCGACGTGGACCGGCGAGGGTAGTATATGTAGAACCACAACGGGGAATACAACAATCTCAAAAACTGCAGCAGGCTTTGGCCAGGCAGTTAGCCGGGTATGCTCCTCCTGAACGTAAAAAATTTAAACCCCATCTTACTATTGCCAGAGTGAAGCCCCATACCGACTGGCCCGAGCCGGAAACCGAGGGAACAGATATTGCCTTTGGCTTTACTGTACAACGGGTAGTATTGTACAAGTCGATCCTGAAGCCTGATGGTGCACACTACGAAGAGGTAGGGGCGATTACCGCACAGAAAAGTTAAAAGGAATATTATGAAGTGGAATAAAGCAGATATTGAAAAAGATACTGTTCGTGCAATTTCAGAAAAGTACGATGTAGAGCTGCTTATGGCGGCAATTATGGTCCGTCGAGGGGTGACCGATCCGGAACAGATTAAGTTTTATCTGGAAAATGATCTTATGTTTTCCCATAATCCCTTTCTGTTTACAGAGATGGAGGATGCAGTCGACCGTATCCAGCAGGCAGCGAAGGAAGGCGAAAAGGTAAAAATTTTCGGCGACCGCGATGTGGATGGAATAACCTCAACTGTGCTGCTTAAGGAAGCGCTTCAAAAACTTGGGATTGAAGCGGAGTGGGCTCTTCCTCTGGGTAATGACCCCTACGGTTTAACACTTGAAGTTGTCGAAGAGTTTGCAGCGGCAGAGGGCGAGCTTCTGATTACCGTGGATTGTGGCATTTCGAATGTAGCCGAAATTACCCGGGCTGCTGAGCTGGGTGTTGATACCCTTGTTATCGACCATCACAACCCGCAGGAAGAGCTTCCGCCGGCTGTTGCGATTATCGATCCAAAGATCTCCGAATCCGGATACCCCTTCCGCGACTTAGCCGGTTGCGGAGTAGTAGCAAAGCTAATCTGGGCACTCGAGTTCAGCCAAACCGAAATGTACAAAGAGGAGCTGGTTCTGCTGCACGCCCGGCCTGGTAATGATACGGTTATCTTAGATGCAGTGAAAATCTGTAATTTGGTGGAGATTGACCGACTTTCAGAGAATCTTGTGCCGGGTATAGTTCGACCCGACCAAACCCGGCTGGCCTCCTTTTTGCTGAACACTCAGATATTGGTGTATAACGAAAAGCAGCAGCGCCTGCTGCTGCAAAAAGTCTTTGGCCCGCAGGTTGATATTAACGTACTGGATGTGGCTCCGGAAATATGGAAGCAGATTCCTAAACTCCAGAATATGAGCTTATTAAAAATTGGCGACCGCAGCCGTTCCAACCGGTATGCTTCCGGTATAGTCAGCGAGATTGATATGTTTCTCAGTTTGTTTCACTCTTATGTCCTGCGGCGTTATCCGGCTTTATCAACAGATTTCGATAAGCACCTGGATTTAGTGGCGCTGGGTACCTTGGCAGACCTTATGCCGCTGCATGGAGAGAACCGCTTGCTGGTCAGGCGCGGAATGCAGCAGTTAAATTCGGTCGAACGAGCTGGAATCCATCAACTTTTGCTGCAGCAGCGCTTATTAGGCAAACGTTTGAGTACCACCGATGTGGGTTGGCAAATTTCTCCGGTTATCAATGCCACCGGACGTCTGGGCGTGCCGAATAAGGCGGCGGAACTGCTTATTACCGAGGATACAGCTACTCGGCAGGCCCTGGCTGAAGAGGTGGTAGGTCTAAACCGCGAACGTAAGAAACTCGGAGATGCCGCATGGAAAAAGGTTTTACCTAAGGCACAGCGTAGTTACGATGACCTTGGAGGCCAGATGGTGCTGGTAAAGGATAAATCGATCCACCGGGGAATAACCGGCATACTGGCGGCAAGGCTGGTACAGTTTTTTGGAGTTCCCGCCACGGTTGTGGCCGATCTGCAGAGTCATCTTGTAGGCTCAATGCGGAGTGTGAAGGGGTTCCATTTAAAGGGTTTTTTACAGAATTTTGAGGATATTTTTCTGGATTATGGGGGTCATGACTATGCGGCCGGTTTCAGCCTGAATTACGAACAATTCGACGAGTTTCAAGAACGTTTTAGTAAGTCTGTCGCAAAAATGGAGCCCCAAGATCAGGTGGAGGAAGTGCTCGAAATTGATGCTGAACTGCCGGCAAAATATCTGAACCCGGATTTGCATAAATTAGTAGAACAGTTCGAGCCCTACGGCGAAGACAGTCCGCCGATAATCTTTCTGACGCGCAGCTTAAAAATTGCGAATGTCGAGCTGGTTGGGAAGGGGGATCAGCAGCATGCAAAACTGCTGCTGGATTCCGGAGGGTACAAGTGGCCGGCAATTTTCTGGAGAGCCGCTGAACGGGTAAACCGTGATTTTGCCCTGGGAGATACTGTTGATGTAGTCTTTCGGCTAGGTCGAAACTACTTTCAAAATACCGAAACATCGCAGTTAACCATCCTGGATATAAAAAGAGCCTGAGCAATGTATAGATCGAACTCTTCTCACTCGCTGTATAGTGTTTTTACAAGCAAATTTGCAGCAGCGGTCCTCATACTTCTGATGATCAGTAGTGCCGCCGTCGCCGGTGACCCGCTGCAGGCCCAACCGGGAGAGGTCCTTGTACTGGATCATGCCGGTGAAGAAGGCTTGCTGCATATGGTAGCATTGTTTTCACCCGATGGCGGGGAAATCGATCGTTTTCAGAGCTTTCCACTACAGGGTGGGTCCGGCCCCGGCCCCGGCAAAAGCGACAGAAATCTGCAACGGGTACTGGTGCCTCTCTCCTCTACCATTAGCGAAGGGACCTATGGTTTGTCTTTTTTTACTCGGGAAGGGGCCTTGTTGAAAGAGCGGGAAGTAGAAATTACCGGCAGGAGTTTTCGACATGAAACTATTCCCCTAGGTTATTCCCTTACTGAACTGCGTAGCTCCAAGGACCCCAAGAAATACCAGGAGTCTATTAAAATTCAGGAAATCTATGCATCATTCAACCCTCAGAAAGCACTCGGCAGCCTGAGTTTACACTACCCCCTCCCTCCTAAGGAATCCGGGAGCTACCGTGTTACCTCGGAATATGGTGATCGCCGCATTTATTCCTATTCCGATGAGAGTACTGCCAGATCAATCCATAGCGGCATCGATTTGGCGGCTCCAATCGGTACTCCCGTGCTGGCAGTAGAAGCGGGACAGATCGTTTTAGCAGCCGACCGCATCATTTCAGGAAACAGCGTGGTTATTGAACATCTTCCCGGGGTTTACTCTATCTATTTTCATCTTGATGGATTAGAAGTGGAGCAGGGAAATCGGGTACAGGCTGGCCAACAGATAGGAACGGTAGGTATGTCCGGACTGGCTACCGGGCCGCACCTGCACTATGAGGTACGGGTGAATGGAGTTGCAGTAGACCCTGTTAGGCTCAGCACTGTAGATCCCGCCGGCCGGTAAGATGTTCAAATTACAAGGTTCAAATTACAAAACTGATCATGTTGACACAAAATGATTAAACTGGCACAATATGGACAGTCCTAGAGGCTGTAAAAGAAAATGGAAGGGGGTGATGATAATCGCCTATATTAGAGTAGATGAGACCGAACCGCTGGAAAAAGCGCTCAAACGTTTTAAAAGAATAGTTGAGAAAGAGGGCATAATTCGCGAATGGAAAAAGCGCGAGTACTTTGAAAAACCTTCAACTATCAAAAACCGCAAACGCAAGGCTCTCGAGCGCAAGCAGATGAAAAAACTGCGCAAACTGCAGTCAATGAAAAACTACTAAGTGCAACTGTAACACAATAGTCGCATAAAGGAGTGCTGAGATTTTGTTCTCAGGCACTCCTTTTTTTATTAATTGCAGCGATTCTCAATTTGGATAGTGTAATTACACTATCCAAATTGAGAATCGCTGTATTAATTGTTTATTACTATATTAACTGCTTTTGTACCGTGTAGAGCTCTTGTTGCAGTTTGTTGTATTTACGCAAAAACAAATATATCTAATAAAATATTACCGAAAACATAAATAATGCAATTCTTGTTTGACACATTCAATAGGATAGAGTAGGATTAAAACACAAAATTACAAGGAGGCTCTATGCTGATTCTTATATCCGATGCCTTTGATTCATCACTACCTGATAAATTAAAAACCTTTGGCGAAGTAACGACGGATACCGAGCGTTTATCTGAAGCCGATGTTGTGCTTGTGCGCAGCAAAACCAAATGTACCCGTGAATATATAGATTCCGCCCCCAAACTCAAACTTATTATTCGCGGTGGAGTGGGGATCGACAATATCGATAAAGAGTATGCTGAAAGTAAGGGCATACAAGTGCGAAACACGCCCAAAGCCTCCTCCCTTGCGGTTGCGGAACTTGCCTTTGCATTGATGCTGAGTATTCCGAACCACATTGTAGAAGGGCATAACAGTATGCAGAGGGGTGAATGGCTGAAAAAGAAGCTAAAACGCACCGAGTTGTACGGAAAAACCCTCTGTTTGGTTGGAATCGGAAATATTGCAACTGAAGTAGCCAAGCGGGCAGCTGCCTTCGGTATGAAGGTTGTAGCGTATGATAAGTTTGTAAGTGAAAGTGAATGGGCTGAGATGCAGCCTTCCCTGGAAGAGGCGGTCAAAGACGCCGACTATATTTCCTTGCACCTGCCGCTCACTCAGAGTACAGAGGGCCTCATTAATGAGGAGCTTATTTCTGCTTTTAATAAAAAACCGGTTATTATTAACACCGGCCGGGGGCCAACGGTGGATGCAAACGATATTAAAGCCGCCCTCGAAAGCGGTGCTGTCAGTTTTTTCGCCACCGATGTGTGGCCGAGCGATCCGCCGGCGAGCGATGATCCTATTTTGAGTGCACCGAACACCCTGACAACACCCCACATTGGAGCAAGCACTGTAGAGAACCTGCTGCGAATTGGCGATGAAGCCTATAGTATAATACAAGAAGCTGTTGATGGAGGAAAAATATGAGTAGAAAAATGAATTTTTATGCGGGTCCCTCAACTCTGCCGCTAGAGGTACTCGAAGAATTGAAGAATAATATTGCAGATTATCACGGTGAGGGCTATTCGATTGTGGAGGCAAGTCACCGAGGTAAAGTATACGACCAACTGCACAATGAAACTGTAGACCTGCTCAAGGAACTGATGGGTATACCCGAAGGATATTCGGTTCTTTTCTTAGGTGGTGGTGCGACCCTGCAGTTCTCTATGGTACCAATGAACATTCTTTCCGCCGGTAAAACCGCCGACTATGTAAACAGCGGTGCGTGGGGTGGTAAGGCAGTCAAGGATGCCAAGAAAGTCGGAAAAGTGAATGTCCTTTTCGACGGGAAGGATTCAAACTACAGCAGCCTGCCGGCCGCATCAGAGGTCAAGCCATCTGCAGATTCGGCGTATGTTCATATTACCTCCAACGAAACTATCGGCGGACTACAGTGGAAAGAGTGGCCTTCGACCGGAGATACCCCGTTAGTGGCCGATATGTCCAGCGATATTCTCAGCCGACCGGTACCGGTCGAGAAGTTTGCCATGATTTATGCGGGGGCTCAGAAAAATCTCGGTCCTGCCGGAGCCACCATTGTAATCATCCGCGATGATGTGTGGAAAAATGCGCCCTCCGATTTGACTGCCTATTTGAGCTATAAGACTCATGCCGAGAAAAATTCGCTTTACAACACCCCTCCTGTATTTTCGATTTGGGGTATTAACCTGGTATTAAAGTGGATTAAGAAGCACGGCGGTGCCGAAGCTATGGCCGAACGTGCGGCTAAAAAATCTCAGCTCCTCTACAATGCAATAGAAGAGAGTGAAGGTTTTTATCGTTGTCCAGTCGACCCCAACAACCGCTCAACCATGAATGTGATATTCCGGCTTCCCAGTGAAGAGTTGGAAGCTAAGTTTATAAAAGAGGCTGAAGCTCGTGGAATGCTGGGACTCAAGGGGCATCGGGATATCGGCGGCTGCAGGGCTTCTATTTACAACAGTGTACCCCCTAAAGACGTCGAAGCGCTGGTTGAGTTTATGAAGTCCTTTGCAAATCAGCAAGCTTAGTGTAAAATATATATATTGATTTATGAAAATAGATGAAACAAATATAGAAATAATAAAGCATCTTCGTGATGGGCGTAAGTCTTTCAGTACAATTGCTGAGGCTCTCTCCATCACGGAGAACACCGTTCGGTCTCGGGTCAATAAGCTGCTTGAAGAGGGAATTCTTGAGATTTCCGGGCTTGTTGACCCGGAATCCCTGCCAGGCCATCGCATGATAATCATTGGAGTAAAGCTTTCCACAGTGGAACTGGTTCGTATGGGGAAGGAGTTTAACAACCTCCGCGGGGTGGTTTCAGTAAGCGTGGTCACCGGCCGCTACGATTTGATCGTACAGGTTTTGCTTAATGAGAATGAAGGTTTTGGATTGCTGGAATTTTTTACGGAAGAGCTGTCCCGGATTAGTGAGATACAAGAGGTCGAAACTTTCGTTGTATACCAGGGGTATAACCTTCGGGTACCCTATATTTTATAGGAGGAGAGACCATGTTAAAAAAAACACCTTTGTATGATGTGTACAAGGATTACAAAGGGGTAAAGCTCATCGATTTTGGAGGATGGGAGCTGCCCGTAAACTTTGAGAACGGTATTATTGACGAACATCTTGCGGTGCGTAAGAATGCAGGCCTGTTTGATGTTTCACATATGGGCGAGATCACGGTTGAGGGGCCGACCAGTGAAGAATTCGTCAACTGGCTGGTGACGAATGATGTAAAGAAAATGGATGACTACCAATGTTTATACAGTCCTATGTGTTATCCCCACGGAGGGGTAGTGGACGATCTGATGGTCTACCGTTATTCTCCCGATTCATATCTGCTGGTGGTAAATGCCGCTAACACCGATAAAGATTTTAAGTGGATTACTGAAGAAAACGAATGGATAAAAAACCGCAACGATGCCCCGACCATCAAGAACGTGTCTGCCGACTATGCACAGATTGCCTTACAGGGGCCAAAGGCCAATGGCTATCTGCGCGAAATGGTAGGTCCGGTGGTAGATGAAATTAAGTTTTTTCGCTTCAAGGATTCAATTGAAATCGGAGGTCAGAGTTGTATTGTCAGCCGCACCGGTTACACCGGCGAGGATGGCTTTGAAATATACTGTGACAGCTCTGCAGCTGCAAAAGTGTGGAATACTGTACTTGATCACACAAAAGATCGAGGCGTACTGCCCTGCGGTTTAGGAGCACGGGATACCTTGCGTTTTGAATCAAAACTCCCTTTATACGGGCATGAGCTTACCCAGGACATTACTCCCCTTGAAGCTAATTTGTCGGCATTTGTAAAACTCGAGACTGAAGATTTCTGCGGAAAAGATGCATTGGTAAAGCAGAAGGAATCCGGCGTTCCTCGCTCACTACGGGGTTGTGAGATGATAGACCGGGGCGTACCTCGTGAGCATTACAAGGTGTTCTCTACCGAGGGCGATGAAATAGGATATGTGACCAGTGGCTCTAAATCGATTATGCTGGACAAATTCTGTGGTCTGGTACTGATTAAACGCGGGATCGGCCTAAAAATTGGTGATGAAATTGAAATCGAGATGAACAAAAAGCGGAAACGGGCAAAACTCGTAAAAACTCCATTTTACAAGCAAACCTAGTCTCCCGTAGTTTTTGTGTTTAGTTTTGTCACACAGCCCTGTGGAACAGGGCTGTTTTTTATAGCGAAGCTTGTCACCGAAGGATATTCTCACTACAATAGGGAAGTAATTAGGGAAGGAGGAACAGCAGATGAGTGATTTATCAACAACTTTTATGGGGCTACAGCTTAAAAACCCAATTATTGTTGCGAGCTCGCATCTTACATTTGACATAGATAAATTGAAGAAGTGCGAGGCCGCCGGTGCAGGTGCAGTGGTCTTAAAATCTTTGTTTGAGGAGCAGATCAGAATAGAATCTGATCGAATGGTCGGAGAGCTCAACTTCGATGCCTATACCGATGCCTATGACTACTTTCAGCAGTCCAGTAAGGAATATCATCTAGATAAATACCTCGACCTGGTAGAGCAGGCGAAAAAGAAACTTTCCATTCCGGTCATTGCCAGCGTAAACTGTATTTCCGACGGAAACTGGATTGAGTATGCCGAGCGGTTTGAAAAGATGGGCGCTGATGCACTGGAATTGAACGTGTTTATTATTCCCGCCGATGAAAATACCACGGGAAAGGTCATTGAAGATAAATATATTGATATTCTCAGAAAGGTTAAGAAGAAGGTTCATATTCCAGTGGCTCTTAAGCTTGGGAGTCAGTTTTCCGGTATGGCCCACACGATGCACCGCTTTGGCAAGGAAGGAGCCGACGGTCTAGTTTTGTTCAATCGGTTTTATAAGCCGGATATAGATATAGAAAATTTTAAGCTCCAGGCAGCCCATATATTTAGTGTCCCGGAAGAGATGAGCTTTACTCTGCAGTGGATTGCAATTTTGGCAGGTAAAGTAAATGCCGACCTCGCTGCGACTACTGGGATTCACTCAAGTGCCGACATCATAAAACAAGTGTTAGCAGGGGCACATGCAGTAGAAATGTGTTCAGCATTAATGAAAAACGGCATCGAAATCATCGATACGTATTTAAAAGAGATAGAGCAGTGGATGGAGCGTAAGGGTTTTGACTCACTGTCCGATTTTCGAGGAAAAATGAGCCAGGAATCACTTGAACATCCCGAGGCCTATGAGCGTTCCCAGTACGTAAAATCTCTGGTGGGCATTGAATAGGCGGTTTCCTGTAAGCCCGTCATACGTGGATCTTTTATACTTTATATAAAAACAGACCCTCCTCACTAGTGGGGAGGGTCTTTATATATGTAAGGCCTTGGTTCAGGGATGAACCTCAGCTTTTATCCCTTAGACGGTACCGCTCGTGCAGGTCATGGAGAGCCTGTTCCAGCCGTATTCCGAGCTCAGGACCACGGTCGGTAGTCACATCATCTTCATTATCAAATACCACAAAGGGAACCTGTATCCCCTGAATTGGTATATAATGCGAATCGGCGGGACCACGGAATTCCTCCCAGTCGATCTCTTTGTACAACGATGTGAGTTTCTCATCCGAGAGACCGTGCTCTAAAATGCTGTCGGGCTTGTCCGGATTGAAGCGGGTGCGGTTTTTCCGCAGCGACTCTTTAAAAGACACATCTACATATAAAATGGCTGCTTTGGATAGTATTTCCCGGTCAACATGCTTAAAGGCCTCCCGGTAGCCCCCATGTTCTTTTCCCCTGGAGAACTCGATCAATGCTGTGAAAGGCGCTGTGAGAGGCGCCGAACTGGGCGTGCGGTCCCGAACCGCCTTACGGTAGTCCAGGCATATCCGGCGGATCAGCAGGTTCCACAGATGAGGAGCAGCAAAGTTTCCCTGGTCATCGGTATGCAACCGCGGTTTTCCCATTTCCTCTAAAATGGCATCCTCCTCGAACCAGGTCCAGAGCATCGGAAAGTCATCTATAACCTGCAGGTCCGAGGCCAGCCGCATGCGCTGCGGCCGCTCCTTCGAATCCATCTGCTGCAGGTAATCAATAATCTCGCTTTTCCCGGCCCCGGGACGGGCCAGCAGAAAAAGTACTTCTATTGTCTCCATCCTTCGCCTCGCATAGTTACACAAACTTCTGTCGAATCTCAGCGCTTACATAATCGAGTATTGCAACCGTCAGGGCGATGAACCACACCGCAATTCCCGCCGACTTGTACTCGAGCAGGCGTATATACTGAACCAGCAGGAATCCGATACCGCCGCCTCCGACCATACCGATAACCGTCGACATACGGACATTAATGTCCCAGCGATAGATGGTAAAGGAAACAAAGGGCGGAATCATCTGAGGCACTACTGCATACATGATAGTTTGCAGTTTATTAGCTCCCGTGGCCTGGATTGCTTCAATCGGGCCGGGGTTGATGCCCTCGATAGCCTCTGAATAGAGCTTCCCGAGGGCTGCAATTGAGTGGATTGTAAGCGCTACAATACCGGCAAACGGCCCAAGACCTACCCACACAACTGCGATGAGAGCCCAGATGAGCGGTTCGATTGCACGGACGATATTCAGTACCGTACGGGTGAGGTAGTATATAGTAAGGGTTAGCCAGGAGGTCGACATCAGGTTACGTGCGGCCAGAAAGCTTATGGGTACTGAGAAAATAATACCAAAAATGGTGGCCATCATCCCCATAAAAATGGTCTCGATAATTAATTCGATGGTCAGAATCAGGGGCTGGCTGGGCAGGGGAGGGCCAACTTGGCTTACCTGCCGGGCCATCACCTTATGTATCTGTTGTCCCTTTGCACTGGGAGGAATCAGCCGGTAGGGCATGATAAGCTCTTTTTCGAAGGAGCCTTCGCTGTCGGTCATCACACTTACGTATTCGCCCTGGTAGCGGGGTCTGAACTCGTTCCCAATAGAATCACTCCACCAGATTTGAGTGCGTGTATTCGGTTCGAAATTCTCCCCGTACACCGTGATTTTAGTGCCGGGAATTACCTGGTTGTCCTCATCGAGCTTTGAAAGCTCTCCCTTTCGCGGACTGACCCGCAGATAGGGTTCTCCTTCAGTTTTTTCAGGTACCGGAGGAGCCTGGCCTTCTGAGTCGACCAGTACCTTTGCACCGGCTTCCACGGTGTCGGTGTCATGGGTAACTGCCGCCTCCCAGGGCCAGAGTATTTTAGACAGCGGCACCCAGGCCTCATTGGCGTCGCTGGACAGTTTTACCAGGTCGATTTCGCTTATTTGCCAGCCGATGGTAAAAAAGACCACCAGGATCAGGACAAAGATCGAGTTTCCGAATTGCCTGTTCGGATTAGTTTGTTTGGCCGCATCGATCACAATCCACAGCCATAGCCCGGCGATCGCCAACAGCCCGAAAGCGACAAACATAGGTGCCCTGTCAAGGGACTTGAACAGGGTCGGCCAGAACCCCTCAGCCAGCCTTCCTAGTAGGGTGATTCGCCACACCAGTAAACCGACAATACTGACCAGAGCCCCGAACATGAGTAAACCGCGCTGTACCCGTCGGGCCAGTATTTGTCCTAAACCCGGAAGAAGGAGCGACAGTAGTGCGGCGGTGGGAGCAGTTACGAAGGATCGTTTTTTTTCTTGCTTGATTATTTGTGACATGCCTACTTCTCCCCCTGGTCGAACTCGCCGGCGTTGACCCGTACGGCCTCTTCGCCGTAGATTTCCTTGAACTGCCCGTCGGTCATTTTGCGGATATCCTCGCGGTCGCCACGGTAGACAACCTGTCCGTCCCGCAGGCCGATTACCTTAGTTGCGTAACGCTGTACCAGATCGAGATAGTGAAGGCTGCATATTACGGAAATATGCGACTCACTATTCAGCTGTTCCAGATACCCAAGGATGGTGTGGGCCAGTACCGGATCGAGACTGGCTACCGGTTCATCTGCCAACATCATACTTGGATTCTGCATCAAAGCCCTGGCAATTCCCACGCGCTGCCGCTGTCCACCGGACAGCTCATCGGCCCGTTTAGTGGCCTGATCGGTAATCCCCACCTTCTCCAGGGCCGCCATGGCCTCTTTTTTGGCCCCCGGCGGATACTTGTGCAGCAAACTGGCCCAGGGGTTGATATAACCGAGTTTTCCGGAGAGTACGTTGGTCATGACACTGGAACGGTCTACTAAATTAAAGTGTTGAAAAATCATTCCGATTTTACGGCGAATCCTTCGCAGTTCGCTTGGTTCGGCCGCGGTGATGTCCTGGCCGTCCATAATAATCTGACCCTTGGTCGGGTCTATCAGTCGGTTAATACAGCGCAGCAGGGTGGATTTCCCCGAGCCACTAAGTCCGATAACAACTAAAAACTCACCATCTTCCACGGTAAAACTCACATCATCCAGAGCTAGGGTGCCGTCGGGATAAATCTTGGTGAGGTTTTTTATTTCAAGCATATTTCCCCCAATATTACTGCAGACAACAAGAGGGGGATAAACCGTATCCCCCTCTATGTCCTGTATTTTTTTCAGTAGACCCTTAGTCTATCAGCTCTTGTACGTCCATTCCTGAGGCTTGAAGAACCTGGCGGAAGGGATCGTAGAACTCGTCGCCGTGTCGTTCAAGGTCATTCCACTGGTAGGCAGTGTTCAGCGCCTCTTTGCCTTCTTCAGTTGCAACTATCTTCAGCAGGGCATCAATAATGGTATTGCGCATTTCCTTGGAAATAGAAGGATGAAACTGTACCCCGTCGTTGGGGATATCGGTGGTAACACCGATTACAACTACTTCTTCCATTACATCGGGATAGTCCTCTTCCATTCGTGTACGGGCATCTACGTAGGTGGCACCTACATCGGCATCGCCGTTGTAGACTGCCGATACAACTGTATCGTGACTGCCGGCATCGACAACATTTTCAAGATCGGTCTCGGGATCGACTCCCTCTGCTTTCATGGTAATCATCGGAATGATCCAGCTGCTGGTAGAGAGGGGATCGGCGCGGGCAAAGGTTTTGCCGGCAAAATCGGCTACTTCACTGATTCCGCTGTCGGCGCGGGTGATAAACTGCCCGTTATAGGTGGGGCTTCCGTAGCGGACTGCTACCAAGCCTGCATCCGCCACACCACGGTCGGCGGCCATAATATATGAGAAGGTAGCCAGAGAGGCCATATGAGCCTTTGGGGGATCACTGGACAAGGCTTCCACTACTCCAACATACTCGGTGGCTACATTGGTCTTAAAAAAATAACCGGTTTCTT
This sequence comes from Spirochaetia bacterium, assembly GCA_021736475.1. Lineage (GTDB taxonomy): Bacteria > Spirochaetota > Spirochaetia > DSM-16054 > Sediminispirochaetaceae > DSBN01. The sequence continues at coordinate 91 of JAIPFV010000031.1, read as the reverse complement.
CATGCAGCATGTCGGCAACCTCTTCAGCCCCCGCGGCAACCCGTTCCATCTCACCGGACGGCACGAACGACCAGATAATCGGATTGTCCTC
>JAIPFV010000137.1 GCA_021736475.1 Spirochaetia bacterium | reverse complement strand
GTTATTCCCTGATGGTAAAAAAAGAGGAATAGGTTAAAGGTAGAAAAAGTAGAAAATGTAGAATCTACAAATTCTACACTTCTACGCATAATCAAGAAAAGATGTAGAAAGAGTAGAGAACCCTATGGGTTCTACATTTTCTACATTCTTGATGCCCGGGGAATCTACCGGGTATAGAATCCGCCAGGATGAAAAAATCCGGTAGGAAAAGTGATTTACCACAAACACCATTTAAACATGCTCAAATGGTTATTATCAGTTGTTTGGTAGGAAAACGGTAGGAAGGTTTCCTACCAGAGCAGGCAAGGTATTTTAATCTGGTAGGAGCGGTAGGTAAGTGTAGAATCTACAAATTCTACATTTCTACCTTTCTACCAGAAATCAACAGAATTTTCCTTTTGGATAGACCCGGGAACGGGGCGGATCCGCTACAAAAGATCAGGAGACAATAAACAGTGATTGAGGACAAACAAGACTACTACGCAGGTCTGATATTGCATGCATTAATACTCAAAGAAAACTACCTGGCAACCAGCAGCATATGGGGGGAGCCGTTCACAAGTTCCACAAAAAGAATGTGCAGGGTTGCGGCTATTGTTTCCAGGGAAATGGTAAAGGCTCAAGAGCAGCAGGGAGAAGAGGAAGGGAGCCGGGAAAATACGGTTTCTTGAAAAACAGGGTTTCCAGAAAGTGAAAAAACCTGACGAAAAAGCAGGAAAATCCCCCCGGGGACAGCAGCTTTTTTTGGTTTTTCCAGAACCGCATGGCAACCATTTTCTTTCCTCTCCAGGATCCATATAGCGGGGTATAGGCTCTTTTTTGGCTACTATACCCGGGCAGGGGCGGTCCATATCGATTGCGATGAATTTATGGACGCTATAAAAAGACTATACCCGGGCAGGGGCGGTCCATATCCCTGGAGTCTATACCGCTAGACCGAAGCGGAATAGTTTGTGTACTTATTCACAAAATAAAAGTTTTCTGGATTGAATTAAATTACGCTATAAAAAAGCCTACAGGCGCAAGATAGCCGGATGTATCACTTTCCCCACAAAACGCGCTGACGAGCGATTATGAAGCGCTGAGAGCAGATTACAGGCTGAGCAGTATCAGGCAGGGAAATGGAGTTTTCCACACTATAAAAAAGCCTTACACGCACCCCGGATGAGGAAGATGGACCCGGGAAAAGCCTTACACGCAGGACCTGAGTTTGTAGGCATGTCAGAGGTTTCAAAATGGGTAGGCAGCAGAACCATGTCAGAGGTTTTTGAGAATTTTGAGAGTGGGTAGACCACCGGAGGGAAAGCAGAATCATGACCCTATCAGATAATTCAGAAATTCAAAATGGGTAGACCACCCCGCACAGATCCAACCAACTGAGTAGATACACAGAAAGACGCTATTAACAAATCATAACATTTTCAGCCTTTTTCAGCCTTTTTCAAGACCCCAAATTCCGGGCCTAATTGAAATAACCTGACCGGTAGTAAGGCATTAGAGCCGCTATCAGAGCTTAAACACCCCGCAGGAGCTACCTATTATACTATTTGCACTCAGGAAGTTGACAGCACGGTATAACGCATGTTACAATACACTTAACAAGTGCACGGAGGCAGACACAATGAAAAAGATTCTTGACGGCGTGAGGTACGACACAGAGAAGGCCGAACGACTGGGGGCCACCGACAACCTGAACCGCGGGGCCAGCGGATCGAATGACCTGGCATACTGGAAAGCCGCACTCTATCGGACCCCCCGATCAGGCCGGTACTTCCTTTCCGGGAGCGGCGGGCCAATGAGCCGATTCTCACAGAGCGCAGGGCAGAACAGCTGGAGAGGCGGCAGTGATATTATACCCATGAGCGAGGACGAAGCTTACAAATGGGCCGAAGACAATCTACCGGTTGAAGACCTGGAAGCGGCTTTCCCGGATAGGATAACGGACGCTTGAAGAAAGGGGCTGCCGAAGCAGATCCCCCGGCAGTGCTGCCTATATCCGGGTATAGACGGGGAGTTTAACGCAGAGCTGCGGTGAGTTTAATACATAGTTGAACGCTGAAAGCAGGATAGAAAAAGGCCAATACCAGGATAACCGAAACCCCACCCTATAGCGCTGGATGGGGTTTTCCTACACGGTAAAAAAGGCAAGGCTGAATTACTTTATTTTGGCAAAAAGAACACAAACTACCCCCACTCGGTCTATACGCTCAGACCCCAGCGATTGAAGGGGGCATACCCCCACCCCGGGCAGCACGGCAATTGAATTAAATGACGCTATAATCAGGGCCGCATACCCTGGCAGCTTGAATTATTTGACACCCTAAAAGGCACCCGTTCAAGGTACTTTCCCGCTATCCCCACCGGACTGGTAGCGCAGGATCCCCGTTTTATATCTGATATTTATCCAAACAAAAAGGTGACAGAATCCATTCTGCTGCCTGAACTGAGGCACTAGAGAAAGGGTTAAGCAATTACAAATCAAAAGTAGTACAGAGGTACTTCCGGCACCCCACAAGTCAATCAGTTGCGCGAGACCCGGCAGTTATCCGTAATGCTGGCGGTAAAATGTAGTCAACTTTTTTGCAGCAAAGCAACTTTTTTCAGCCTTTAATACTTTACAAAATGGGCAATAATAGATTATAATAGTAAGCATGAACAGCTTACAAACAACTAATACGGAACGATCGGTAAACAGGGTTTTTAATTATTTGAACACCAGCACCCGCAACGCATACCAGACAGCGTTTAATCAGTTTGTGGAGATCACCGGCCAGGGCGCGGAGACGGCTACTGCTGGCGATATTTCAATGTATCTTGAAAACCTGGAAGCCAGGAATTATTCAGCTGCCAGTATCAACCAGCGGATTGCCGGGATCAGTAAGGTTTTCGGCATATACGAATCTATGGGACTGCGGACCGGCAACCCGGTTAAGCAGCTGAAGCAAGTAAAGCGGATTACCCGGAAGACTGTTTACACTGGCAACACTGGATTGACTATGGATCAGGTAAAGACCGTTGCCTACAGTAAACTGAAGGTTGCTATTGTTGTCAAAACCCTGGCGGCCACCGGTTTACGGATCAGTGAGTTAATCGGGATCCGGCTTTCAGATTGCCGGGACCCTGGAGACGGCTTCATTCATGCGAAGATCACCGGCAAGGGACAGAAGGAACGCACGGTCTATATTGCGGCAGCACTGTTCCAGGAGATCCGGGAAACCTACGCAGGGGCGGTTTACTTGTTTGAGAGTGCTGCTGGAAATCAGCTTTCACGGCAGAACCTTTACAAGCAGATTGTAGGAGCTTTCACGAAGCTGACCGGCAGAGAGACCCACCCGCATGAGCTGCGGCACTTCTACGCAACACAGCAGTATCAAAATGGCCTGGATCTGAAAGGTTTGAGCCAGCAGTTAGGCCACAGCAGCACAGCAATAACGGCGAATTATTACATACACTCAGCACCGGAGCCATGCAAGGCGGCACTGGCGATATAGGAAATAATGTACAACAGTGTATAACAAAGTTGTACAAAGTATATCAAGCAATAGCAGTTTGCTAGGATTTGCTACAGGATGTTATATGAAGAAATACGCATTCAGTTTACAGAAAGGCGGGGTAGGGAAGACCAGCTTATCCGGTACTATCGGCTTCATGCTTTCAGACAAAGGGAAGAAAACTGTTCTTGTTGACTGCGACCCGCAAGGTAATTTGTCTTCCTGGTATTTGACTGACCAGGTAGACCATGAGCTTGCAGGAGTTCTCACCGGCAAGGTAGGGATTGCAGAATCTATCAAGCAGATCCGGGAGAATCTTTTCATTATTCCCACCTACGGCATAGACGGAGAATTGAAAGCCTACGGAGAAAACCAGCTGGCCAATGAGCCATTCATATTTGAGGACCTATGCAACGAGCTGGAAAAGATGGGGTTTGACTATGCACTGTTCGATTTATCGCCAGGAATGGGCCGTATCGAGCGCATGGTTATTCTGGCAATGGATGAGGTAATCACCCCGATGACCCCGGAGTATTTCAGCCTTGACGGTATAGAAATATTTGCCAGCGAATTATCGAAGATCAGGAAAAACTACAAGCGGGAGAATGTACAGCACCGGAAGATTGTTTGTAATGGGCATAACGAATCTATCAAGCAGCACCGGGAGATTACCGGCCAGCTGCCGCAAGGGTATGATAACTACATCATTCCCACGGATCCGGCTTTCAGGAAAGCTCAAAGCTCCCACATTGCGCTATTTGAATTGGAGCCGGGCGACAGACCGAAAAAATCGACTGTAGACGAATTAACCAGGCTGCTGGAGGGCATGTAATGGCACTGAAGGGCACACCATCACCGGCTGAAGATCAGGCAAAGGAAACCTTTTCCCGACTGCCGAAGCCAGAGCAGCCAAAGGAAGAGGATCAGGGACCCGATACAACCCGGCAGTTCAATTTTCGCATATCAGAGCGGGAATACAATCGAGTTATGGATTACTGCAAGGAAGAGTACGGGTTGAGTCCATCGGCAGCTATGCGGCTGATAATCCGGGAATTTGTTAAACATCATAATCTGAAGTAATACTTCATAACTGTACTTATGAAGTATCGAATTGAGGGGGAATACATGGTTAAGATACCAGACCTTGAAGCATTTTACACACCAACAGAAACATCGGAAATGCTGGAGGCTCACAAGAACACGGTTAGGCGCTGGATCAAAGAGGGAAAACTGAAGGCCAGCCGGAAGGGAAAAACCTACTGGATCGAGGGGAAGGAAATCCAACGGTTTATGCGGGGCGAATCATGAGCATATTTGACCAGCTGGAGAGGACCAGGGCCCTACAGGAAGAGGAACCGCGATAACCAGGACAGCTATAAATACTACAGCAGTATGGAGTAATATGCATACACACTACATATAGTGTAAAAGGTTGAACGGGCAGGATTAATAGGGTATAATGAAACATGAAGCAAAGTTCCAGCAACTACAGCAAGATATTGTAAAGAGTGGTACAATGGAATTAAGGAGACAATAAATTATGGAATCGAAGGTAAGGTAACGAAGACCATTACACTGACCCCGGAAATCGCAATCCTGGTAAGTGAAGCGGCAAGACAGAATGAACGAACAGTAAGTCAAGAGATCCGGTATCAACTGGAGAAAATCTACAAGCAAGGAGAGGGCAAAAAAATAACCGCTTAAGAGTACAGCAAATACTCAAAAGCGGTTCCAGGTTGCGAGCACAGTTGCGGGCACAGGTTGCGAGCCGGGCACGAAGCAAATGTTATACAATGTAACACGAACGATTATATTGTAACTCAGGCGCTTGAGTTTTTCAAGACTCGGACTGCAAAAATGTGTAAAACTGCAAAAAAGTGAACTCCCGCTACCTGGAAAGTACTGCCAATCAACGCATGAGCAAGCACGAAGATTCTTACAGGCTCGTTGCACAGCAACCAACATCCAATGTTTACAGCCACCCTAACGGCGGTAAACTCATTCTCGTAAAAGTTAATCGCACATACACCAGAAAACCACCCACCTACTACCTGAAGCGCAGTATTAAGGGCAGCAAGCCAGAATATATTTCCGGCCTGTTCCCGACTGCGAACCCTACAGAATTCAGCGGAGATATCAAGGACCCGAACACTGGCATGAAAAACATGTTCAAGGTTTGCTTTCATGAAGGCGGCGACCGGCTGACCATTGAAGGCATAGACCTGGAAGGGGGCAGAGCATGAGGATAAAACGAACCGATGCACTGCGAAAGCCGCTGCCAGATCTACCGGTCCAAATCGAGACCGTTCAAGGGAACCTCCATATCAAGACCAGCGCAGAAACCTGGATTATTGACCTGGATAACTTCATGCAGATGGTAGAAACCTACCTGGGCGGTTCACCATGTCAGGGGTAGCGTATCAGAAGCAGATACTGGAGCATATGGCAGCCAACGAGGTTTTCCCTGACGGCTCGATAAACTTCATTTTTGACGGGAAGGTTCACCGCTTCCCCACCCGGGATAAGCCGCACCATGAGAACGGCTGGTATACGGTTTACCCTAATGCTGAAACAGGCTTTCCCGTTGCAGTATATGGGGACTGGGCTTTATCAGATGACTGGTTTACCTGGATGGCTAAAGAATCCGCAGGGCAGGAGTTTACCTCGATTCTGCAGGAGCTACCAGCACAGGCGGTAACCGAAGCGAAGGCCGAAGAGGAAAAACGGAACAAGCAGGCTGCTGCTGAAGCTCAAAGGATCTGGGAAAATGCTCAAGAAAACCCGAAAAACCACCAATATTTACAAAAAAAAGGCATAAAACCTCACATTGCCAGGGTTGATGATAACGGGAATCTAGTCATACCGGTATTTGATTCTGAAGGAAACATAACCAGCTTGCGCTATATTAGCCGCGACGGAAGCAAAAAATGGTTTGTTCCGGGCGGGAAAGTAAAAGGCTGCTATGGTATCCTGGGTAATTTGAATAACCCCGGCACGGCATATATTGCCGAAGGTTTCGCCACAGCAGCCAGTATATTTGAGGCCACCGGGACCCCGACCATTATCACTTACGGCAAAAGTAATATGAAAAATGTATCAGTTGCGCTCAAGGCTACACACCCGCAGCTTGACCAGATTATCGTTGCTGATAATGACGAAAACGAAGCCGGGATTAAGGAAGCAAGGGCAGTTGCTGAAGCAACGGGAGCCAAGGTGATTCTCATACCAGATCCGGGAATGGATGCAAACGACTATGCGCAAGCGGGAAAGGATCTGAAGGCTCTGCTGCTGGCGGCAACCAGCAAGATTGAAAAAGCCGTTATAAAACCTGAAAATCTAGAAGAAGCCTTTAAAGAGACGCTTAATTTGTCCTGGAT
>JAIPFV010000136.1 GCA_021736475.1 Spirochaetia bacterium | reverse complement strand
AGGAGGGGGAGCTGCGGCCCCAGTTTATCGACCGCTTTGGTCTGTGCATTAGTGTAAAGGGCGAAGGGGATGCAGCGCTGCGTAAGGAGATTGCCCGGCGGCGCATTGCCTTTGAACGTTCTCCCCGGGAGTTTGCTGCCGGTTGGCAGGCCGAGCAGGAGCGCCTATCCCAGGTTGTGGCTGCAGCGCGTGGTTTGCTGCCGACGGTGGAGTTGTCGGATGAGCTGTGGGATATGATTGTAGCCTATGCCGCCCGCGGCGGCGTGCAGGGGCACCGGGCGGATATCGTGATGGCCAAAGCCGCCTCCGCCCTGGCGGCCTTGAATGGACGCGATCGAGTGCGGCAGGAGGATGTGCAGGAGGCCGCTCGCCTGGCTCTGCCCCACCGGCTGTCCGGGCGGATAGATGATACTCCGGAGAGTTCGGCGGACCGGCTGGAGGAGTTGATTGGCGGGCAGGAGCTGCCGGACCTTGATGCCCCGCCGGAGGGAGAGATTGACCGGCGGCCACCAAGCTTCGACCCAGCCTCCAGTTTCGAAGGGCGCAGCGAACGATCTGTGGATCCTCTGGACGAGCTGCAGGTGCCGGGCTCGGCGGCGGCCGGGAGCATCGTGTTTGATTTTCTGAAAAAAAAAAGCCCACACTAAAAGAGTCTGAAGAGTCCGAACTGGCCGAGCAGATCGATATAGCCCCCCATGAGCTGCGGGTTCTGCCCCGCGGCTGGAACTCCCCTGAATCGAGAAAAAACCGCAGCCGTCGCCGGCGTCGCGGACGGCAGGGCAAAACCGTGTCCTCCCGCGCCCCACGCCCAGGGGAGCGGGTTCGGGATGTCGACTGGACCTCCACGCTGCGTGCGAGCCTCCTGCGGCGGGGGCACCCCGGCCTCGGCTCCACCGTACTGCCCCGGGACCTGCGGGTGAGGCTGCGGCGCACTACCGAGAAAGTTTTCGTGCTGTTTTTGGTGGATGCCAGCGACTCGATGGGCGCCGGCCGCAGGCTGGCGGTGGTAAAGGCAAGTGTGCTGGCGCTGTTGCGGCGTGCCTACCAGCAGCGTCATATGGTGGGGGTAATTGCCTTCGGGGGCCGGCAGGCTCAGCTGCTGCTGCGGCCTACCGCCAGTGTTTCTCTGGCCCGGCGGGCACTCTACCAGTTGCGTCCCGAGGGGGCTACCCCGATGGCCGATGCATTAGCTCAGGGGCTGAAGCTGCTGCATGAGGTCGGCTCCCGCGGGACGGCCGGTTCGAAGATTGTGGTTCTGCTCTCCGACGGTGAGGCTAATGTTCCTCTCCATCAAAATGCCGATCCCCAGCAGGAGGTTATGGACCTGTTGCCGCGGGTAAAGCAGCAGGCGGATGAGCTTATTTGTATAGATACAAAAACACTTGCGGCGGGGCGTGTGCAGGAGATGCTCCGTTTTGCCGAGACTGCCGGGGGGCGCTACTACGGCGCGGAGGCTCTTTCTGCCGGAAGGGTGCTGTCGGCGGTGGGCAGGGCGGAGTCAAGCTCCGGAAGCCCGGAGCGCTCCGGCCAAACCGGGGAGGCCCGCGGTGAGCAATAGTTCAAATATTCCCGGCAACCAGCCCTGGGTAAGTGTAATTATTCCGGTGTATAACCGCCCTAAGCTGGCCACAGAGGCGGTGCGCTCGGTGCTGCTGCAGAGCTATCCCCAGCTGGAATGCATTTTAGTGGATGACGGGTCAAGCGAGGCACCGCAGGAGGCTTGCCGACTATTTGCGGCGGACCCGCGTTTCCGTTACCTGCCGATTGCTCATAGTGGTATGCCGGGGGCGGTGCGCAACCGGGGTGTGGAGGCAGCCCGCTACGGGCTGCTGGCATTTCTTGACTCGGATGATCTGTGGCTGCCGCGGAAGCTGGAGCTGCAGGTGCAGCTTTTGCAGTCTGGTGAGAGCGGGTTTTGGCAGGGAGAGCCTGCACAGAGGCTCGGGGGCACTGCCCCGCTGGTCCACAGCAGGGAGGTTTGGCTGCGGGGTGAGAAAATTATCAGCCAGAAGGGGCAGCGTTTTCAGCGCCGGGGAGATGTGTTTGCGGAGGCACTGAAAAAGTGTATGATCGGCCCCTCGACGGTACTGATGCGGCGGGATGTGTATGAGCAGCTGGGCGGGTTTCGCGAAGACTTGGAGATAGCCGAGGATTACGAGTTGTGGCTGCGGCTGACGGCGCTGTACCCGGTTGATTTTGTGGAGGAGCCGCTGATTGTAAAACGGGCCGGCCACGGGCAGCAGCTGTCGGAGAAATACGGTCATATTGAACTGTTTCGATTAAAGGGCCTGGAGGATTTAGTGCGCCGTCGCTGGTTCGCCGAACAGGCCCCAAAACAGGCCCCAAGCCAGGCCCCACACCTGCAACAGATGGCCGCATCAGAGCTGGCCGATAAATGCGCTATTTATGCGGCGGGCTGTAGAAAACGCGGCCGCGAACAGGAGGCGCAGTTATACGAGGCGAAAGCGGCCGAGTACAGCCCTTAAAGGCGCCCGCTCCTGCCTCCGGCGGCCTTCTCCCCTCGCCTCCTCCCTCCCGCGGGTTTAGGCCGGCTTATTCCAGTGGGCCCGTAGGTCGTCAATTAGTTTTCGCTCAGCCCTCTGGTAGAGCGCATCTTTGACGGCCATTTCTTCGAGCACCGCAATAATAAAAGACCGAGTTTCTTCAGAGTCTACTTGTGAGGCCTCTTTCCAAAACTCTTCCCAGGTGTGAGTCTGTTCCTCGAATTTGGTGAGCCGTTCATCGAAATCGGTGAACCGCAGGGCATCTATTACGTCGTCGAGCCCTTCGATTTCATTGGTTTCAATGGAGCCGTCGGTGAGGATGAGGTTCTTCATGCATCCGGCTAAAAACATCCGTTCGTGTTGGTTCAAAGCTTGTACTGTTTCCATATTCCCGCTCCTTCTGTTGCTCTTACTTCAAGTGTACTAGCCGGGAGGCGGTAAAAGCAAATGCTATGCTGCGCGAGCTGGAGTTACAACTTTTTTTGGTAGACCCGGTGGGTTTTGTAGATGCGGGCTCCGAGTTTTTTGATGCTGCTGACCATCATATCGGTGGTTTCAGCTATCTGGGTCATTTCCGCCTTTTTCACTTGGTGGGTACGCAGGGATTTTGCAATTTCGTTAAACAGAATGGCGATGCCTCCGTTTTTCTGATATTTAGGCAAAATGCCGATGCCGTTTATGAGAAATTTTCTGGTGCGATGTTTTTCCTTGGTAATATTATGGAGGGTGAGCGGGTTTATTTTTCCGTTGGCCCGTTTTAGGGCCTCCGAGAGATCGGGAAAGGCGAGGATGAAGCCGGCTAATTCTTCGCCCCTGCGGATGACCCTTATGAGGGATGGATCAGTTACCTGCAGCAGCTCTTCCATCAGCTGGTCCAGCTCGCCGGGTGTCATGGGGCAGAACTCCTCGTGATCCTCCCAGGATTCGTTGTAGAGCCGGCCTACCTCCCGGGCAACTTCATGCAATTCCTGTTTTGAAGTGAGTTCGGGAACGGTGAACCTGCCGCGCTTTTTTGCCAGCTCGGCAAATGTTTTGTATTTCTGGGGGAGTATCTGAGTTTCGGCATCTATTTCAGCACTGTAGAAATCTTTATATTTTTCGAAACCTACCGATTCCAACAGTTCTCGGTAATAGGGATGGTGATAGTTCATCATGGTCATGGCGGCGGTTTCCCCGAAACCCTCTACTAATATCCCCGCGCCGGTAAAACCGGAGAATCCTTGCGGCCCGATTAAGCGGTCGAGTCCCCGCTGGAGCGCCCACTCTTCTGCAAAGGTAAACAGTTCTCGGGCAGCGCCGAGATCGTCCTTGATTTCGAAAAAGTAAAAACGGGCATCCCGTTTGTTTTGGTACTGGTTGAATTTTTTTGGTTCCAGCAGGGCAATACGCCCGACGGTTTCTTCTTGGCGTTTGGCAATAAAAAATTCCCCCTCCGAGTGGTCAAAAAAAGGATGGTTCTTGGAAATGATTTTTTTGAGGGTGCGGTTGAACCAGGGCACGTAGTGGGGATTATCTTTATATACAACAAAGGGAAGCTGCAGAAAGTCCTTTTCTGCTTGAGTTCCCGGTTTTACTTGTTCAATTTTAACAGCTTCGGTCATCGAGGGTCTCCTTTATGGATTAGTTTCGTATGCCGCTCCGCGGCAAGCGAAACAACGAAAATAGCCGGATACGGCTATTTTCTTAATACAAAAAACCTTTGAGCGCATAGGCTAGGGCAACTCCCAAATAGTTGCCGATAACCCAACCGGTAACACCGGTAAGGATGCCGCTTACAACCACCTCTTTGTTCCGCAGTGCCGCTGCAACTACCGGAACAAAGGGGGGCGAAAAGATAAAAGCGGTTGCAGTAATTATATGAGTGTCAACATCGATGCGGAACAGGGCTGATAAGAGCAGATGCAGGGCTGAGACAAGGATGAGCAGCACGCCTACATACAGCAGTATCACCGGTGCCGAGAGTACTAAATTCTGCACATTCGCCATTGAACTTACGGTGAGTGAAAAGATGAGGATAAGATAATAGCCAAGCTGAAAACTGTTCTTCATTCTCCGTACTGCAGGGACGAAGGAGAAGGCGATTCCCAGAGTGGTTATAGTAAGAATTGCAGCCGGCAGAGCAACTGCCTCCGGTAGAAATAATGTAAAAGAGCCGCCGGCGGCAAAGACCAGTAAAGCCAAGCCGAGGGCCTTGAATATGTCTATTATCTCACGCCTGGAATAACCCGTAAAGTAGGGAGTAATGGTGTGGTAGTTTCCGTCGTGGGCATCCGTGGAAGTAAACGGTGGAAGTATCTTCTTAAAGAGTTTGGGAAATACACTGATTAACAGCAGCAGGATAAAGCTGGAGATCACCACATCCGAGCCGTGAACTGCTACATAGGTCAGTGAGTCTACATTAAGAGCGGTTCCGATGGCCGCCAGGTTTGGAGTGCCTCCGGTGTATACCCCCACCAGCATACCCGCAACTTTCCAGGTTTCAGGACCAAGAAACTTCGCAAACAGAAAGAAGGTAACCGCTGTACCGATGCTGACTGCGAACAGAGCGCAGAACAGTGAAATAACTGTCCGGCGGGCCAGACTCCTCCACTGGGTGAGGTTCAGACTGAAGAAAATGAGGGGCAGGGCGACCGGTACGGTAAGGCTGGCCAGCTGCTCCTGGAGGCTGCCGATTCCTTCCGGTAGTACGCCGATGTTTCCAATTATCAAACCGATGGCATACGTAATGACTATGGCACCTAAGCGGCTAAGCCGCTCGTTTTTGTAGGTGAGGGTTAAAATAACGGCCGGCATGAGTAAAAAGAACAATGTCCAGGCGATAAACTGCATTTCGGCCGGCCCTAGAGTTGAGGATACACGCGGTCGAGCACGGATTTTAACTCCGGATTGTCCGCTGCATACCGCAGTAGCGCTTCGAGATATCCGGCGGGTGCTCCAATATCCAGCCTGCGACCCTGCATGGGGTGAAAAACCACCTGTTTTTGTTCCATCAGTCGCTTCAGGGCGTGGATGTGGTAATACTCGCCGGTACCGCTATGGGCCCTCCAGCCTTCCTCCAGAAAGGGAAATATGTCGGGAGTAAACAGGTACCGTCCTACCGAGGCTTCCCGGCTGGGTTCGGTGCCGATGGGCGGTTTTTCCACAATGTCCTGTACGTGGAGGCCGTCCTCGGCAATGTCCAGAACCCCGTAGCGGTGGAGGTCCGGAGGGTCGTGCAAGGCGGCCATCACCGATTTACCGGTTGCCTCGTAGGCCTCTACCAGTTGCGCGGCCAGGGGGGGGCGGCCAAAATGGAGGTCGTCGGGATAGGCTACCAGGAAGGGCTCGTTCTGCAAAAGGTGGCGAGCCTGTAAAAGGGCATGTCCCGTTCCGAGCATATCCTGCTGGTGAACAAAGGCAAAATTGGCGTTATACGGACGGATCTTGGCCATTTTAGCCTCGCCGGAGCTGCTGCCGGCGGCCGCCTCGCGGGAGAAGAGCCATTCAAGCTCCATCTCGCGGTCCAGATAGTCTTCCAACGCCTTTTTCCGGCGTGAGGAGATGATTACTATGTCGTTTATTCCGGTTTCCAGAAACTCTTCAATGATAAATGCAATAGTGGGTTTATCAATGAGGGGCAGCATTTCTTTGGGTATAGTTTTTGTGACCGGGAGAAAGCGGGTTCCGTACCCGGCGGCAACAATCAGGCCTTTCATCAAGTACTCCTTCCTGTCTTAAGCAGGCCGGACCCCAATCGGCCCGACCCGAATAGCGTATGCATCCGGCGTGAAAAAATCAACCATTTTTTCCGGTGGAATTGACGATTAAGGTGCTGCGAGATACATTAGGCCTATGAAAATGAGTAAAAAGCCTTTCTATCAGCTGATACTTCCAGCAATTTTGGTGACAATCCTGCTGATATCCCTGTTCTCGGGCTGTTCCGCCCGGCAGGATATAGAGTTGAATGCCGACGGAAGCGGCAGCACCACTGTGCGGATCGACTTGCACCCCGTTTTTGTTCAGTATTTACGGGATTTAACCGCCGGCCTGTCAGCCGAAGGGGCGAGTGGCTCTGTGACAGATGCTTCCGGGGAAGACCCTTTTAGGATTTTTGATGAATTTGAGATCGCCGCCGCCTTTGCCCGTACCGAGGGCGCCACACTCCAGGACTTTCGGCGCAGAGCTCCCGGCCACATAGAGCTGACCGCCACTTTTGACAACCCCGCGGAGGTGCTGCCGGCCCCGCAGCAGGAGGACGTTCCCCGGGTAGTGAGCTTTAGTTCCTCCGGCGGCGAGCGGACGCTGCAGCTTACCCTTACCTCCGAGAACGTCAGCAGCCTCTACAGCCTGGTTGGCATGGAGGAGCAGCAAAACATGCTCACCTTCGGTCCCCAGCCAAATCCGATGACCGAGGCGGAGTATTTAGATATGATGGGCTACGCTCTGGGCACCTACGCCGAGGGCGATGAACTTAAAAGGGTTCTGAAATCGCAGAACCTGCACATAG
>JAIPFV010000030.1 GCA_021736475.1 Spirochaetia bacterium | reverse complement strand
CTCGACTTGCATGCTTAAAACGCGCCGCCAGCGTTCGTTCTGAGCCAGGATCAAACTCTCCGTCATATATCTTCAACGCCCGAAGGCGCTAAAGTCTTATTTAATTCTTCTTTCAAACTCGCTCCCCTCCACCTCGCCTCGCGGCTCAGCTTCAAGAGGCGGTTTGCACCCTGCTCTCTTTTTCTCTCCCCTTCCCTATTTCATCTGTAAAAGAACTTCTCTTCGGCCTGCAGTACCTCAGTTCCGCTGACCGTGAAAGATTTATAACAAATTACACTGACTCATGTCAAGTGCTTTTGGTTAATAGAAGCTAAATCTTTTCTCGGCTGAACTTTCAGTATAACTCTGCATAAAAAAACTGTCAATTAAGTGACAGCCGTTTAGCGAAGTTAATCTGCTGTTTTTGCCGTTGCCGCTGCTTCCCTGCGACGTTTGTTAAGGTATATGAATGCCCTTAAATTGTCAATACATCATAGTAAAAAACGCAGGAAAAAAATCATGCCCCGTCATGACTAGAGCCTGTCATTCAAGGGGCATGGAATATTCTGCCTTAAAACAAAACATAATTTCAGTAGACAGGATGCAGCTTCTTCCGACCCTATATCAATTTACGCCGTACAAGGCCTGTCACGACCTCACCAAAGAGCACCACAGTAACTATTGATACCAGTACCATGGAAACATCATTCCAACGGAAGAGGTCAATAGCAACCTGAAAGAGCATCCCAATACCTCCGGCCCCCACCATACCTAACACGGTGGACTCACGAATATTGATATCCCATCGCAAAATGGTTACCGCCCAGAAGGTCGGCATAACCTGTGGAACAATTGCGTAACTAATAATGTGTCCGCGGGAGGATCCCGAGGACTGCAAAGCCTCCACCGGCCCCCAGTCCATCTCCTCTATGCTCTCCCCTATTAGCTTTCCCATAAAACCGATTGATCGAAAGCCGATTGCCACCACTCCGGCCATGGGGCCGGGGCCTAAAATAGCTACGAAGAGAAGCGCCCAAATGAGGGTATTGATTGAACGAGTTGCGACAATAATCAAACGGGCGATTCCTAGGGTTATTTTGTTGGGAGACACATTACGCGCTCCAAAATAGGCGACTGGAAGTGAAATTATAACCGCAAACAGGGTCCCGATAGTAGCGATATTGATTGTCTCTATCAAAACAGGCAGAATCTCCGGCACCGCATATGGGTTCGGCGGCATCATCCGGGAAACCATATCTCGAATTTCCTCCGGTGCAGACCATACCCATGGCCAGAACACATCTATGGTGCTAAAAGTCCACAAGAGCAGTCCAGCCACTACAAATAAAGCTAAATAGCGGCTCACCTTCTGCTTATAAGTATAACGCTCCCAATGGTAGCTTTCATTTGTCAGTTCACTAAGTGGTCCTGATGTAAGTTTGCTCATCTCGTAAACCTCCGCAGTTTTCCACTGATTGTTTCTGCCACTAGGATCAAACCGATCATAACGATCAGAATCGCTGACGCGGTTCCATAGTCATATCGACCAAAGGCTGAATTGAGAGTACTCCCGATTCCACCTGCACCTACCAAGCCAATAACGGCGGAGGCACGCAGGTTAATATCTAACTGATACATTGTAAGCCCAATCAACCTCGGCATGATCTGGGGAAACACCGCGTAGATGAGAATGGTAAAATAACCGGCTCCCGTGGAACGAATAGCCTCAATCTGCCCATATTTGATCTCTTCCACCGCCTCGGCAATCAGCTTTCCCACAAAACCGATGGTATAAATCAATAGAGTCAACACTCCTGCAACCGCGCCAAAGCCAACCGCCTTCACAAATAGCACTCCAAGTACCACAGGGTGTAGACTTCTGGCCACGATCACAATTGCGCGGCCTAATCCGTATACCGGCAGGATGGTAACGTTCCGAGCGGCCATAAAACCAAAGGGAATACTCAACAGAACCCCGACAAAGGTAGCCAGAAAGGTTATTTGGATACTTTCAATGAAACCGCTGACAATCAAACTTCCTCGCGCAGCAAAATCAGGGGGTATTGCTCCTGAAAATATCTGCATAGCCCTGGGAATACCCCGGGCAACCCTCTGGAAGTCAATCTCAAGGGTGCTTAAGGCGTACACTAAATAGACAACCGACAAAATAATCACGCCGATACGAACCCACAGGCTCTCTATAAAATGCGGCTTGTGCCACACATAGTGCTGATCGGCGGAAACCGTACTGGATGTACCACTCATTTTGCAGTCTCCATTTCAGGATTCAGTTGTTCGCTCAGCTCATCCTTACTGGTATAGATCTTCTCAAGATGTTCATCGGTCAGTTCATCCGGTTTTCCATCAAAAACCATCACTCCATTTCGAAGACCTACTATACGGGCAGCATAGTACTTAGCCTGGGCAACATTATGAAGGTTGATCAGAACCGGTAGATGCAGCTCTTCTGTGAGATTGGCAATCAGTTCCATGATGAGTTCGGAGGTTTTAGGGTCCAGAGAAGCGGTCGGTTCATCGGCCAGCAAAATCCGAGGATTCTGCATAAGCGCTCGGGCAACTCCTACCCGCTGTCGCTCGCCACCTGAAAGTTCATCACAGCGTTTATTTACATACTGCGACAAGCCCACACGTTTGAGCAGTTGGTAGGCATGGTCGATGTCATCCTGGGGGAACTTTCGGAAGGCACCCTGAAGGAAAGGCACATACCCAAGCCGGCCGGAGAGAACATTCTCCATAACCGTTAAACGGTCCACAAGGTTATAGGCCTGGAAAATCATCCCTATCTGCCGCCGTGCGTTCTGCAATGCTTTTCCCTGCAACTTGAGTAGATCAACGCCTTCGAAAATAATCTGCCCCGAATCTGCAGTAACTAAGCGGTTAATACTTCGCAGCATGGTGCTCTTACCCGCCCCGGAGGAGCCGATGACCGCCGTCAGATTTTTACCTTCAGTGGAAAAATTCAATCCCTTTAGTACAGGCTCACCAGAACCGTAGCTTTTTACTAGATCTTTAATTTCAAGCATAATTCCTCACATATATATTATTCTAAAAACCGGCGCCCCCTTCGATTTTCAAAGAGGACACCGGTATATGTACACTGACTATTCTAAAGACTAGCCTTAATCAAGACCCTCAAAGGTGTATTTAACACCGTTATGTTCTTGAATTGTGCGGATCTGTTTCCACTGATCCTTGTAATTGATTTCGATAAAACCATCTACTCCGAACTCCTCGCCTAGTGGAGTACCAGCAAACTTGTAAGACAGGAAAGCCTCTTTTACTTTCTCAACCACGTCGGGATGCAGATTGTGAGCATGGCCATAGGAAGTGGTAGGAAAGGGTTCAGTTTCAAAAACGATCCGGACATCATCAGGATCGAAGAGTCCACGTTCGGCCATCCGGTCCACTACTTCCGATGCAACCGGAGCCGCATCATAATCGCCGGCTACCACTCCGAGGGCGGAGTTTTCGTGGCTTCCGGAGAACTCGATCTCATAATCTTCACCAGGTACTACACCGTATTCGGGGAATAAGGCTTGGGGAGCCATGTTTCCAGAGTTTGAAGTAGGACTGGTATGGGCAACTCGCTTGCCCTTCAAATCCGACAACTCGTAGATATCGCCATCGGCCTGTACATAGACTTGCAGGGTATAACCAAACTTTCCATCTTCTCCCCCCATAATTGCAAAGGGAACATAACCGGCCAAATTAACAGCAAAAGGGGTTGGTCCGGTTGAGATACCGGCAATGTGCAAACGTCCGGCTCGCATAGCCTCTACCTGAGCAGCGTAAGAGTCTACCGAGAAGAAACGTACCTTTTTCCCGGTTACTTCTGCAAGATGATCCATAAAGGGCTTCCAGATATCCAGATATACCGCCGGGTCTTCTACAGGGGTATAGGCAAAAATAAGCGTATCGGGATTAGCCCATTCACTCTCGTCCTTAGGCAGATCAGCAACTAGATCTTCATTCTCGTCACAGAACATTGTATCGAGTAGACCGCGATTGGTGCACTCCTCGACTTCTGTTGCTGCTTCTTGTTGTCCCCCGGCAAATACTACTGTCAAGCTAAGCACAAGCAGCAAAGAAACGGCTAAAATTTTCTTCATCTTCATCTCCTCCTTAAATATATATAAAAGCACATGTATGCTTTTAATTCTTTATGAACTATAACTAACTGTTTGGCTGATTTTGTTTATTCAAATACTCCATTTGCGTAACTATTGATCATAGTACAGTTTTCCTAGCCTTGCAAGTCTAAAGTATACTAATCGGATATTTTGAAACCCCTGATGAACCCTCCTATGATTGAATATGCCTTTTCTTTCTAAAAAACTTCTATTCTCGTTTGACATTCCTTCATTATCTGATAGTATAGCCGATTAGTGTTTTGTTAGTTTTCTGTTAGATTTTCTGTTGAAAAATTTTTACATAAGGGCTTTAGATTGAACTACACAGGTTCCGGCAGGGTTGTCGGAGCCTTGTTTAAGATGAATTTAGGTAAACGGAGGAAATTAAAAAATGAGCATCCTATTTGGTAAGGCTAAAAATATTGAAGCCGAGATTGAACAGTTTTTTGATAAAATTTCTGAGGCGGGACTTATTTTCAGTGCCGGAATCAAGGATTACCTTGATGGGGATTTGGAACAGTTCCATAACAGAATAAAGGATATCAACAAACAGGAGGGGGAAGCCGATAACCTCAGGCGGGAGATACGCTATTATCTTTATACGAAAATGCTGATCCCTGAATCCCGCGGCGATGTATTGGGACTGCTCGAGACCTCCGACAACGTTATCGATACAACCAAAACGGTGCTCTCCCATTTCGATATCGAAACTCCCACCATACCGAATAGCCTCAATTCGGAGTTTTTAAAATTAACTGAGTCGGCAGTGAGTGCCCTTTCAAGTTTAGTTAAGGCAAACCGAGCCTTTTTCAAGAACAGCAATATTATCCATGACTATATCCACAAAGTGCATTTTCATGAACATGAAGCAGACAGAATAGAAGAGAAGTTGAAAAAAATCATTTTTCGGTCCGAGGAAATAGACAGTCTGGCAGAAAAATTGCAGCTGAGGGATTTTGTTACCTACATTTCCGGTTTAGCTGACGACGCGGAGGATGTCGCCGAGCGCTTATCCGTATACTCGATCAAAAGGTCTATCTGAGGTTAGTTATGTTCCAGTTGTTTTTTTTACTCTCAAGCGGTCTATTTTTAGGGTGGTCACTCGGTGCAAATGATGCGGCTAATATCTTTGGCACTGCCGTAGGCACAAAGATGATCCAATTCCGCACAGCGGCTATAGTCGGAAGTATCTTTGTTGTCCTTGGCGCGGTAATCAGCGGAGCCGGCACAACCGAAACCCTTGGTAAATTAGGTGCGGTAAACGCCCTTCCAGGAGCCTTCACCGTGGCCTTGGCCGCCGCTTTAACAGTGTTATGGATGACCCGCCTTAAGTTGCCGGTATCTACTTCGCAATCTATTGTGGGGGCGATCATCGGATGGAACCTGTACGCGAATCTTCCCACCGATTATTCCTCACTCACCAAAATTGTCACTACCTGGGTGCTTTGTCCTCTGTTATCAGCTCTATTTGCCTTTCTGTTCTTTTTTATTTTCCGGTTCGGAGTCTCGCGTATGCGTTGCAGCATAATTAGGCTGGATGCCTACACCCGGCTGGCTCTAATCGTGGTAGGAGCTTTTGGTGCCTACAGCTTAGGGGCCAACAACATTGCCAACGTAATGGGGGTGTTTGTGCCTATATCCCCCTTCGAGACCACCGATATATTGAGCTTTTCATTCACCAGCGCCCAAAAACTCTTTTTGTTGGGAGGGCTGGCAATTGCAGCTGGAATTATTACCTATTCCCACAAAGTGATGGAAACCGTCGGTTCGAATCTGTATAAGCTCTCTCCGGTGGCCGCTCTGGTAGTAGTACTGGCTAGTTCTGCAGTCCTGTTTCTGTTTGCTTCGGAAGGCCTTGAATTCTGGCTCGCCTCCCGAGGACTCCCCACATTTCCCCTGGTACCCGTTTCCAGCTCCCAGGCGGTTGTTGGAGCGGTGATCGGTATCGGACTTGCTAAGGGCGGGCGTAATATTAACTTCGGGGTACTGGGAAGAATTAGCATCGGATGGGTCACCACCCCAATCACCTCCGGTCTGCTTGCCTACATTCTGCTTTTTGTAGTACAGAATTTATTTCTGATGCCGGTGTATAATTAGCTCAACGCCCCAACAGAATCTCTGCTAATTCCACAAAGCCGGCTCCGCCGGCTTTTTTAGTTACATAAGTTGGCGGAGAAGAGATATGGTCAATCATACTCATAACATTGGCAACCCCGCAGGAATAAGGAAAAAACTCGAACATGGGCTGATCGTTCGGAGAGTCTCCACAGAAAATCACCTGTCTACGGAGGTCCTCTTCAGATAGGCCGAACTCTGTGTCAAAAAAAAGCTTTGTCATCGATAATTTGTCGTAGTTCCCGTACCATGCATTTACATGAATAGAACTGACCTTTGCCATGGCCCCTTCGGCTTCACAAAGTTCCTTGATTTGTTCGGCTACATCAAACCCCAGGTCAGGAGGATCTTCCCTAAAATCTATAGCAAGATCAAATTGCCGTCCCGGCTGATCCCTCGCAATTCGGGTACCCGGTACCTCTGCAAGCACCTTATCCCTCAGCTTCAGCAATTGTTGTTGCGGATCCTGTTTGGCTATCTCAGGGTGATACAGGGTCTTGATCCGCGATACACCTTCGTCCTGCTGGCTGTAATATACAAATGCACCGTTTTCTCCCACCACCGCATGGACAGGCCATTGCCGAATTATCATATCGCACCATCCGGCTGGACGACCGGTAACCGGGATAATAATAAAGCCCTGCGCATACAGTTTCCACAAAGCAGTATAGGTTTCTGCTGCAAGCTTTCCCTCATCGGTCAAGGTATCATCAATATCAGTAAGCACGAAGCGTAAATTGCGCATATCTTTACGTAGTTGCGAAACGGGTTTTAGGCTAGTTTTATTCATGAGTTACCTCAAATCGGAAGCGGCTGTTCGAATATAGGTGATAAAGGAGAGGACCGAAGACAGTGCCCCAAGAATAAAAACGGCTAAAGTAAAAGCCTTCAAAGAAGGCAGAAACCCGAGGCTGGGGTCAATTCGCATGCTTATCGTATACCCCAATCCGAGTACCCCGCCGGCAGCATAGGTCACGGCCTTTGCTTTTCCCCATACAGAAGCAGCCATAGCGATTCCACGCCGTATCATCAACATCCGCAAAAAGGTAATTCCAAGCTCCCGATACAAAAGAATGAGAAAAATCCAGGCGGGCATAAGACCTATAAGGGTAAAACAGAAAAAATAGGTCATCCTGCTCATCACATCCCCAAAAGGGTCAATAACTTTTCCTATTTCAGTTACCAGATGATACTTTCTGGCAAAATATCCGTCAAGAAAATCGGACACTTCCATCACCGCAAACACAAGCACCAGTATAACGAGCGAGACTATATGTCCGGCACCTGTCCATTCAGCGAAGAAAAAAGCTGCAAAGAAAATCGGTGCCAATATAATGCGAATAAGGGTTAGAGTATTAGGTAAATTCATAGGAAAACTGTACGGGTTTTATTCGCCGCTGTCAATTCAATTTGCTGATCTATGCTGAGGCTTCACATCCAAATATTCCTGCAGTACAGCACGGTAATTTGCATCCCGGGAGTAACTATACAGAACCTTGTATCCGGAGCGCAACCGCCGGCTCATAAGCTGCCGCAGTTTTTCGTCAAGTTCCCGGTTACTTGAAAAACTGTAGACTTTTTGACGTCCCCCATCGGGAGAGGACCCCCACATGGTGGTGAGGGTATAGTGTTCGAACAGCCCTGTCTGACGATCATGCAGAGTGTAATAGTAGTGGGTCCCTTTAGGGGTAGTTTTACGCAAAAGAATAATCATATCTTCATCCTACTGCACCTATCGGCAGACATCCGCTAAAACTGGAGGGAGATGCTCCCGTTCAAGCGGCTATTCACAGTTACTAGGGGGCTTTTTGTTTGGAGCGTTGAAAAACCAGGCTGCCTTCTTTATCCACAAGTTCATATGTGCCCAATACGTCTAATTCACGCTGGACTACTGTAATTTCTCGCAGTTCTGCAGCACCAACCGCAAGCAGGGCGGACGCCCCTGCAGTATCGGACACTGCCACAGTTCCCACACCTGAAGAAACATTAGTAGCATCTGTATCCTGCTCTGTCAGTCCATCCACCTTTTCCACTTGAAAAAGGAATTCACAATTCGGGTAGAACAGCCAGGGCTGAAACTCCAAAAGGCTCAGGCTAACTGCAAGATCCTTGCCTTGGATCTGCACAAACTCACTTCGGCGGCTACCTGCTGTGTGGATTTCCAGTTCTGTCCAACTCTGCCCTGCTCGTTCCTGTTGCGCAATCACCTTCACCTGCAACAGCTGCTCGGCGGAAAGACAGCAGCCCCATTGGCGCACCAGTCCGGACACCATCACTATATAAAGCACCATCACCAGCACTAGAGGAACCACCAGGTAACGAAAACCTATGTAAAAAACGGTCCACCCACCAATAGCAAGCAGAAAAAAGATAAGCAAAAACCGATTCCACACTACCTGTGACAGATCTAAAAATACAATCCCACCAAGCACCGCCGCCATAGAAGCGGACAAATATAAACTAATTCTTACTAGTAAACCGGCGCCCTTGCGGGCAAGCCACACCGCCTTAAGCAGCGCGCCTAACGTGCACCCTAAGCCACCTGCGGACAGGACCAGCCAGAAGTGCACATTCTGCAGATCAACCGCATTACAGGACATTTAACCTTGAAAACTTCCGTTCCAGATAGTCGATAAAATGCCGGGGATTCAATGCTTCCCCGGTTACCCTGCGAACCAATTCCGGTGCCGTATATACCGCACCATGTCGATGTATATGTTCCTGCTGCCACCTTCGGATACTCAGCAGGTCTCCGGCGCCGATTCTCTTATCCACATCGGGAAGGTCCTGCTGCATCCGGTTGAAAAACTGGGCTCCAAAAAGATTTCCCAGAGCATAGGTCGGGAAATAGCCGATGGCGCCCATCGACCAGTGGACATCCTGGAGTACTCCGTCAGCATCCGAGGGCGGACGGATTCCCAGCAGCTGCTCCATCCGGTCGTTCCAGGCTTGTGGCAGGTCTTTTACCTCCAGCTTCCGGTTTATCAGGGCCAGCTCCAATTCAAAGCGCAAAATTACATGCAGACTGTAGGTAACCTCATCCGCCTCAATCCGGATGAGACTCGGCTGCACCCGGTTAACCGCCCGGCCAAAGCCCTCGGCATCAATATTCTCAAGCTGATCCGGAAAAATACGCTGCAGGTCCGGAAAATGGTGCTGCCAGAAGGGGAGACTGCGCCCAATCAGGTTTTCCCAGGTGCGGGACTGGGATTCATGAATCCCCAGACTGGTTCCCTCTCCCAGGCTGCTGCCGTGGTAGGCGGGGTCTATCCCCAGCTCGTAAAGCCCATGACCGCCCTCATGGATGGTACCAAAAATCGCAGAAAACAGATCATCCTCGTGAAAGCGGGTGGTTACCCTTATGTCGTTGCCTCCCAGGGAAGTAGTAAAGGGGTGGGCACTCTCATCCAGCCGGCCGCGATCAAAATCGTAGCCCATATCCCTCAGCACCTTCAAACTAAACTCCCGCTGTCCGGCAGACGGATACCCCCGGCGGCGAAAACTGTCGTCGACCTTCTGGGCCTCGGTAATTCGCTTTACCAACGGAGCAAGCTCGGTTTTTAAATCGGCAAAAACCTCCTCCACCTGGGAGCTGCGCATTCCCGGTTCGAACTCGTCCAACAGGGCGTCGTAGGGCTGTTCCGGGTAGCCCAGGGCCTCGGCCTTCTCCAGGGTAAGGGCCACAATCTTTTCAAGGTGGGGCTGAAACAGGGAAAAATCGTCGGCCCTGCGAGCCTCGATCCAGGCCGCCTGAGCCCGGCTGGTGGTTTGGGCCAGTTCGGTAACCAGACGCCGCGGGATTTTTACCTCCCGTTCATAGTGGCGGCCAAAGAGACGCAAAAAGGCACTACTGAAAAACCGGGGGTCATCCTCCGGCGGCAGAGCCGCGTCTTCAGCTCCCGTTGCTTGTCCATCGCCGGACACTGTCTCCGCTCCGGCGCCACCGGCCTCGCTGCGGGCTTGCTCGAGCAACTCGCCTACCTCGGCGCCGGTCATCCGGTCGTGGGCCAGTCCCTGCATCAGGGCAATTTGATCGGAACGTTCCTCTATAGCCATAGCCGGCATGCCGGTTTCCTGGTCCCACTGCAGCAGGGCGGAGGTATGTTCTAAAAGAATTATCTCTTTATCTATCTGTTGTAATTTCTCGAAGGCCTTGCTCATGAACACTCCCCTAAATTTCCTCTTTGTCGGCTATTTTCTGGTTTGCAAAGCCGATAAACTCTTCGACGGTCATCACATCCTGCTGTTTGCCGGTCCGGCGGCGGAGGGACACACTGTCGCCGTCCTTCTCCTTCTCGCCGACGATCAGCATGTAGGGAACCTTTTCGTTCTGGGCGTTGCGGATTTTCGCGTTCATCCGGTTATCGCTCACATCCGCCTCTACCCGCAGGCCGGCGGCCAGCAGCTTCCGCTTGACATCCTGAGCATATTCGTTAAAGGGGTCGGCCACCGGAATTACCCGGGCTTGTACTGGTGCCAGCCATATTGGAAAGGCGCCACCGTAATGCTCGACCAGCACCCCGAAAAAACGTTCAATCGAACCCAGCAGGGCACGGTGCACCATGTAGGGGCGTTTCTCCTTGCCGTCATGGTCTACAAAGGTCATGTCAAAACGCTCGGGCAGGTTAAAGTCGAACTGCACGGTGGTCATCTGCCACTCCCGGCCCAGGGCGTCCTTAATTTTCAGGTCGATCTTGGGGCCGTAGAAGGCACCACCGCCCTCGTCTACCTCGTAGTCCAGTCCCTCGGCCTCAATAGCTTTTTTCAGTGAATCCGAGGCCTGCTCCCAGGCCGAATCATCACCTACGCTCTTGTCCTCTCCGGGACGGGTGGCCAGGTAGGCCTTGATATCGGAAAAACCAAAGGCCTTCCACATAGCCAGTGAAAAGCGCAGCACCTCTAAAATCTCATCCTCCACCTGGTCGGGGGTACAGATAATGTGGGCATCGTCCTGGGTAAAGCCGCGCACCCGCAGCAACCCGTGGAGAACCCCCGAGCGCTCGTAGCGGTACACTGTTCCCAGCTCGGCCCAGCGCAGGGGCAGGTCGCGGTAGGAGTGCAGGTTGGTATTGTAAATCATTATATGAAAGGGACAGTTCATCGGCTTGATGTAGTAGTCGTTCTCGTCCACCTGCATGGGGCTGTACATGTTCTCATTGTAAAAACCGAGATGCCCCGAGGTCTCCCACAGCCAGGATTTGCCCACATGGGGGGTATACAGCATCTCGTAGCCGTTTTTCAGATGCTCCGCCCGCCAGTAGTCCTCAATAGCCAGCCGGATACGGGCTCCCTTAGGGTGCCAGTAAATAAGCCCGGGGCCGGCCTCCTCATGGGTGGAGAACAGGTCCAGCTCGCGACCGACCTTACGATGGTCACGCTTACGCATCTCCTCCAGGCGCTGCAAATACTGGCGCAACTCCTTGGGGTTCTTCCAGGCGGTGCCGTAAATGCGGGTGAGCATACGGTTTTTCTCGTCCCCCCGCCAGTAGGCGCCGGCAATGTTCAACAGCTTAAAGGACTGGGCGTTCAGCTGGCCGGTATCCTCCACATGGGGTCCGCGGCACAGGTCGACAAAGCCGCCTTGGTTGTACAGGGACACTTCCTCCCCTTCGGGAATAGCCTCCAGCAGCTCCAACTTATAGTCCTGGTCCTGCTTCTTAAAAAGCTCATAGGCCTCTTCGCGTTTGACCACGCTGCGCTGAAACTCGTGGCCCTCCTTAATAATCTCCTGCATCCGCTCGCTGATTGACTCCAGGTCTTCCTCGTTCAGCTGCCGGGGCAGATCAAAGTCGTAGTAAAACCCGTCCTCAATAGCCGGACCGATGGCCACCTTGGTTCCGGGAAATTTCTCGATCACCGCCTCGGCCATCACATGGGCCATCGAGTGGCGAATCTTATGTAGTTGTTCGTCCTGCGCCATAATCTATCTCCTTCTATAATCCTTTATAACTAAAAAAACCTTCACGTTCTACGTCCTCCACACCTAAGTGCAAGGACGAAAAACATGAAGGTTTTCCGCGGTTCCACCTTACTTCCGCGCCCGGCTTTTTTCAATTTATTACAGTCGCCGGCCGCGACTCTCGCTTACCCGTTTACGCCGGAATACGGCCATGCTTACTTATCGCCACGCTGTTCCGGGCTGGGAGCCCGCTCCGGCGATTTTCCGCAGGCAGCTCGGGAGTGGTTTTCAGATGGTGCTGCCGGACGACTTCCAGCCCCCGCCTCTGCGGATCGGCCGCCCTCTCTGTGGACAGTAGAACCCTCTTACTCGTCTCCGTCGATGCTATTGGCTATAATAGTGCGCTATTGCTATCTAGATGTCAAGACAGGCACTTTCAAAAATGAAAGATTTTTGAAATGCCCGGGCCTTTAGCAATTTTAATTGCGACCCCATATTGAAGTTCGTTAGCGAACTTCAAGGCTTTTGGCCAACGCGTTCACAAATTCCTCCTGCTTTTCCACATGCAGCCAGTGTCCGGCATTTTTTATGGAGATACTTTTATGCATTCGAAACCAACTCGTTAGAGCTTCAAAATGTTCCGGCGGCATATATTCACTTTTTTCGCCTCGGATAGTCAGCAGCGGGGTCTCCCGCCATGCGCCCTCCGGCATAGTCTCCGGCAGCGCCGAGCGGCAGGCCTCATCGAAGCCGGCGGCGATCGCCTCGATTCCCAGCTGCAGGTACAGCCGTCGATCCTCCCCGCGGCGCAGATTGTGCAGCAGAAAGCGCACCACCTCCGGCGAAGTAAGCCGCCGGGCCAGGGTCTCTTCGGCGGCCGCCCGGCTCTCCAGGGCTGCCGGACTTGACTGCAGCTCCTGCAAGGCCGATACCACCTGCCGCAGTTCCCCGCATAGTGTATCCGACAAGCGGAAGGGAGTAATGTCGGCCAACACCAGCTGCTCTATCATCTCCGGGCACTGCTGCAGCGCCACCAGGGCCACCTTGCCCCCCAGGGAGTGGCCCAGCAGGGTCACCGGCCCGCCCCCGACAGGCCCTTCGATAAATGCACAGACATCCTCGGCCAGGGCCTCCAGGGTGAAGGGGCCGCGATTCGGCGACTCGCCGTGGTGCCGCAGATCGACCGTATAAACCCTCGGGCGCCGGCCCCGCGGCCCCTCCCGCCGGGCCAGGGCTGCGGCAGCACCGCGCCAGTTGCGCCGCGAGCCGAACAGCCCGTGCAGAACCACAATCTTCGGGCCACCCGCGAACTCTGCATTTTGGCTGCCGAAAAGGTCGTAACTCAGCTCAACCGGCATAGCTATCCAAAACCCCCTGTATCTGTCCGATGGTTCGGCGGTGGACGTTGTCAACTTTCATGGTCTCTTCGCCCAGCTCCAGATTGATTTTTCCAAAAATCAATCCCTTGCGAAGCTCGTATCCGCTCAAATCGTCATAAGCTACCTTCCGGCTGTGAGTCCCGTTGATCGGATGCACATGAATAAAATAGACATGCCTTTTCCCGAACACCAGCATCCAGCGCTTACCGTTACTGATACCCGCCGTAGCCGCTTCAATCGTCTCACCCTCCGGCAGCACCGCCGGCACCACCTTTACCTCCGGCCGGTAGCTGAACAGGTGGTAGATATTCAATTCTTTCAACCGTTGTGTAACGCTCTGTTTATCCATTTTGTAACTCCTGCTATACTGTAACGTATCACTACCGTGGGAGCAATACACTATGCACAGCTACGATCCACAAGACCGGCCAACTCTGATCCTCGGCGGGGGTGTCGGCCCGATGGCCGGAGTCGAACTACACCGCACAATCATCCAGCAGACCCTTGCCGGAGGCGACCAGGAGCATTTGGATGTCATTCACCTCTCTGCGGCCCATGCGATCGGGGACCGCACAGCCTACCTGCTGGAGGCCAACCGGGAGAACCCGGGTATCCAGATGGCCTCGGTAGTAAAGCTTGGGCTCAGCGGGCTGTTGAACTCCTCGGGGCGGCTAGGCGCCCCGGTTATCGTGGGGGTGCCCTGCAACACCTTTCACGCCCCGGCCATCTATGAGCAGTTCTCCCGGGAGCTGTCTAAAATCGGACCTAACCTGCAGCTGGTGCATATGCTGCAGGAGAGCCTCGAGCTGATCACACAGCGCAAGCCGGGGGCCCGAGCGGTTGGACTGATGTCCACCACCGGTACCCGCCGCAGCGGGGTGTGGAACCGATTGCTGGAAGGCAGGGGCTACCGGGTGCTGCAGCTTCCCGAAGAGCAGCAGGATGGCCTACACGAGGTTATTTATCATAAAGAGTGGGGCTTGAAAGCCCTTAGCCCGGCTAGTGCGGAGGCAAAGCAACGCATGGAGGACTATGCACAGCAGCTGGTTGATGCCGGAGCGGAAGCCCTGATCCTGGGCTGCACCGAGATTCCTCTGGCCTTGCCGGGTTTAGAGTTTGCAGGTGTACCGCTGATAGACCCTGTGCTGGCCCTGGCCCGGGGGATGGTAGCTGCGGCAGCCCCGGAAAAACTGCGGCCTTACTAGAAAAATATACAAACGGAGTACCTATGAAAGCTATTAAAGAGAATATGGGAAAAACAGACAAGGTGCTGCGTATTCTGGCGGTGGTGGCCATCGTAGCCCTCAACATTACCGTGAATATCCACCCGATCCTGGCCTTGCTGCTGGGTATCGCCGCGGTAGTGTTGGTGTTTACCGCCGTGGCGGGAGTATGTCCACTGTACCGAATGATCGGCATCTCGACTAAAAAGGACCAGCCCAAGTAGGCTGCGTACAGGATAAGCCGCAGCTCCCGGCCTGCAGGCCCGCCGTCTACTGGAAGAGCATCTTCCATAAAATAAATCCCTGGTAAATATGCGAAACCTTTTTACAGCACATTCCAGACGGGGCGGATTCTGCCGTCAAATTTGACCTACAAAACTGATTTTAATACCCTTAAGGTATACACTTTAAAAATTTACGTGTATACGGGAAGGAGTTTGTTATGAGATCTGTAGGGAAAAGTAAAAGCCTGTGGAGCTTGATAATGGTGATTCTCGCGCTCACCTTGCTGCTGTCCGCCTGCGGTGGAGATGCAAAGGGCGGCGAAGAGAGTGCCGAACAGGAGAAGAAAATTAGAGTCGGTATCGTCAACTGGACCGACAGTATTGCCATGACCAACATTGTAAAGGTCGTTTTAGAAGAGGAACTCGGATATACAGTAGAAACTACCTACGCCGATATTGCGGTTATTTTTTCATCCATTGCCCAGAAAGACTACGATCTGTATGTGGATGCGTGGTTGCCGGTTACCCACAAGACCTATATGGAGGAGTACGGCGAAGATTTAGAGAAAATAAGCAAGACTTTTGAGGGCGCGCGGATCGGTTTAGTAGTGCCCGAGTATGTAGGGATCGACTCGATCACCGAGTTGAATGCCAACCGAGAGAAATTCGACGGTGAGATTATCGGAATCGACACCGGCGCCGGTATTATGAAAACCACTAACAAGGCCATTGAGGAGTACGGGCTGGATTTTGACCTTAAAGCCTCCAGCGGCCCGGTCATGACGGCTACTTTGAAGGGGGCAATTGAGGAGAACCAGTGGGTGGTGGTGACCGGCTGGAAGCCCCACTGGAAATTCGCCCGCTGGGACCTGAAGTTTCTCGAGGACCCGAAAAAGATCTACGGCGAGGTGGAGAACACCTGGGCGGTGGCCCACACCAACTTCCGTGAAGAGTTTCCGGAGGTAACCGAGTTTCTGGAAAACTTCATGCTGACCGACCAGCAGCTGGGAACAGTGATGGGAATGATGAACGACAGCGACAAAGAGGCCTACGAGGTGGCCAAAGAGTGGGTCCACAACCATCCCGATGCGGTCCAGGAGTGGGTACCGTAAAACTCTTATAACGGAAAAGCGAGTGAGGGGAATTGAACCCCCAATTAAAGCTTGGGAAGCTTTCGTGATACCATTTCACCACACTCGCATCGAAAATATCTACACAGAGAGTAGTAGATTACTTTTTAAGTGTCAATATTAGGGTCTTGAACCCTATGCCGTACAATTTCCTCACCATCGATTTGAATGACTATTGTGGAGCCAACCTCTTCAAGATAAGGAATAGTCAGCAGACCGCCCTTGTGATTAAAGGAGATGAGGGTCTCTTTCTCCCCGCTGGTACGAATAAGCTCGACCTGAACCGGAACATGTACCGGGTATTCAGGCAATTCCCGCTCAATAATTCCAAACCGGTAGCCCTCTTCTACTTCCTCGGGAGCTTTAATCATCAACTGCCGCAGGGTCTCGGTTGGTACCTCATTCTCCGGATTCGGACTTTGAGATACCACTGTTCCCGGTTCACCCTCTTCCTGATTGGTCATTGTAAAAACAAAGGGATGGCCGGCGGAGACAATTTCAGATAGAGCTCTGCGCCATTCCATATCAACATAGTCTTTCACTTCAGTACTTTGACCTTCCGGACCGCGACTTACCACCAGTTCAAGCTCGGTTAGGACAGTCAACTCGGTTCCGGGAGCCGGCTTTTGCTCTAAAATAGTACCCGCGGGGGACTCATCATACACACGAATATAGGGTTTCTGCAACTTGAGCAGCGGTCCGTATACAGATTCAAGGCTCTTTAAGTGGGTCTCTAACTCGCTCACATTCCAGCCTACAAAATCATCCAGCTTTTCTACAGCAGCTCCCTTACTCACCCGCAGGAGTATTTCGCTTTTAGCCTTTACTACCGCACCCGGTATCGGGTCTTGTCCAAGTACTGTCCCCTTGTCGGAGAGCTTATTGGAGTATCGCAACTGCACAGTACCGTATAAGGCTTTATCTTGGAGCTCAATAATTGCATTGGCCAGTTCCATACCCCGCAGGTCGGGAACCATGGTCTCCTCGTTTCCCTCTAGGGTAATCATGAAAGTTACAATGCCAATTAAAAGGGCTGCACCAATGGTACCCAAAGAAAAGTAGAGGACCATCCGAAAAAAACGGCTCTCCTGACTTTGCGGTTTTTTTGAAAAACGCTTTTTCTTAAAAAACCCGCCGGCACCGTGATTCTCGTTGTTATTCATATTATCCGTTTCATGATTCATTGATTATCTCCAAAGATTAACTCCAAGCTGCGATCCGATTATCTCTTTATTCCCGTTTACAAAAGTCTGCGCCTCGAGGGGCTGCCTGCCCTGCAGTTGTAGCCTATGGATAGCTAACACGCCCCTTCCTGTTTGTACCAGAATTCCATTTTCCCTGTCTATACCGAGCACCGTGCCTACCTTGCCCTTTGTCGTTTCCGAGGACACAGATGCCTCTAACACGGTAAGACGCTTGCCATTCCACTCCGTAAAAGCCTTCGGCCAGGGAAAAAACCCGCGAACCATGCGTTCTATCATATAATTCGGAAGCTGCCAGTTGATTTGACCATCGCTTTTATTGAGTTTACGACAATAGGTTGCATACAGAGGATCCTGCGCCACCGGTGCGGTAGTACCTGATTCCAGATCGGACAGGACCGAGAGCAGTAAGTCGGCACCTGCATCCGCTGCATACTCAGTTAGTTGATCCGCCGTAATAGTTGAATCAAGAGCAAAGCGTTTCTGAGCTAAAATATCCCCCGTGTCCATCTCAAGGGCTATTTTCTGGACTGTCACTCCGGTTTCAGGATCGCCGTTTATAATCGGCGCAATAATCGGGATGCTGCCCCGGTAACGCGGAAGCAGAGAGGGGTGCACGTTCACTCCGCCCGCAGGAAAAAGCTCTAAAAACATGGGACCGAATATACGCCCGTAGGCAAATACTACTAATACATCGGCCTTTAACGGCGAGAGGAGCTGCCGGGCTTCACTTTTAAGCGTAGGCGGTTGGTAAACCGGCAGCCCGAGCTCCTGGGCCGCCTGCTTGACCGGGGGTGGTTCAGGTGTACGTCCACGGCCCCGGGCCCGATCGGGATTGGTGAGGACTCCAACGACAGTATACTGTGCCGCAACGGCTTTCAGCGAAGGCACCGCAATTTCCGGGGTACCGGCGAAGAGCACACGCATATTCCGGCTATTTCCGCATTTTCTTGCTATACACTTTGAGCAGGCGCTCACGCTGCTTGTCGTCTAGATGGTCAATAAACAGGACACCCTTTAGGTGGTCGATTTCATGTTGAACCACCCTGGCCAACAAGCCCTCTGCATCTAGTTTAAAGGGTTTACCCTGCTCGTTTACGGCTTGTACAGTAACCGTAGCCGGGCGAATTACATCGCCGTACATTCCGGGAATACTCAGACAGCCCTCCTCATACGGAAGGAGCTCTTGGCTGGTTCCGATAATCTGGGGGTTTATGAACACCCGGGGCTGGTCACCGTTCACATGACACACAAACATACTTTTCAAGAGACCCACCTGCGGTGCTGCTAAGCCCACCCCATCGCCGTGGTACATTGCTGATATCATATTTTGCGCTAAGTCGGCAATTTCACCGTTTACATCAGTTATTTCATCGACCTGTTCTCTTAGAACTTCGTCGCCTAGTGTTACTATATCTAACATGCTTTAATAGTACTAAAAAGAACCCGTACGGTCAATTATAGCAGGCTCACCGGATCTACATCAATTTCGACATGCACCCCCCTCGGCCTTTCAAAACCGAGGTGCCACTGATAGAGGAAAGAGTGAACTTTCCCAAAATTTTGGCTGCGGATCAGCAGCTGTTCACGATGGTTCCCGGCAATTACTTCAATTGGGCAGGGGGAGGGGCCTAGCACTTCGGTGCTGGAATCTACCTGCTCTACTGGGGACAGGAGGGACTCGATATTTTCTATTACCGAAAGTACCCTGCCCTTATCGCGCCCCCTCACAACTATCCGAAACAGCCGGTAAAAGGGCGGAAACATAAGCTGACGACGGATTTCAAGCTCCTCTTCGTAGAAGCGGGCAACATCATGTTCAACCGCTTTTTTAATGGCCGAGACCTGGGGTTTATAGGTTTGAACCAGTACCTTCCCCTCTTCCATAAACCTGCCGGCCCTGCCGGAGACCTGCACTATTAAGTTAAAAGTCCGTTCGCCGGCACGAAAATCGGGAAGATTCAGTGCACTATCAGCCAGTACAATTCCAACCAGCCGCACTTTAGGGAAGTTCAAACCCTTCGCAACCATCTGGGTCCCTAAAAGCAGATCGTATTCACCGGCCTTAAAATCTTTCAAAATAGCCTGCAGACTCCCCTTCTTGCGGGTTGAATCGGTATCAACCCGGGCAACCCTCAGCTGCGGGAACAACTGTCGAATGTCTTCCTCTATTTTTTCCGTTCCGAAACCCGAGTATCCGATATCCAGGGAGCCGCACTCCGGACACACATCCACCGGTCTGCGGCTGTAGCCGCAATAGTGGCAGATCATCCGGTGCCTGCCCTTATGGTAGGTAAGGTTCACCGAACAGTGGCTGCATTTCATCTCGTAGCCGCAGCTCCGACAGTGAAAAAAGTAACTGAATCCGCGTCGGTTAAGAAACAGGATAGTCTGCTTTCCCATCGCGGCGGTCTTGTTAATTTCCTCGGTTAAGCGGTCGGAGATAGCCCGCTTTTGACCCTGCATCGAAACTGACTCGACCACCGGCATCTGTCCTCCGGATACTCTGTCGGGCAACTCCAATTTGACAATCTGCCCGCGGTTCATTAGCTCATAGGCCTCCAGGCTGGGAGTAGCGCTGCCCATCACCAGCTTTGCCTCTGCGAGTATGCAGCGTTTCATGGCCACCTGCCGGGCGTGATAGCGGGGAGTTTGGCCGGATTTATAAGAGCTCTCGTGTTCCTCATCTACGATAATCAATCCTATATTCTCCATTGGACTGAACACTGCGCTCCTGGCTCCTATCACGAAACGTACTTCCCCTGCCTGCATACGGCGCCACTCTTTTAGCTTCTGCGAGGGGGTAAGTTTTGAGTGCCAGACTGCGGCGGCCCCTTCAAAGCGCGACTGCACCTGCTGGATAAGCTGGTGTGTAAGGGCAATTTCCGGTACTAAGTAAATGACAGCTCCACCGGACTTAATAGTTTGTGTGGCAAGTTGTAAAAACACCTCGGTTTTCCCGGAGCCGGTTACCCCATATAGGTAGTACATCCGTTCCTTCCCGGCTGCGATTCTTTCCAAGGCTTGCTCCTGGGCAGGGGAAAGCTGGGCGGGGATATGAAAGGAATCTTCTTCTGCGGGGATAAACTCGGCCCTGCTCTCCCGTTTACCACCGGGAATTATAACCGAAAGGGACTCACCCAGTGAACAGAAATACATGCGGGAGATCCACCGGGCTAAGTCTATCTGTGTGTCCCCGAAGAGGACCTCTGTATCGAGGCTTCGCTTAACCGGTAGAATTTTGAAGCTGCCCTCGGGGCGCTCTGTGGAAGTGTCGACCACAAAACCGGTCATCAGACGCCCCCGAAAGGGTGCCTCTACCCGCATTCCCCTCCGTACCGGCGCGGTTTCTTTGCCCACTTTTTTAGTAGCCGGCTTTTCTTTCGGTTCGGGCTGACGGTAAGTAAAAGGACCTTCCACGGGTATGTTGAACACGACTTGAAGGAACTCATCCGGAGCTGCAGTTTTCGACTCTTCAGACGGCACCGCTTAGGCCCCCGCTTCCTGCTGCCCGATGAGACGCTGCAGCTTCTGCAGATCTGCCCATACGGGTTTGCGGTATACCGGATTCCGTAACACTCCACTAGGATGATAGGTTGGTATGAGAGGAATATTCCTGAACTGATAAATGCGGCCGTGGAGCTTACCGATTCCTTCGCTCGTGCCGGTCAGGATATGGGTAGATATTCTTCCCAGTGTCAAGATTGCCCTTGGTTGTATAATATCCAACTGTCGGTTCAAATACGGCATACAGGCTGCAGTTTCATCCGGCAGGGGGTCGCGATTGTCGGGGGGGCGGCATTTTATAATGTTTCCGATAAACACATCCCGGGTTCGATCCAGATTAATAGCCTGAAGCCATTTATCAAGATACTGACCGGCACGCCCAACAAAGGCATGACCACTTGCATCCTCCTGTGCGCCGGGAGCCTCGCCGATAATCATAAGTTTTGGATTGGGAGCCCCGTCTCCGGGCACAGCATTAATCCGATTTCCCGCCAGACGGCATTTCTCACACGTCCGAATCTCAGCGGAAATCTGTTCGAGGGAATCAAACCCGGGGTTTTGTTCGGCAGGACGAGGGGTCTCTACCGGGGCTTGGGATTGTGTGCGGTCCTGGGCATTCCCACCGAAGTGTGAGCGCAGTCGGTCGAAACCCCGGGCGGCAGTCCGGCTGCCCGGTTGATGCAGCTTCTGGGGCGGGTCGGAAGTATCTACAGGCCACCCGCCCTGCAGATATGCCTCGGCAGAGCGCAATACTTCCCAATATTTTTTAAGTTTATCTTCTTCCGTCGGATGTTCCATAACTCACCTTATGTAAAAATAGTCCCTGCGGCGGGGCGGTCGCCCCGGCTGCGGTTCGCTCTTTTTGGCGGATCAGCTGTGCCATGCGCTGGGGCTCCTCACCGACCCTTCCCAACTCCAGCATAGTACCAACCAGGGACCGTACCATCCGCCATAAAAAGGCATTCCCAACAATTCGGAACACCATTGCTCCCTTCTGCATAAACACCGAAGCCGAGTGTACTGCCCTTACCTTAGAAATACTTTCATCGCCAATTGCAGAAAAGGTGGTAAAGTCGTGTACACCAACCAGACAGGCGGCATATCCGTCCATCAGTGCCACCGGCGGAAGCTGAGAATGGGAATAACAGTACGGACGGTCAAAGGGCTCTGCAATACGTGACTGAAGCAGATAGTAGCGGTACTCCCGCGCAACGGCACTATACCTGGCATGAAAATCATTCGCAACCAGGCTACTCTTAAGAATCCGAATGTCCTGTGGAAGATGACGGTTGAGCGCCAGGGAGTACTTTTCCGGTGGCATGCGTTCGTTAGGAGAATCGAAGTGACATACCTGACCACGGGCGTGCACTCCCGAATCGGTCCGCCCTGAGGCAACAACCGTCACCTTCTGGTTCAACACCGCAGCAGCCGCCCGCTCCACCTCCGCCTGAACCGTGGGATCCTGAGGCTGAATCTGCCACCCGGCATAACGCGTACCATCATAGGCAATTGTCAATTTTATTCGAGCTGCCATTGCCAAATACTCTCAGTCAGCCCTTAAGTTCACTGTTTATATTTGCATGCAGATCGCGCGCCCGTTCTAACAATGTCGATGGTTTATCCTTGGAAGCCTTGCCCAAACCAAACAGCCGGCCGACGGTGGTTTTTGCCCGTTCCAGAGATTTTCGACGCGTCTCTTCATCGTCCTGGGCTCCGTGATGGTATTCCAGAAGAGCAGAAATGTACAACACGCCGTCGTAGCCGTAATTTTGATCCAGATCAGGTCCGAGAAAACCGGCATCAGTGATGCCTTCCTTCCCCTCCTCTTCATACCGCAGGGCTTCCGAGTAAAAAAACCAGGCTTTATGATAGTAGAGCTGGGCAAGATAGTCGTAATGTTCTCCGGGCTGCTTACGGTGAAGGTCGTTAGATAACCAGGCAGCCCGCAGGGAACATAGCCCTTTTTTTATAGTAGGACTCATCTCAGGAGGAAAGGATTCCATACTCATCATCGCATAATGGTAGGAAGCAATCCCTGACGGTAAATCGCGGGGTTGAGTAAAATCCAAATCCGGAAATATTTTCAAAAGACTGTTTCGCCGGCTCTGGCGCGACTCATCCAAGGCGGCGGCTGAAGCCGGTGGTATCGTGTCAAAATCCTGCGGAAAAGCTGCATACAGACATTCCGGGCAGACGGTAATACTGTAGACCAGGGGATACACCTCACCGTATTTTTCGGTAGGTTCATACAGCCGTCGCAGCTCCTCAGTGAGGGAACCAGCAATCAAACGCCCCCGCCCTGTACGCATATCTTCCCTATAAAACTCACTGCTGCACACCGGACAAGTAATACTATTTTTTGAAAAAAAGGTAATAGAATCGCCGGCTTTTGCACTCATCTCAATCTCCCTCGATTACTATTAAAGCTACTGCCATATCGTGTTCATGGGTCATGGTAAGATGAATTGTCTGGCCCCGATGCCGATGGAAAGCCTCCAACGCAGTTCCGTGCAGCTGAATATCCGGTTTTCCATTGTGAGAATTCACTACCTGAATATCCCGTAAAACCAGGTCTCGCATACCGGTTCCGAGAGCTTTGCCGAAGGCTTCTTTCGCGGCGAAACGAGCCGCTAATGAGAGTATAGAGCCGCTTTTTCTATGATGTACCGCCTCAATCTCATCATCATGAAAAAATCGACGCAGCAGCTTCTCGTTATTCCACCAGTGCCGCATCCGCTCTACGCTCACTATATCTATACCCATTCCTAAAATCATTCCAGCTCCTCCAATTCGGAAACTTCTATCTCTACACTGGTGGGGCTGTATTTCATCACAAGTACTCCCCGAGGAACATCCGGTGTCACCGAAAGCGTATAAGTGCCGGGCTCTTCAATATTGGAGCAGTCAAAGGTGAGCATAAAATCTTCATTATTCACCTGCTCCAGCTGCAGCTGACTCCCCTGTACCGTCATCCAGGCTTCCTCCGGTACCCCGGAAACCGCTAAATCGCCGGATAGATCAAGGGCAATTAGATCGATATCCTCGACAGTCTTAAGAATAGTCTTCTCCTGCACAATACCAAAAAACTCAACCGTATCACCCCCGGGAAATTCTGTAAACTGATCCGGCTTTTTCAAACGCACGCGCACGGTAAAATCTTCCATCCGCCCCGACAGATCGATGGGTTCTGTTTCAATAGATTCAAGATCCTCTATAGTACTCTTTACCCCTTCTATCTCAACTGATGAGGGGGTAAGAAAATACTGGGTAAGTTCATACCCCTTCGCTGGATATCCAACCAACCGCGGCTTTACATCTACACTCTTAGCAAGTTTTTTTTCAATTTTTAGGCTAATTTTTTTAGGCTCTACATCCAGTTCAAGGGGGTCTATATGGGCCAGACGGCCTTCCTTCACTACCCTGATCGGCACAGTGTAGCGCCCCTCCTGAGTGTTTTCGCTAAAATCAGCATATACCTTGATATCGTCTTCCAGCACAAGGTTGATGTCCTCGCTCTGCCCCCTGAGGGTTACCCGCACTGTTTGCGGATAATTCTCGGCCGGTATATGCTGTTCGCTGGTGCGAATTTCCAAGGGTACACTGAGAAAGCGCTCTTCTAGGGTGGCCATTTGATTAAACAGAAACAGAAGTACCGCCGCTGTAATCGAGAGAACTTTTATAGGCCAGTTATTGGTAATCCTTTCAAAAAATTTATTAAGATGCAACTGAAATATCCTCACTCTCTTCTGCTGATTCCCCGGATACTCCCAGTAGGTTCCGCAGTGTCCGACGCACCTCTTTTGAAGATAAATCATAATAGAGGTTTGCATCGTATGCCAAAGACAGGGCGCCGGTCTCCTCGGACAAGACCAAAATTACCGAGTCGGTCTCTTCAGCCATCCCAAGTGCCGCCCGATGTCGTGTACCGAAACTGCGGCGTATATCTACCTGCTCACTCAGAGGCAAAAAACAGGCGGCCGCAACCAACTTTCCCGATTGCACTACCACCGCCCCATCGTGAAGGGGGGTATCAAAGCCAAAAATTGTAATTAGCAGGCTCGATGACAGCTCGGCATTCAAACGGGTGCCGTTGTCGATTAGGTTTTTTAGACCTACCTGCCGGGGAAATACAATTAAAGCACCCCTTTTACGGCCTGCCAGCACTTCCAAGGCGTTGATAACGGTTTCAATATGTTCCACGTTAGCCCGGGAGGCAAAACGAAACAGTTCACCCCGTCCGATACGCGTAAACATGGCGCGCAGTTCCGGCTGAAATACAATCGCTATAACGATCACCAGTACGGTAGCTAAACTGTTTATAATCCACAACAGGGTCTGCAGATGAAAGAAAAAGGCCACTGCATAAATCAATAAAAGAAACATGGCCCCTTTTATCAGCTGAATAGCACGAGTCTGGGCAATAAGCTTGTAGATCTGGTAGAACAGAAAGGCCAGAATAGAGATATCTAAGAACGGCCTCAGAACATTCGTTACTACCCATACATCACTGAATAAATCCATACCTCTGCGCGGCTCCTCACGTAGGTTTATAGGGTCGGATTCGGCATCTCACCCAGCTCTTCTAATTCCAGCATCCACCGGTTCAATTCCGACACTCTTCCATTTACCATATAGTACTTGTTCATATTATTCCACAGGGTATAGCCGCCACCCTCAGCCTGGAGTATGCCCTCTAACTGACGGTTAAGATAGTTGTGGTACTCTGCCTCATCCATCGACAATTCATGGCCCATCAGAAAAGCCTGCACATAGGGACGGATCCTGGTACCTGTTCCCACAATAAGCTGCGCCCGTTGGGTGCCCTTCTTGTACAGCTCAAAAGCACGCTCGATATAATTGTCCTGCGAGAGAAACTGATGGGGAAAATGGGAGGGATAGTACATCGGGCAAATCACATCGACATAGTCAGCTAACATAGCGATGTCCTGTCCAATCCAATTTCCCATCCGATACCATGAATTAAACCCGTACAGATCTGCAGAAACTGGAACTGAAAGTTCAACAGCAGCTTTTTTTACAAACGACTCAATAGCTTCGGTCTTCTGCATGCCCGGTTCACGGTGCCGGTAACGGACTGTCGAGAGGTCACCGTCGGAAGGAAATCGAATGTAATCGAACTGTATTTCATCTATTCCCATGGCTTCGAGCTCTTCCGCGATCTCTATGTTGTAATCCCACACAGCCTCGCTAAAGGGGTCGGTCCAGAACTCCCGCTGTACAAAGCGGCTTTTTTGTTCGCCCTCCTGTTCATATGTTTCAGAAACCTTGTGCCCCCAGGGCCCATCCTTTTCTACATCCCACAGAGCCTGGGCATAGTTATCAGCCTGATACAAGCGCTTATCCTTAAACACAACCATCCGGCCGATAATATACAAACCCTCCTCATGTGCTTTCTTCAGCAGTTCTTCAATATCAAAAATCGTATGAACTGCGTCGATTTCTGCAGGGCGCTTAAGCCCCGAGCCGTAGGTCAAACGGCCCCAATCATCTTTTACATCTACCACAATGCCGTTAAACCCATGCGCTTTCATAAAAGAGATATGCTCCTCCAGCCGTTTTCCGGTCACATTGTAGGCATTTAGATATATTGCACGGATTTCTTCTTGGGCAGCTTCGACCTCGTTGTCCCTTGGATCGCTGCCTCCACGATTCTGTGAGCGCAGCAGGGGCGGTCTAAAACTCCACTGTCTGCTCCGTAAGTTGTATACCCCCCGGCTGTCTTGAAAGTGCACTTCCAGGGCCGGCTCGTCGGTGATTCCTCCACTGTAGTTATTGATTGACACCAATCCTTTCGCCTCCTTCGGCAGTTCAATAACAGAGATCTCGTGGGTCTGGGTATGATACCGGTAAATGAGATTATCAAAGCCGGAGGCAATAAAAAGCTGCTTTTCCAAGCCGGGAACCATCGTTAGATCAGTAATTTCTTCATAAAAGCCGGCTCCCCGATAGAGCTTATCCAAGTACTCGGACTCTTTTCTCCAGCTGCGGCCTTCATCTTCACTCACAAACAATCCATTAAAAGAAGTGCCCAGGTATATCCGCCGGGGTTGATCGGGATCAAAGCTCACCGCGGTAAGGTAATCCCTGGACTTTACCGGATAACTAAGCTTCACTTCCGCCCAGGTTCGACCGGCATCTCTGCTGGTGTACAGGGCGGTGCTGGTAGTAGCTGCCAGGCGGTGGATATCCTGACTATCCAAACTGAAAGAGGTAAACCGACGGTAATGTCTCTGGTCAAAGGGCCACACCTGTTCACGGGGCAAGCCCTGATTAATGGGTTTCCATGCACGTCCCCGATTCTCTGAATATAAGGCGCCCATATTACTCGACAGAGCATACATCCCTCCGCTATCGGCCCGGGCAATATGGGTGAGTCTGAGCTCTTGACCGGAGGGGGCCTCGGAACCAAAGACAAACGGAGGAGTAGACACCAGAAATGAAAGAAAAAGCACCAACGTGAAACTACTGTGAAGCGAAAATTTATTCAATTACACTACCTCTTACTTTGAGCTCTTATTTGTGCTC
This sequence comes from Spirochaetia bacterium, assembly GCA_021736475.1. Lineage (GTDB taxonomy): Bacteria > Spirochaetota > Spirochaetia > DSM-16054 > Sediminispirochaetaceae > DSBN01. Next base: position 3,596 of record JAIPFV010000030.1, on the reverse strand, counting down.
CTCTTAGGCCGGTTACAGCACGGGAGCAATCATTCTAAAAATCGAATTTCTTAGACGCCGGAGAATTGAAAACTCCCGAATGTCTTCAAAGATAATCTGTTTACATTCTGCAACATCAGTGTTGAATTGTTCAATAAGATCGGCGGTAATTTCTGCATCATAAAAAAATGCATTTACCTCGTAATCCAGATGAAAACTTCGGGTGTCCATATTACAGCTGCCTACAGTCGAGATCATTTCATCAACAATCAAAACCTTGGCATGCATGAATCCCCCTTCATATAGATAAATATTTACTCCCGACTTCAGCAGATCTTCAAAATAGGTGTGAGCAACCCAGAAGGGTACTCGTTTATCCGGCAAGCCGGTCATCATCAAATTTACCTCCACCCCGCTGAGAGCAGCCGTTTCGAGGGCGTTCATCAGTGACTGATCCGGAATAAAATAGGGGCTTTGGATGCATATCCGGGAGTTTGCATTACTTATAAGAAGCTGAAACAACTTTTTGATAGAGTTCCAATCCGAATCGGGACCACTGACCACAATTTGAGTCGGTAAATAGTCACCCTTGGCAGCCGGAAGCGGGAAAAAACCAGCATCCTGAACTACATCACCCCCACTGTTGTACCAGTCGGATAGAAACACACTCTGCAGCAGTTGCACACTCTCTCCAACCATACGAACATGAGTATCACGCCAACGATGAAATTTCGGTCCTCCGTCAATATACTCAAGCCCAACATTCATACCGCCGGTATATCCGATTTGTCCGTCGATCACTACAATTTTACGGTGGTTACGATAGTTTAACAAACGACTGGAGAGGATATTTAGGGGGTCCAAAAAATAGTGAGCATCTATCTGGGACTTCTTCAATTCCCGTTTAAACTTCCAGCTCTGCTTGTTAAAGCAGCCCACTCCGTCAAAAAGCAACCTGACCTTAACCCCTTCCTGGGCCTTTCGCTCCAAGATTTTTTTTATACGACGACCAAGTTCATCCGAGCGAAAAATAAAAAACTCCATATTGATAGTATCCTGGGCGTTTTCCAGGTCAACTAGTAAGTCGTCAAAAAATCTTCCCCCCTCATAATACAGCTCAAGTTTGTTATTTAGGGTAACAATACTGTTGCCGGCTTGCAGGGCTAAACTGATGGCTTTGACCATATCATTGTCAAGCTCGTTATTAGCGTGGGCATTCTGTAAAAAAGTTTTCTGCTGTTCCAGCACTGGTCCAAGGTAGGTCTTAAAGCTGCGTTCAGGAAGCTGCTTCATTATTTTCCTTTTTTTCCAGTTCACCCCGCTTAAAAGGAACAGCCCCGCCCCAAAATACGGGAGAAAGTAAATAGCCAATAACCAGGCTACTGCAACTTCGGGAGGCTTGTTATCCAGCACAATCTGAATAGTAAGCACTATCACAAAAGCAAAGTAGATAAAGAGTAAAATTGAGCCGATGTTAAAAAAGGTTACCATTCAGACCCGCCAATTGATATTATAATGCTCAGAGTGTCTGAGATATTGTACAGCAGTGTTGATTTTTTTCCAAGCTTAAACCAGTATTGACGGTAATGAATGAATTATATCGATTAGAAATTGATGATCTTGCCTTTGGCGGCGAAGGAGTGGGACGGATCGAGAACATGGTGTGTTTTGTCCCCTTCACCGCTCCGGGGGATGTAGTACAGGTAGAGATCACCCAGCACAAGAAGAAGTTTCTGCGTGGAAAAGTGGTCTCCTTCGACACCCGCTCGCCCAAGAGAGTCGAGGCTCCCTGCCCCTACTTTGGCGATTGTGGCGGATGTCAGTGGCAGCATATCGACTACTCGCAACAACTGGAATCCAAGCGGGCCCACCTGCAGCATGTGCTGCACAAGTCCGCTAAAATCGACTATCCCGTTCCACCGGCCATTCCCTCACCAAAGACCTACAACTATCGCCGCACCGCCCAACTTAAGGTTAATGCGGCCGGTGAGGTGGGTTTTTTCAGGGAGCACAGCAACACGGTGGTTCCAATTGACCAGTGCCTGGTAATGGAGCCGGCCTTGAATGGGGTAATTCCGCGGATAAAAGAGAAGCTTGCGGGGTTACAGGAAAAAGATTCACCCCAGCTTCCGCTGGAGGTTGAGATCGCATCGGAGGATGGTCAGTCGGCGGCATTCCATTTCATATATAAGGGCCGGCACTCCACTCAAAGTTTTCTGCAGGCCAATCGCGAGGTAAATACGCATTTGCAGGAGTTTATCCTACGTCACGTCCGAGAGCGTGTTCAGACCGGTCAGACCGTTCTGGACCTGTTTTGCGGGGACGGGAACCTTTCCCTTCCCTTGGCAGAGCTGGGCGTAAAAGTGATCGGCTATGATATTTCCCGACCTGCTATAAAAAAGGCCCGGCGGGCTGCAGAAAAACTAAGCGCATCCGGACCAAATGACCACCTGGGCGAAACCAAGGTTGGGACTGCAAGCAGCTATTCCTTCCACAAGGCCCCTTTCCAGGAGATCATTCAAACTATCACCGAACTTGCCCCGCAGACCCAAGTGGCGATATTCGATCCTCCGCGACAGGGGTTGGATGGAAAGGCAGAATCGATGGCGGCCCTGGGGATTCCCCTGGTGCTTTACGTCTCCTGCAATCCAGGAGTTCTTGCCCGTGATTTAGCCTCGTTTATGCACGCCGGTTATGAAATTGCAGAACTGCAGCCGATGGATATGTTTCCACACACTTATCACCTGGAGACAGCAGTAGCCCTGACTCTGGGGGAAACACATAAATAGCAAGGGAAATAGAGGTGATGCAATGCCGGACCAAAAAAATGAGTACATAAAAACACAAAAAGCTCGGCTGCGTTCACAAGTACGCAGCCGCCTAAAAGAGTTTCCAGAACAACTGCAGAAGCAGGAAGCAGCTGCCATGACGGAGAAATTTATCGGCTTGCCGGAGTGGGGTGCAAGCCGGGAAGTCCTGCTGTTTCTGTCTATGAAGGGTGAAATCGATACTCACGGCTTGATCAAAGCAGCTGTCCTGCAGGGCAAACGGATATGGGCGCCGCGGCTTTACGGCGATGAGATGGAGTTTCATCTGATATGGGAGGCCGGGGAATCTGAGGCAGGGAAATCTGAGGCCGGGATATCTGCAAAAGAGGTCAACTCGCTTCCCGAGCTTGACCTGGAGTACAACCCCTACGGACTTTGGGAGCCCCGCAGTACAGCCCCCATATTTACCCCCCAGCCGGGGGTACACGCTGTTGTTGCCACCCCCGGCCTGGCCTTTGACCGCCAGGGGAACCGCCTAGGGCGCGGAAAGGCATACTACGATAAATGGCTTGGCCTGCAGACAACATGGATTGAGACAGGGCAGATGACCCCTGTAGGAATTGGCTTTTCAATTCAATTGCTGGAGAGAGTACCCAGGGATGAACATGATCAAGCCCTCCCCCAACTGGTTATAGGGGGAGAGCATATTCGCTGTAGTTAGTGGTTCAAACCATGGGGGAAGCGAGTTTTCACACGCTCCCTGCGAGTTTTGGCGATTACATCCATATATATTTCGGCCAATATATTCCGTCAAATTTATCCAGGGTTCCGGTCATCCGTGCCCACACC
>JAIPFV010000029.1 GCA_021736475.1 Spirochaetia bacterium | reverse complement strand
TTTCTCTTTACATAGTAGTCCAGGCTGAAGGTTTGCTCGCTGAACCCTCCGCCGCAGCCGAGGCATTTGAAGCGGGTGACCTCCCCATGGGCCAGGGTCTCGTAGCTGCCGGAGACGTGGTACCAGCGCCCGAAGTCAGGTGGACTGCTGTGATATTCACAGTCGCAGTGGGGACAAAATGGGGGGATAAGCATTGGTGGACCTCCTCTAAAGTAAAGTGTGGGTACACTCTAATAGAGGGGGTAAGTCGCACCTGTGCTTCAATTCCCCATGGTTTGAACCACTATTCAAACCTTGACGCCAGTGGTATACGGGTGTAATATAAAGTATATGCAAGCGCTTGCGTAAAAAAATATATGTACTATTTTATTATAGAATTAAGTAATGCAAGGGCTTGTTCTAATTAAAATTGGAGAGGGTGTCTTATCAGTCGGATAACAATGAAAGATATTGCGCGTATGGCCGGTACGAGTCTCTCTACCGTATCCAGAAGTCTCAATGATCACCCATCTATCTCGATGTCTACCCGTAACAAAATAAAGGCACTTGCGGAAAAGTACGATTTTGAAATTAATATGAGTGCTCGCAGCCTGGCTACCAGCCGTAATAGTACAATAGGTGTGATATATCCGGAATCGATGGATAATGAGGATAATTTCTATTATGCTGGTATGCTTTTACGAAATATCCGTGAAATTCTCGAAGAAGCAGGTCTCGATCCAATCGTAACTTTTACAAAAAACCGTGCAACCGGCGAGAGTAATATTCGTCGCCTGATACTCCAAGGAAAAATAGATGGTATTTTACTTATCCAACCGGAATTTGAACCCTCAGATTACGGGGCAATTGAAAAATCGGGGCTTCCCTTTGTGCTGCTGCACTTTTTACCCTATGGATTGGAATCTCGCGAAGTAAACTTTGTGTATTCGGATCATGAGTATGGAGGATATATTGCAACTCAACACCTCCTGCAGCATGGTTGCCGGCATATTTTATGCATTACCGAAAGAGAGCGCCAATTTAGGGAGCGGACAGCTGGCTATCGGCGAGCCCATGCCGAGGCAGGCATACCAATATATGAGCAGCTGGTGTATTCTTGCGACGCAACCTACAGTGCCGGGTATGAGGCAATCCAGTTTTACACACAACAGCTGGATAAAATTGACGGTATTTTTGTGCAATCCGACATTGCCGCCTTTGGAGTAATAGAGTCACTGGCGGCGCTTGGAGTAAAAGTTCCCAAGGACATTCTACTGGTAGGCTACGATGACATTCGTATGAGCAGCTTAATCTCGCCCCGGCTTACCACTGTTCACCAGCCCCATAAAGAGATAGTCCGCAGTGCGTGCAGCCGTTTAGTTGAGTTATTAGAAGGGGCAGAACAGGACAAGGTGCTGCAAAAAATTGTGCAGCCCTATTTAGTAGTTAGAGATACCACCACAACTGTACTGCCTGTCTCACAGCAAGGGCTGTACAAGGATTCACAAACCAATGATCGATGGAGAGGCGTAAATGCAGATTATGAAGAATAGCACCTCGGATTCTATAAGGTCAGAAAATTCAAACTGGTGGCAGGACGCCGTGTTTTACCAGATTTATCCAAGGAGTTTCTACGATTCAAATGGAGACGGCATAGGGGACTTACAAGGTATAAAGGAGAAAATTCCCTACCTTAAAGATTTGGGAATTGATGCTGTCTGGTTGAATCCGGTGTACCCGAGTCCGAACAACGATTACGGGTATGATATTAGTAATTATCAAGATATCAATCCGGAATATGGAACTTTTGAGGATTTTACTGAGCTGTTAGATGCCTTTCATGCCCAGGGTATGAAATTGATAATGGATTTGGTGGTCAACCATACCAGTACCGAACACGACTGGTTTCAGAACTCCCGCCGAAATCCTGATGGTCCTTATGGTGATTTTTATATTTGGCATGATGGGATAGACTCCGGGGCAGAACCTCCCAACAACTGGAACTCCTTTTTTGGAGGTTCCGCCTGGAAGTACGACCCTCTGCGGGGTCAGTATTATCTACATCTGTTTGACGAGCATCAGGCTGATTTAAATTGGGCCAACCCGAAGGTTCGGGAAGAAGTCTATAGAATCATGAACTGGTGGTTCTCTCATGGTATAGACGGGTTTCGAATGGATGTAATTAATATGATCAGCAAAGACACCTCCTTTCCCAACGATACCCGTGAATTGGACGATCTTGCAGTTAAGGGAACCCCCTATTTTATCAATGGGCCGGAACTCCACAACTATCTAAAGGAAATGCGGGCAAAGGTGCTGAGTGCCTCAACCAAATTTGCAGTTGGCGAATGCCCTGGAGCTGAGTTTGAGGACGTGTTAGCCCTTTCGGGTATGGACGGGGAAGAGCTCGATGCGGTGTTTCAGATGGATCTTATGGAAATTGATCACGGAAGCGGAGGAAAATGGGATATACGGTCGTGGACTGCCGCGGAGTTTTTGAGCAGACTTTCCCGTTGGCAGCAAGGCCTGGAAGGACGCGCCTGGCCGGCTAATTTTTTCTCCAATCATGATCAGCCCCGCGCTCTCAGCCGTCTGGCCGATGATAATGAGTATCATTTCGAGTCGAGCTCATTACTGGCGGTAATTCTCCTCAGCCTTACCGGAACTCCCTTTATCTACTATGGAGAAGAGATCGGAATGCCGAATGCCGATTTTAGGTCGATAAGCGATTACAGAGATGTTGATACCCTGAACTTCTTTGCGCTGGAGCGCACACGCGGCAGGGAGGAAGATGAGCTGTTGAGGATTATACGCTACATGAGCCGTGATAATGCCCGCAGCCCTATGCAGTGGAATGGGAGTAAGTATGGTGGATTCTCCAGTACAGAGCCGTGGATTCCTATGGGCCGGCGATATGCAGAAATAAATGTGGAGAAGGATCTTTCCAGCCAGCGGTCGGTATATAGGGAGTATCGGAAACTCATATCATTCCGCAAAAAGACAGCAGCCCTCGGCTACGGGGATTTTGAACCGGTAGAAAGCGACCATGCACAACTGATAGCGTTTATGAAGCGTCATCGGCAGGGAGATTACCTGGTGTGTGCCAATTTGAGCACCCGGGATGCTCAGAGCCGGCTCTCCTTTCTAGCAGCTTTTCTGCCGGGAGCTGTCGGGACGGAGTTAGAATACTCCAACTATAAAAGAACTACACTTCAAGATCAGGAATTGAAGAAAGGTATATTGAATTTGAGACCCTATGAGGCGTGCATTCTAAAAATCACAAAATCATAGAGGCTTCAGATAAATCTCTTTATTAAACAGGAGGAGTAACATTATGTTGCTGAAAAAAAGGGTTCCTAAAAGAGTGATCCAGATTCTATTGGCCTTAGCCTTAGGTGGATTACTGCTGTTCGTAAGCGGCTGCGGCCAGGAATCAGAAACTGCCGAAAAACAGGACCAAGAAAAAAGCGGGGCTGCCGGTTCTCAACTAACCGACAACCCCTGGACAAATGGCAAAGACCTGTCCGGTACCAAAGTTAACATTTTTGGGGCGTTTGTAGAACCTGGTTCCAAGTTGTTTGAAGAAAGCTTGGTAAAATTTGAGGATGCCACCGGCATTGATGTTCGTTACGAAGGTTCGAGTGATTTCGAGTCGCTCATTACCGTCAGAGTCGAAGGCGGAGATCCCCCCGATATTGCGGCCTTTCCCCAGCCCGGACTACTTCAGGACTTTGTATCGCGGGGTAAAGTTCAGGACATTAGCGGCTGGTTTGAAGAGGGGCATCTGCAGGAACATTATGACCAAAGCTGGATAGATATTGCCACCATTAATAACACTATGGCCGGAGTGTGGTACCGGGCAAACGTGAAGAGTCTGGTATGGTATCCAAAACAGGAGTTTGAAGCGGCCGGTTACGAAATACCGGAGACCTGGGACGAGATGATGGCCCTGTCGCGACAAATGGTTGAAGACGGGCGTACTCCATGGTCAATCGGTATAGAGAGCTCCGGTGCAACCGGTTGGGTCGCGACGGATTGGTTGGAAGATATCATGCTGCGAACCGTGACACCGGAAAAGTACGATGCCTGGGTGCGGGGAGAGCTACCATTTAACTCGGAAGAAGTGAAGCGGGCTTGTAACATAATGGCGGATATTTGGTTCGATAAAGAGATAGTCCTAGGGGGACGAAATAGTATATTAACCGTTCCCTTTGGCGATGCGGTAGAACCGCTTTTTGCCGACCCTCCCCGAGCTATGCTGCACCGGCAGGCAAGTTTTATCACCGACTTTTTCCCTGAAGGTACCACAGTCGGTGAAGATGTTGATTTTTTCTATCTGCCGCCTATCGATGAAGAAGAGGGACGCCCGGTACTGGGGGCCGGCGACATTATGGGAGCATTCACCGATCGTCCGGAAGTACGGGCGGTTATGCGTTTTCTCTCGACCGGCGACTCAATAAAAGAATGGGTGCAATCGGGCGGCGTAGTTGCTCCGCATAAGGATGCGAAACTCGAATGGTATCCCACAGAAGCAAACCGGAAATATGCCGAGATCCTTCATAATGCCGATACTTTCCGCTTTGACGGCTCGGATATGATGCCCGGACAAGTAGGTGCCGGAGCATTTTGGAAACAGATGACCAACTGGGTCAGTGGCGATGAATTGGAAAATGCGCTGCAGAGTATTGATCAGGCCTGGCCTGAAGAAGAATAACAGAAGAAGAATAACAACTTTTGATAGAGTAGTAGCTACGCCGGCAGTGCAATAGCTGTCATAATTAATTGGGTCCGTCATATCGACGGGCCTAATTTTTGGGCCTCATGTAAATCTGCATGTATATCGGAACTCATCTACCCGGTAGTTGCATAAGCGGGAATTAATTATAATAATTACGGAAATGCAGTTTGAGAAATATTGTGACACATTACGTAAGTATCTGACTTCAGAGACCCTGCCGGGCTTGTCGGTTCATATGCAGCTTGCCCCCAAAGGCCGGATTGATGCTCAGTATATGCATAGCCCGCATAATTGCCGGTCGGCGGCGGTACTTATTTTGCTGTATCAATCCCAATCAGAAATTTATTTACCCCTTATTCGACGGACCAAGAATGGTACTCATGGCGGTCAGATTGCACTGCCCGGTGGAGCCCATGAAGGGGCAGAAAACTTTCCGATCGAGACCGCTCTGCGCGAAGCGCATGAGGAGATAGATATTGCACCGGAAGAAGTCAATGTACTAGGGGTTCTGACTCCACTTTTTATAGCTGTGAGTAACTATTCAGTGACTCCGGTAGTTGCCTGTACCCATGGTACAGCCGCAATGCAGCCGCAGCCCAGCGAAGTGGAGGAGATACTTCCCCTGCCCCTCAAAGAAATTTTGAAAATTCCTGAAGAGGGGGTATTTGAATCTATCAGCGGAAAGATAACCGCACCTTATTACAGGAGTTCTAAAGGGCGCATCTGGGGAGCTACTGCAATGCTGCTAAGTGAGTTCGTATATATTCACCGTAGAGTTGAATATCGAAACAAACTGTGAAATACTCAATATCAATCAAAACATTTGAGGAACTAAATTGAACATTGGTGCATTTTTTGACATTGACGGTACTTTGCATCGTAATTCGTTAATGATAGAACATTTTAAGAAACTGGTAAAATACGAAGTAATTGATCCTCGCTTATGGCATTCGAATGTAAAATACACTTATAAAGAGTGGCGTAAGCGAGTAAGACACTACGAAGATTATATGTTGGAGCTGATAGATATTTATATTGAAGCGTTGAAGGGACGTAAAAAGAGTGATCTCGAGTTTATCGGCAACCAGGTAATTCGATTAAATGGCGATATTGTGTATAAGTTTACCCGGGACCGCATTAAATGGCACCAGGATAATCTGCACAAGGTCTTTTTTATTTCAGGCAGCCCAACCTTTTTGGTATCAAAAATGGCGGAAAAGTTCGGAGTAGATGCCTTCCGGGGTGCTGAGTATCTTCTGGACCAGCAGGGGCGTTTCACTGGCGAGGTAGTCCCCATGTGGGATTCTGAGAGTAAAAATAAGGCTATACATCAGCTGGAGCAGCATTACAATATTGACTTGAGTGAAAGTTATGCGTATGGGGATACAAATGGAGATTTATCGATGCTGCGGAGAGTTGGACGGCCGATAGCTATAAACCCTACCCATGAACTTCTAGACAGTATTAAAGCTGAGGCAGAGCTGATGAAGAAAAGTCGAATTGTTATAGAACGGAAGGATGTAATTTACAATCTGCCTCCGGACGTCCAACTGATAAATGAATAGGTGAGAAATATGTATAGGCTCTTTGTTACCTGCACTCGCTATCTCGAGCCACTTTTGAAGGATGAGTTGGAAGTGTTGGGTGCGTCAGATATAAAACAAACAGTTGCCGGCTGCCATGCTTCGGGTGATTTGCGTACTGCCTATCAACTCTGCCTGTGGTCCAGAGTCGGTTCACGGGTGCTTCTTAAATTGCATGAGTTTGAGTTTTCCCACGAAGATGATATTTATACCGGTGCAGCTGAAGTTTCCTGGGAAGGCCTATTTTCGTTATCTTCAACCTTTGCAGTCGATGCAAATGTATCTAAATCGAGGGTAAAAAATGCCAATTATGCAGCCCTCAAGGTAAAAGATGCAGTGGTAGACTCCTTTAGGAAGAGCAGCGGCCGGCGGCCTAACGTGAACACTGAAAACCCTGACATTCGCTTTCATCTTCATACGGAAAAACAGAGTGCCATTGTATACTTAGATTTGTCCGGTGAAAGCCTGCATAGACGCGGATACCGCTTAAGCGGAACCCAGGCGCCGTTGAGAGAGACGAGTGCGGCGGGGATGCTTCTCAAGGCCGGTTGGCCGGAGATTGCAGCTCAGGGAGGGGCACTGATCGATCCTCTGTGCGGGTCTGGAACCTTGCCTATTGAAGCTGCGCTGATAGCCGGTAATATCGCCCCCGGATTACTGAGAAGTCGCTTCGGTTTTGAGTCTTGGAAAGGCCATGAAGCCGATACCTGGGATGCTGTGCGCACTGAGGCTGAAACAGCCCGGGCTCAGGGAGTTTCACAGATGCCTCCTATTTACGGTTCCGACAAAAGCCGGAAGGCTATAGATGCAGCTGCTGAAAACATAAAGCGGGCCGGGCTTTCGGATAAGATCCAGTTAAAAACGCAGCCCTTTGAGCACTTGGAAGTTCCGCTACAAGCTGCTGCACCGGGTTTGATAGTGGCCAACCCTCCCTACGGGGTACGCTTGCAAAAACGGGAGGAGGTAGATCTACTTTATTCGCAGTTCGGTAAATGGATAAAGGAACATTTTCCCAATTATACTGCTGCAATTTTGGCCCCTGATAAGGCTGCGGCCAAGCAGTTAGGCTTACGTGCCGATAGAATTAATACAATTTACAACGGAAACCTGAAAATAGTACTCGTAAGAATCACCCTTGATGATGCTAATTCATTTGTTCCTCCGGAGAATTCTTTCAATAGCCCTGCTTTCATTCAAGGCGCCCCACCCGTTCAAGACGAAGATCAGACATCAGGTGTAAATATGCTGGTCAACCGCATCTTAAAAAATAAGCGTCAATTAAAAAAGTATCTTAAGAAAAATGGTATAAGCTCTTATCGCATATACGATGCGGATATACCTCAATATGCGGCCGCGGTGGATGTATATGAAGATCGTTACGCGGTAGTTCAGGAGTATGCTCCTCCAAAAGAGATTGAACCGGAGGCCGCCGAACAGCGGTTACAGGAGCTGCTTGCAGCTATACCGCAATGTTTTGAAATAGATAAGAGCAGTATTTTCCTGAAACAGAGAAAGCGTCAAAAGGGCTCTTCACAATATTCAAAAATGAACACAGAGCACGAGTTTTTTATTGTGAAGGAAGGGGGGCTCAAGTTTTATGTCAATTTCACTGATTACCTGGATACGGGACTGTTTCTTGATCATCGCATTACTAGATCAATTATTCGGGAAAAATCTGATCAATCCAAATTTCTGAACTTGTTTGCCTATACCTGCACCGCCAGTGTGTATGCTGCGGATGGCGGGGCTGTTAAAACGGTCTCAGTTGATACCAGCAATACGTATCTTGAGTGGGGAAAAAAGAACTTTGCTTTGAACCGCTATACTTCGGATTCGCATTTGTTTGTTCGACGGGATGTATTCGAGTTTCTCTCGTCCGATTTCGAGACTTATGACCTGATTTTTGTCGACCCGCCCACCTTTTCAAACCGTAAGAGCGACGAGAACGTGTTTGATGTACAGAGAGACCATTTGCGGATGCTCACTCTTGCAGCGGAACATTTGAAACGTACGGGAGAAATAATATTTTCAAATAACTATCGTCGCTTTCAACTGGATCCAGCCCTGTATGATTTGTTTGACATCAAAGAGATCAGCCTGGACACCCTCCCTCAGGATTTTTCAAGGAATAAAAAGATTCACCGTACCTGGCTGCTGCGCTTTCCTGGCTGAACATTTCCGTTACTTTGACAGCTGTGTCGTGGTTGAGCCGAAGTATAAAAATCGTTTGCCGATTTTCGGAGGGCAGGCTATACTCTGTTTTATGTTAGATATAGTAGGTTTCGGAGTAAATGCAATTGATCAAGTAATACAACTGTATCGGATACCCACCGCTGATGCAAAGGTTGTGTGCCCGCCCGAGAAGTATGCGCTCTATCCCGGCGGTGTAATGGGAAATACTCTTACCGGATTGGCACGATTAGGATTAAAGACCGGTTTTATCGGCAAAATTGGTGATGATAACTTCGGTTCTTTGCTGCAACAATATAGCCGGGAAGACGGGATTGATATGTCGGCCTGCTCAGTAGAATGCGGTGAGCATTCTCCCTGGACCTGGATTGTGGTTGATAAAGCGGGGGAACGGACTATCACCCTTTTTCCGAATGTGCTTGATACGATTACCAAAGAATATATACGCAGCCATAAGAATTACATCTCCTCTGCGCGTGTACTGCATTTGGAAGGCTCAGAGATGAAATTGGCTCCCTCCATCGAAGCGGCTCTAATTGCCAAGGAAAATGGAGTAAAAGTCAGCTTCGATTTAGATATTCCCTCCCACGATTTGATCAATGAACTGGGGCTCTGCAGTGCCGGAGAACTCGATGATTTAATCCGACTGTGCGATTACTTTATTCCCTGTATTGGCGCTGCGGAACAGCTGGCAGACACCGGTGATCCGCTTAAAATGGCCGAAACTCTGCAGCAGCGATACGGTAACGAAGTTGTCGCCCTCTCCCACGGAAGTGAGGGCTGTTTTGTAGCTTCCTCCGAAGAGAGTTTCCAGAGTCCGGCGTTTACAATTACTCCAGTTGATGGTACCGGCTCCGGGGATGCTTTTCATGCCGGAATGTTGTACGGCTTAATAAAGCAGTGGCCTCTGCGTAGAACCGCACAATTTGCCAATGCCTGCGGCGCGTTAAACACAATAGTTATGGGAGCACGTTCAGGCATGACCAATGCCGATGAAGTTGAGGCCTTTATCCTGGGAGCCACTGAAAAAAAGTAGCAGTATGTACAAGTTCTAACTATTTATCGACAACACCTTGACACTATTGAGTTATTACGTTAATTTATTATCGATATAAAGATAGTTTTAAGGAGGACATTATGAAATATGCACTAACACTACTATGTGGCGGGATCACTCTCAGCGGTATTGCAGTTCAATTACAGTTGAATATACAGGTACTTTTAGCAGGAATTTGTGTTTCTGCCCTTGCTGTAACATGGTCATACTTGATTCTGGCAAAACAGCAGTATGAACGGCTGTCATCTGAAACCGATCTCAACTCGGTCATCAAAGGTTCCTCTACCCGCCCGGCAGCATAGCTCAATTCCCTCACATCCCATTTGTAGCTTTACATTGATGATAGCTGGATTGCCTATACCGCAGTCCAGCTATTTTTTGGGACTTTTCAAACGGTTATTATTAAAGGGGCTCTTGTTTTTGTGATATTCTGTTTATATATTATCTATATAGTAATATTTCGATAAGGAGTTCAAAATGACTAAGAATGTGGGTAAAGTTGATAAAATTGTAAGGTATGTAATTTCAATTGTATTTTTAGCTTTGGTGCTAACCGGTACTGTTGAAGGAAGTCTGGCAGTTATACTGGGAATTGCGGCGGTAGTGTTGCTGGCAACCGGGGCGATGAGCTTCTGTGGCTTGTATAAAATTATAGGTTTAAACACAAAATCAGAATCAACCCAGAAGTAGCCATGGACGAGGAAATTAAACACAAGCTTGATGCAGTGTTAGAAAATGTGAAGGACCCGGAAAGTAATTTGCCGATTGGTGATCTGGGGATCATTGAAAAGTTCCGGTACAGCGAGGAAGGGTCTACCATCTATGTGTTTACTAAATTTAGCTCTCATCGGCCGGCCTGTATGACCTGCGTGGGAATATCTATGGCAATTGAGAACACTCTCTATCGTCTAATAAGAGAAGATTTGAACAAGCAATTCCCCAATTTTGAGGTTGAGTTTGTTCCGGTATAAGGATCTGTCTTAGACATAAAAGGACGCCCTATAAATTACAGGGCGTCCTTGGTAGAGTAAGTTGCCGGTATTCGCACTACCACACTTTTTTTCGAATGAAAGTTTGAGTCCGGTCAGGACCTACTGATATTATTCCCACTGCTGTGCCTGTGTATTCTTCGATAAAGCTAATATAGGTGCGGCAATTTTCCGGAAGCTCGTCGAAGGAAGTAGCTGCTGTGATAGACTTTTTCCATCCCGGAAACTTCTTTAGAACCGGTTCGGCTCTTTCCAGCTTTCTGGCCGATGAGGGGAAGGATGTGGTTTCCTGTCCATCGATTTTGTAGGCAACACACACTGACACTTCTTCGAAGGTATCGTATACATCCGGATGGGTAAGAACTAGTGAATCAATGGAGTTTGTTTGACAGGCATATCGCATTGCAACCAGGTCGAGGTACCCGCATCTGCGAGGTCTTCCGGTTGTGACACCGTATTCATGTCCGATTTCACGAATAGTATCGCCCAAATCACCGTCCCGCTCCTGGGTAAATTCGGAGGGAAAAGGTCCATTCCCCACTCTTGTACTATAAGCCTTAAATACCCCTAGAACCTGGTCGATACTGCGTGGCCCAATTGCACCGCCTAGGCTAGCCCCGGCGGCAGCGGAGCAGCCGGAAGAGACATAGGGATAACTACCCACATCAATATCAAGCAGAACCCCTTGGGCCCCTTCATATAGAATTTTTTCATTACTATAATTCTGCATGAACTCCGCAAGGTTAATGCTCATAGTTCGGAGGCGGTCGATGTAGGGGGTTAGAAATTCCCGTTCATTCGGACGGAGGCTTGTGAGAAACTCGTTATCGTTCAAGTCTCCAATGCGAATACCGTCACGATTTGCCTTCTGGGCGTAGGCAACTCCGATTCCCCGGCCTGTAGTTCCAATCGGATTTCTACGCTTACTGTCCATCTGCTTATCGATTTCTTTATACTCTGGTAAAACCACGTGGGCCCGGTCGGATATAAACACCCTTCCCTGCCAAGTAATACCCTGTTCCTCGAGGGTAGCTAATTCATTGAACAGGCTTTCCGGATCAATGACCATGCCTGATCCCATTACAACCTGTTTATTCTCGTAGACTACTCCCGAGGGAACTAAATGCAGTTTGTAGGTTTTATCACGCAGTACTACCGTGTGGCCTGCGTTCGCGCCGCCCGAGAACCGAACCACTAAATCTGATTGTTCCGCCAGAAAATCAACTATCTTGCCCTTTCCTTCATCGCCCCATTGGGCCCCTATCACTACTACCTTCATTTTTTGCCTCCAGACCCGACCATGTTTACAGAAAGATCAATATTTGTCAATTTGGAGCTATAAAAAGGTGGAAAAATAGTGCTTCACACAGTAGCATACAGGTATGAACAGCACTGAAACCAGCCAATTGCTCCAAGAGGCCATAATGCTGGGGCGAAAACGTGAGTACCGTAAAGCGGCGAATAAGCTTCTTTATCTTATAAGTACGGACGACAGGATTGATGAGGCCTTTCTCTACCTTGGTCGAAGTTTTCATGCACTCGGGGAATACTCTCGGGCAATAGATGCTCTGCGTACGTTTGTCAACCGTCGGTCGGATTCAGGGGCGGGGCATTTTTTCTTAGGAAGATCATTTTTAGCAATGAGTATTTATCCCTCCGCGGCAGTTCATTTTAGAAAATCCCTTTCTCTCAAACCCGGTTTCATTCAAACTGCCATGATGCTGGCGTATACCTTACTCAAATTACATAAGCCGGATGAGGCTTCCGATATTTTAGGAAAATTAGTAGAGGAAAATCCAACTGATCAAAATCTCTACTCCGGCTATTTGAATGCGCTGTTAGTTAGCGGGATACAGCATTTCAGGGCCGGAGACACCAATTATGCCGGAGAAGCCTTTGAGTTCTTAAAGCAAAAGGGTAAAGAGAATATTCTTACGAACTTATATCTTGGTATGGTGTACCGTCAAACCGGTGAGTATGAAGCGGCGGTTGAGGCATATGAAACCGCTTTCGCAGAATCTCCTGAGGATGAGCTGATACTTTACCGAACCGCAATTCTTAACATCCAGGCCGGCAAAGAGCAACGCGGTCGGGAATTGCTCAGTCTGTTGGCACGTACCCATCCCGATTCTCCACTTGTACAGAGCAGCGAGGCGGACCACGCCCTGGCCTTTCAATATCTTCAGCGGGGGGACTACCAAAAAGCATTAGATCACGGCTTGTATATACTTAAGCAGAACAGCCGGGATATTCCAATCCGTCTGCTGGTAGCCGAAGCCTACCGAGGGCTGGGAAACACCGAATGGGCTATAAACCACTTTACCCGGGCGGTTGAACGGGACCGTTCAAATCTGCATGCACATTTTGGCTTAAGCATGATTTGGTGGAATATTGGAGAATACCGTAAAATGCTGCAGCAAATAGATAGTATCCTCCATTATCATCCCGAGAATGAGTCTGCCCGTTATTACCGGGTGCTGTGTAGGAGCCGTTTACCCCTCGACATTCAGACGAGTTTAGATGAATTGTATGCTGCGATAAAAGAGTTTGGCCCCGATCCTCTCCTGATTCAAGCTGTAGCCGACACGTATGCTGATGATGACCGGCCGGAAATGGCTGTAAAATGGTACCGTAAGGGTATACGCCTTTCATCTGAGAATGCAGAGGCGTACCGCGGGATTATTGAACTCCGTAATGAGCTAGAGCTTCCCGACCTCGGTCGACTATGTAAAAAATACCTTAAACTCGAACCTCATGACCTTGAAATCAGGACAGCTTATATTCAGCACCTCTATGCCGATGAAAAGTACCAGCTCGCCTTAAAGCAGATAGAAGCGGTGCTGCCCTATGTACAGGATTCGCGGTACCTAAACCGTATCCGGGCAATCTGTTATCGAAAGATAAAGGATTACAACCAGGCAGCGGTGATATATCGGGGGCTCTTGCAACAGGAGCCCGAAAAAGAGGAATACCTGCGCCCTCTGGTATTTTGTCTGTCGAAAACCGGGCGGAAAACTCAGGCACTCCAGCTTTTATCAGCCGCTATTGCGTATCTTTCCTCACCTTCGCTTAACTTGTATCTTATTTATGGGGTTATGCAGTATAAGGCGGGTAACTCTTCTGCCGCTTTGGAGGCTTTTCGCTCTGCTCAGGAAGTGGAACCACGAGACTGGAGAGCCTATTACAATGTGGCGGAAATTTACCGACAACGGGGTATGGAACAATTTGCACAGCGCTACTACGAGCGGGCTGAAAACTTAAAATCCGCAACCGTTTAGATGACTGGTAAGCTCTTAACTATAAGCTCTTACCCATTAGGCGGTAGTATAAGAAAAAAAATTACTGGATTGACTTCTAAATAATTGCTACTATACTGGGTACTATAAGAAAGGAGCGGATAATGGCACCAAAAGCACTCGATCTGTTTCAGGCATACTCACAAGGCAAATTACCCAAAGAAGAGGGAGGGTATATTGTTTCCTCTTTTTTTAAGGAAACATCGGCCTACGCTATTTATGAAGTAGTGTCCTACGACAATGTAAAAAACCTCTATGCAAGTGACGAAGGGCTTACCTTTGAAACAGACGGCAGTAAACTGTTTGTTCTTGTCGAGCCGGCAAGTTTTCCGCAAAAGTATATCGAGCCGTTTCGACGCGACCGTGGACTGAAAATTCCTCATCGATTTTCTGAAGTAGATACTTTTAGTGCGAAAAATCAAACCCGGGTAATGGTAAGTAAAGAACCGATTATTTCGTATTCGTCTTTTACTATCCTTCGACCAACCGGGGTCAATTTTTCCCTGATATTCTACAAAACCGAGGAAGTGTTAGACACGTTAAATTTCTTCTTCCAAGAAACACTGAACAAAGAGGCCCAGATTCCACGTACGGATGCCCGCAAGGCAGCTGAACTGGTTATAACAGGTATTAAAAAGTTCGGAGTGTGGTAGCCCCTCCCACCTGAATTAGAAAACCTGAGTTAAAAAACCTGAGTTAAAAAAAAGGAGCTATCTGAGTTAATTCTCTGACAGCTCCTTTATTTAGTATTCCTTTATTATTCAATCTTACACAAAACTTAACTACCGCCCGCCTCTACTCTTTTGTTTCAGGTACCACTTCCTGGGCAACCGCCAGCAAAGCAATAGGCACTGAATACACCGAACATGAAACGTAGTCCAAGCCGGCATCAATACAGAAGCGAATATTTTGCGGTATCGCTCCGTGTTCGCCGCAGAGACCTGTGGATAAGCCCGGCCGGGTCATTTTTCCGCGTCGTACTGCAGTGCTGATTAGTTCTCTGACATAAGGATCCAATTCCTTGAAAGGATTACCCGGAATGATGTCAAACAGCGTATAATCGGGCATGAAAGAGGTGTAATCGTCCCGTGAGAGGCCGATAGTGGTTTGAGTAAGGTCATTAGTCCCGAAGGAGAAAAAATCCGCATAGCGGGCAATGTCGCCGGCCGCCAGGGCTGCTACGGGAAGTTCGATCATGGTACCGAAATGGTGTTCCATCTTTGACTTCTCTTTCAGCTTCTTACGGACTTCCTCCTCAATATCACTCAAGCCACGGTAGTTCTTTCCTTCAATTTTTTTACCAAAGATAATAAGTTTCAACTCATCGGAGTTCATGATCAAAGGAATCATTATTTCCGGAGATACCTTTACCCCATCCTTGCGAGCCTTAAAGGCGGCTTCAAAAACAGCTTCAACCTGCATCTCGTAAATTTCAGGATACGAAACCGCAATTCGGCAGCCGCGATGTCCCAGCATCGGATTAAATTCCTGCAGACTCTCCGAAATATCACTTACCTGTTTTTCCGTAATTTTGGTGTTGCCGGCTTCAGTGTGCATATAGTTAACAAAGGCCTTGGTCTGAGCTTTGTTATGAGGGAGAAACTCGTGCAGCGGGGCATCGAGCAGGCGGATCGTAACTTCTTTTCCGTCCATGGCTTTAAAAATACTGTAGAAGTCGTCTTTCTGCATCTTTTTAAGTTTGTTAAGAACTTTCCGGCGATCGGTCTCATTCTCGGAGAGAATCATCTCTCTGAACACGTTTATTCGCTCTTCTTTGAAGAACATATGTTCGGTTCGGCAAAGACCAATACCTTCCGCTCCGAAAGTTACCGCCAGCTGAGAATCTCTGCCGGTATCGGCATTTACTCGTACATGGAAGTCTTTGACATGTTTTTTTATCAACTGTACAAAATCCAACAAACCTGAATCCTTCGGATCCGGTTCAATAAGTTGAGCTTGTCCCAGATAAATATGGGGCTCACCGTAATGGGGTACCTGCAGGGTAATCAGATCACCCTCTTTTAGCGTGTGCTGTCCAATTTTGGCGCTCTTGTTGGTAAACTTAAGATCCTTATGAACCAGTGACACCTTTCCGTACTGCCGTGCAACTACCGAGGCATGGGCCGAATAACCACCTTCGGAAGAGAGCACTCCGCTGGCTACTTCGATGGCCTTTACATCGTCGGCAAAGGTAGCCGGCATACAAAGAATCATTCGGGTGTCCTCGCCCTGCTGCTGTGCATTACGATATGCATCCAGAAGGGAATCGGTAGTAAAATAGACCCTTCCGATGGCCGCACCGGGGGCGCCGGCGATACCGCCGCTAATATCTTTGAACTCTTTTACAGACTCCGGATGAATAACCGGATGCAGTATTTCATTCAGCTGATCGGGTTTAATGGCGTGGATAAGGTAATTGTCGGTTATCTTCTTGCGCCGATGCAAATCTAAAAGCAGTTGTATATCGGCTTGGGTGGATTTGGTAACCAGCGGTCGCTGATCGACAAACCACAACTTCTTATTTTCAATAGTAAAACGGATAGATCGGATTTCCATAAAATGGTCTTCCACCGTTTTGGCTGTTTTTTCCAGCTCTTTTACATATTTCGGAGATAATCCCGTCACATCCTGGCCTTTACGTTCTTCAGAATTAAAAGTATCGGGAACGTACCAACCAAAAATTTTACTCTGGCCGGTCACTGGATTTCTGGTTGCATATTCACCGCTTCCACTGTCGCTGCCGTAATTTCCGTATACCATCGGCTGGACAATCAAGGCTGCGTCTTCATTGTCCAGTTCATCCATACTCAGCAGTATGCTAATTCGGCGAAGACAGTATTCGAGTTGTGCATATGCGTTAGAGAAAAAATCGTCCGGCAGATAAGCACGCATGTCCTCTAGAGTTTTCTTCAATTTTGTACTTGCGGTCTCATTGTGAAGGACCGAGTCGAGACTGGAGATTTTGTTCGAATACAGTTGAATATTTTTTTTATCCTCCTGAATCTCGGCAATCTTATGCTCCACTTGGAACAGTCCGTGAATCAGGAATAAGATTTCGTGATAACTAAACTCCTCTCCAACATAATCGGTGAAACCGGGCAAAGTTTCATCGGTGAGGCCGAAGTTGTGGAGCGTCGGGTAATGAACTATTGCTAAATTAGGGCTTATAACCACCTTCAGCAGCAAAGGGTTCTTTGGATCGTTGAACTTCTTGCCGGTTTCCTGTTCAAAAAGAGTGATAACTTCCGGAAGTTCGGCAGCCAGCTTAAAATTGTCAAGATGAGCGGCAATTCGTGAATCGAGGATAAAACCGGGTACGATCGGAAGATCTAAAGCGGCGAACTCCATCGCTTGTTTACCGCGTATGCCAAACAAGTCCCAAGTATCGGTATCTTTTACATATTTATTACGACTAAAGAAATGTACTGCTTTATTCATAATATCCCCCTAGAATAGATTCAGTATGGTGTTTACAGGATAGCGGAGAAACGCCTCAAACTGCGGACTGGCACCCTGCCGTAAGTAACGCTGCAGCTTGGCGACATCTTGAATATCTTCTCCTGCTACCGCAACCAGTATGGTACTGCCGTGTTTGACTTTGCCCCATTTGAACAGGGAATGGATATCATGAATCCTCTCTCCATCGTAATAGATGTATACATCCAGACCGGGATGCTTTGCTTGATAACTCTGTATGACCTTTTTCCACGCTTCTACATTTCCATTGTGAAAGAGTTCATTAGTAACCGGAATTGAGTAGAAAGGAGTCATTCTGCGTTTTTTAGCTTCCTTTGGTTCGGCCTTTTCAGTCTTTTCCGGAGCAGCTTCTTCTTCTACTGCTTCTCTCTCTTCTTCAACTTCAGCTTCTTCTTCTATGTCCTCTTCTTCAGTAGTAAACTCAACTGTTTTGGCTTTGAATTTTCCTTTCAGTAGAATGTCGGGAGTTGTTACTTTTGCGCCGTTCAATAACTTAACTAGGGTTTGCAGTGCCTTCTGTTCTTTCTTGCCGGCATCCTTACCGTTTCCGGCACTGCAGTATATGGTAAAGAGTTCATTTTCTTTTAATACGTTAAGTGATGCGAAATGATCTTCGTTCTTGGGGTTGATAACTTGAGCGCCCAAATCAGGATGAAAGTAAATAAGCACTACATCTACAGCCTTCCAGCGTGGAAGCTCTTTAAGAATATAGGAAAAATCGGTAAGACTTTTTTCCATCGTATGAGAGCGGAAGGCATAACCGTATTTATCATGCAGAAGTGCATATACGGTCGGCAGAATCTGCTGCTGCTGAATTTCCTTCTCATCTAACAAATAATTAAGTACGTCGGCCAGGTTACGCCCTTCGTCAATATGGTCGATTACCTCCGAAACACTTCTGAAATGTTCGAGGGCTTTGTTAAACCCACTCCTAGTTGAAAGGTGTTCGAATTGATTTTGAACTTCCATACCTTTTCCTCTTGATTCTTTGATCAAATAGCAACGCCCCCAAAAGGGGGCGTTGTGAAATTATTTCAGACTACATGTTTTTTAAACCGTCATCTTTTTTCTTTTTGGGCCGTCCCCGTTTTTTACCGGAGCTGCTGCCCTTACCGCCGGACTTACTGGTACCACTCTTACTGCTGGTACTCTTCTTTCCGCCGCTTTCTTTTACCACGGTTTCGTTCCCGGAGGAACCGGCACTTTCAGAGGAAGAGTTCAGCATATCCAGATACCCTTTCCCTTTGGTGGAGGTCTCACCGGAATCTTCATCGCCGGCATTCATATCAGTGGAGAAATGCTGGTCGATATCCTCGCGAACCGTTGATCGACGACGGGAGAATGAAGCGAAAGCTGCGTCCTGGAAGCCCTTTGAGATTCCATGGAGAAACTCGTTCAATACATTTGCCATTCCGTCGAGGGTCGCTTTCTTGCGCTTGATGGAGGTAATATCTACATCAAGCAGCAGACCCGGCTGAATGTGGTACGGATTGATCAGGTAATCGAACTTGTTAAACTCCTGTTGCAGGAACTGCAGCCGTTCTTCGATTACCCGGCGCTGAACCGGATAACGATATCCGTACATGGTTTGGAGCTTATCCTGCATAAGAGCAAGCTTCTTGCCGATTTTATCTTTATCGAACACATATGTGCGGTTCATTTTTTCGACCTGAGTTTCAGCAGGTTCTACGAATGAAATTTCATCCCACACTTTGTCGATATCTTCATAGAGGGGATCCCCGGTTTTGTCTTTGATCTTGCGGCGGATTTTGTTTTTGTAAATCTTGGCAAGATCATTGTAATCGGTTACGCGCTTGAACATCTTTTTGTCTTCATAGACCAGTTCAAGAACATCCCACAAGTGCTGCACTTCTACTTCAAAGGACTTCACCTGTACATCGTAGGCTTTGCGCTCTTCAATAAGCTGGGCATTATCGAAATACTTTAATTTGATCTGATAACGTTCATCCGGGAGTTCGCGATAGTTCATGTCTTCGTATTCGCGAATAAGAAGCTCACGGGCGTTCTTAAGGTTTTCAATGTACTGATAGCCCATCTTAGAGGTATCGAGAATACTGGTAATGCTATTAATTGCTGTGTTAAAGCCGCGGTTTCGGATATTCTCAAGATCGATAATCTTTTTAAGATTTTCGCGGATGTTAAGAGAATCGAACTCCGTAGGATCTATTTCGGCTCGCAGACCTTCTACCCGATCCATTAGGCGCTTACTTATAATGGAATAGCGCTTGGAATTGGGATCTTCGCCATCATCGGAAGTATGGTTTTCAACTCGACGCATCTTCTCGAAGATGATCTCGCTGTCATTCATCTCTTCCTTGCCCTGCTCAATCTGTTCGTCCTTGACCAGTTCAATCTCTTTATCGATTTCGTCCATGATGTGTTTCGACAACAGGTCCTTGATAATATATTCCACAGTAGCCTGATAGTGGAAGATCGGGCTGATAAGCTCGGAATCAAGTATGTTTACTGAAAGCTTTACATCACTGACTGTTTTCGGCTTGTAGATGTTGTCTTTGAAGGAACATTTAACTACGGAATAGGCGTTTTCACCTCGAATAAATGCTCCTACATCTGTTTTCTGCCGCAACAGGGAGTTGGTAAGGTTTTCAAGGTCGTTTATACCGCGCTGAATGTGGCCCTGTAAATGACCGTACATGTTGACAATAGATTTCTCTATTTCACCGGTATTAAACCGATCCATACCGCCGACTTCATCCAGAAGCGAAGAAATTTCTTTCGGAGTATAGCGGCTGGTAACCTTCATCTCTTCCCGGTCAACGAAGTTACGTACCTTCTTGAGCATTTCGTCTTCTGAGGTAACTATGTACCGGTTGAACATATTTTGATAATTCTGGTTGAAGTAATTGTACAGCTTTTCTTTAAGGCCACCCATTACATCAAGGCGTTCGAGCACGTCTGAGGGAAGTTTTGAAGCAACGTGGTTTACTACCTTATCAACTTCTTCTTCCATAAGACGATCTACTTCTGCCTGTTGATCTCTGCTTTCCTGTGCCAAGGAGTTTCGAGAACCAACTGCACTTCGTTTAGTTGGATGAAACACCATTGGGCTTTTTGGTAAATCTATGCTTCCCATTGTACTCTCCTTATAAATCGCTTACTGCTAACTATAATAATAGATTATCAATATGTTGTGCAAAATGTAAAGCACGTTTTTTTTTTTATACACTTTTTCTCCTTCTTTTACTTGTATAATCATGATAGGATAAATGTGATGAAAATGCAAACGTACTTCAAACTTTTTATCTCCATAGTCTCCATTACGATGGCTCTAGGTATGGGGGTGCAACTAGCAGATGCCGACACCCGGACAGGTAACTTGAGCGTTTATCTTCTCATTGACAAGTCTCTGTCGATGAAACAAGAAATCGGCTCTGTAAATTATTACCTTGAACAGACTGTATGTAACAACTTACTGCAGACCGGTGATTTTGTCTATGCGCTGAGCTTCT
Organism: Spirochaetia bacterium; assembly: GCA_021736475.1. Taxonomy (GTDB): domain Bacteria; phylum Spirochaetota; class Spirochaetia; order DSM-16054; family Sediminispirochaetaceae; genus DSBN01. The sequence goes on along the minus strand of JAIPFV010000029.1, from coordinate 10,175 downwards.
ATGGCGGCAGGCAGAAGCTATTTCAGGGGAGAATCGGTCAGGATATCACAATTGAAGCCCTTGCTGATAAATTTCGAAATTTGGAAGCGGACCGGCACTACACAGATATTGGTTCGGCCCTGGATACATTCGAACAAGCCATACAAAGTTCTGCTGCACCACCTACCGAGCAGCACTATATACTCCTGCTTTCGGATAATTACCACGAAGGCCCCCCCGGCAGCCCCTACCCAGGCAAAACGTACGATCTGGATCATCATCTGTTACAGCCAAAAAAAGAAATTCCGATGAATGGTTGGCAAATTTCAATTCTTGGTATTACAGTTGAAGAAAAAGCGCGTCGTTTAGCAACTGAAATCACTAACGCGTGGAACCAAAGTAACTGAGAGAGGCACTATGGCAGGCTTCGATGGTCTGACTCATTTTCTCGAAAATTATGAAAAATTTATTCTCACCGCCCACGAGACACCCGACGGAGATGCAGTCGGCAGCGAATGTGCCTTATTTCTAGCGCTTCAATCTTTAGGCAAAACGGTTTTACTGTACAACAGCGATCCAATCGCTCACAAATACTCTTTTTTAGGATGTGCCGATAAGATTGTCACCTTAAAAGAAGAATCACAGCTTCCCGAAGACATAGCCGATTACGCGCTGCTTATTCTTGATACAAACGATTTACACAACATTGGAGTGGTAGCGGAGTTGGTTCTGCCCAGGGTAAAGGCATATTTTATTGTTGATCATCATGAGTCGGAAGAAGATATTATCGAGGTAAATCATATTGAAGAATCCGCTTCATCAACCTGTGAAATTCTTTTTGAGCTGTTTGAAAAACTGGAGATTGAGATAACTCTACCAATAGCCGAGGCGCTGTTTACTGGTATTGTGTACGATACCGGCTCATTTATTTATCCGAAAACAACCCCCCGTACGTTTATGATTGCCTACATTTTGAGCAAAATCGGTGTGAATCCAAATAAAATATATCAAAAGATATATGAGAGTAATTCAGTATCAGCGCTTCGTTTACAATCCAAAGTTCTCTCTACTTTAGAACTATTCTATGATCAGCATGTGGCTGCTCAGACTATGACCAAAGAAATGATTTTCGAGTGCGGCGCTATATATGAAGAGGCTGATGCACTTATAAATGTTCCTCTTAAGAGTGAATCGATAAGGGTTTCGTTGTTCTTTAAAGAAAATGAAGCCGGGATTCTGCGATGTTCCCTACGCTCTAAGGGAAATATAAATGTAGCTGAAATTGCCCAGACCTACGGTGGTGGCGGACACAAAACAGCTGCGGGTTTTAAGAGTATCTGGCCTCTTGAAACAATAAAACAAAAAGTGTTAGATAAGTTATTACCTTATTTTATGGAATCCAAATAGCACTATGAAGTTAAGCCGAAATATGAAAACACATCTCTTTCCAGTTATATTAGGTGCAGCAATTTTAGTTACTGCCTGCGATCCTAGTTTCTCCAAAGATAATTCCCCCTATCTCCAGGAGCCAAAGAAGGTCAATCTGGACAGCAAACAGGGGCAAGAAGCAGGCACTACAAGGCCCTCCGGCGATAACTACCAGGAGGAAAATCGGCAATTTCCCAGGGTCCAGCTTCCTCCGGGATATCAATTGGTGCAGCTTGTAGATGTGAATCTTGACTTGGACCGCTATGAGGAGCAGGTGCTGGTAGCGCAGGATACGGAATCGGAAAAGAATAACATTTATCTTTTAGTAGCAGATTATGATGCTATTCGTGATGCATATTCAATTACCTGGAGGTCAGATACGGTAACAGAACGTCGTAAGGGACTTCAGGTGACTGTAATTGATACCACCGGCGATCACAACCTTGAAATTGTGTGCAGCGGTATCAATAATGACGGGCTGCAGACTATGGATATCTTTCGGCGGACCACCTCGCCTGACGAGTTCGGTCTTTACTTCGACCGGATACTCTCATTAGAAGTAAATGGAACTATTGAGGTGCAGGAAGACAAGCGCAGTCAGTCTTATCAAAACGGCCTTTCCAACGGATCGAGTTATCCTGTGGTCACCAGTAGTGCTGATACAGAATCGGATCGTATGAGTGATATAATAAAAAGAACCTATATCTGGCGCAACGATTCACGCAGCTACGAGCAGGTTCTGGAGAAAAAAGTTTCCGGTCAGGAGGTCGAAGATCGCCGGCTAAAAGAGCTGTTTGAGAGTGGAAGTGAAGCGTTCGAAGAGTTTCTGAGCGGCCCTTGGATGTACACAAAAAACACGGGCCGAAATACACCCCGCAGCCAGAGATCACTGATCCATTTTAACCCCATCGAGAAGACTATCACCCTGTACAGCGGAAATGTGCAGGAAATCTATACATGGACCAGTTCTCATAGGTTTCTGGCAAACAGTCTGGCTATTCGCGGAGAAAATGAAATTGTGCCCTTTATGCGCATTTATATATCTGCTTATATTGAGGATCTCAATAATATACGATTACAAATTTATGATATAAACTCACATAACGGGCAGCGCAATACCAATACCTCATGGTCGGGAATGTACCAGAAAATCGGAGATTCTCTGCAGAGCACCTTTCTCAGCTCCTCCCCCTCCTACGGTGAAGAGGGGAATGCACATCTGCCCAGACTTACCGGTGTCTATGAAAGTGACGTTGGCGATAAACTTACTTTTGATCCGCCCTACTTTACCCTTGAACGGGATGGAGTGCAGCATAGTGGAGGTTTTTCCGTCTATTCGATGGGCAGTGACGTGCTGGAACTGAAGGTTTTAAGCTCCCAGGGCATTGTAGTTGAGCGGCTGTGCTATTCATTTGATTATTTTGAAGAGCGGAAGAGCAACGAGATTACCCGACGCATTGTCCTGGTGCCTGGAAAAATCGGGGTAAACGGTTTTATCCCCACTGAAAAGCAGCCCCTTCGGTATGAACAGGTCGAAAAAATTGAGGATCAGTAGACCGGATACCCCTCAAAACTCTTCTCCTTTAACTGAAGTACTAGCTCCTCTTCAGTCTCACCATATGCAATCGGGACTAAAACTCGGTAAAAAGTTGAGCCGTTCACATCGGCTTGAACTACCATTGCGGTAAAACCTTGTTTCTCCAGTTCCCGCTGCATGTAATGGGCGTTTTCCGCGTCTCTGAAAGAGCCTGTCTGAATAGCACGACTTTTCTGATTTTGCCCATTTTTGTCGGCTTTGCCTTCCTCCACTGAAGCGTCTGCTGAGGTATCCGCTGAAGCGTCATTTGAAGCAGCATCCGACGGTGACTTTTCTGTAGACTGAATCAGTGTGTCCGATACCGACTCTCCGTGGGCCTGAAGGGAATCCGGAGCATTCACCATCCCCAGGGCGACCTCTGCGGTTGGTGTGCGTTTAATCTGCTCCTGGAGGAGTCCGTATTCGGGTGAAGCGGGAAAGCGTGATTTTAGCTGCTGGGTAATGCTGTTTATCTCTGCATCGGACTTCTCAGGTAGAGATGCATAAAGTATATACATGCCGTAGAGCACTCCCGCCGGCAGCCGATCACGGGCCTCATGTAGACCGTGAAGGATCGCGGCTGCCTCCGCCTCCTCACCTTGCTGCTGAAGTATGCGGGCTTCCTGCATACGAGCCATGTGAGTCAGTTCCGTATCCGCACTTTCCCGGATTACATGGCGGCATTGAAGGAGGGCCTGGTCGAAGTCTGCAAACTCTATCAAGAGCAAAGCTGAAAGGTACAGGGCGTGAAAATCTCGTTTTCCTCTGGGAGCAAACGCGGCTGATTGGTAATGCAGCTGGGCATTTTCCAGTTTTCCCAGCTGTTCCTCTATCTTAGCCATGTCCAGCAGCAGCTTATGGCGGTGATCGTCCTGTTCGACTGCAGGTAAGAACTTATGCAGAAGTTCCAGGGCTTCCTGCGGAGAATCCGCTGAAGTATACTCCGCATGCAGTCTTGGAAAGAAATCCGCTGTCCCCACTAAGTCCGACAGTTCGGGCTGCTCCTGGGAAAAACTTATCCCGCCGCTGAAGGTGAGTATACTTGTTATAAAAAGTAGAAGTGCGTATCTATTCATGATTTTAGCCTGTATAAACGCCTTTAAGAGTATTCCCAACCATCGAGTCGATTCGCACGTTGACGAATGTGCCGATGAGAGTAGCGTCTCCTGGAAAGACGACCCTATGATCCCTTTCCGTTCTTGCCAGAAGTTCCCGGGGATTCTTTTTAGAGGGGGATTCAACCAACACCCGTTCTTCTTTCCCTACCCGCCTTGCTCTTCTTTTCCGGCTGATCTCCTTTTGCAGTGCAATTATTTCCGACAAGCGGTCAAGTTTTGTTTGATGGTCAATTTGGTCTTCGAACTCAGCTGCCGGAGTTCCTGTGCGCGGATTAAAGTAGTACATAAAAGCATCGTCAAACTCAACCTCCCGCATTAAATCGAGGGTAGCCTGAAAATCAGCCTCGGTTTCTCCCGGAAATCCAATCATAATATCGGTGGTAAGAGCCGGTTCATCGATAGTGCTTCGTATCTGCGTAACCAACTGCAAATAATCCTCTCGTGTATATTTTCGGTTCATTCTCTTCAAGACTGAACTTGAACCATGCTGTACCGGTAGGTGTATATGCTTACATAAACGCGGTTCAGAGGCAATCATTTCGATAAGCTGCTGGGGTACGTCCTTTGGGTGGGAGGTTAAAAACCTGACCCATTCGATTTTATCCAGCTCGTCTAGTATTTCCTTCAAGATATCGGGAAACTTATACGGTCGGATGGCGGCCTCAGTTGCGCTGCCACCGTAGGAGTAAGAGTTTACATTCTGGCCAAGCAGGGTTATTTCTTTAACCCCCTTCGCCTCTAAGCCCTGCAGCTCGCGGCGAATTTCCTGGGGAGAACGGGAGACCTCTCGTCCGCGGACGTGAGGCACAATGCAGTAGGTACAAAAATTATTGCATCCGTGCATTATCGGTACAAAGGCATGGAAATCCTTCTCCCGCTGGTGGGAATCTTGAAAATCGTACTCTTCTTTTACAGGGCCTGGAGCTGTGTGCGCAGTATAGGAGTTGTTTCTGTCCAGGTTTTCAATTAAATCCGGCAGCTGCTCTTTCTCAAAATTTCCTACCACTAAATCAATGGCGGGTTCCTTTTTCCGTAGTTCCACTTTTAAGCGTTCGGCCATACAGCCCATCACCACCAGCTTAGCGGGATGATTCTGTTTCAGATGCTTAAAAAAACCGATTCTGCCCCAAATGCGGTTCTCTGCAGTTTGACGAACCGAGCAGGTATGAAGTATAGCGGCATCAGCCTCTTCCGGGCTGTCGGCTTGTTCCCAGCCCTGTTGTTTTAAGCTATTTTCCAGGGCATAGCCTTCGGCGAAATTCATCTGGCATCCGTATATCTCAAGCCAATATTTTTTGGACATATAGTAAAGCTCCTGTCATTATTCGGTGTAAAGCTGCTGGTAGACAAATCGGGGGATAAGCTCCCAATCATTCTGTTTCGGCAGCAGGATCCATGCACCCTTGTAAAAATCGTCATCAACTTCCTCTTCCGTCAAGCCGGAGAGGTAATAATTACTGTAGGTAGTATAGAGGATATTATCGGTAGAAATGCTCTTCCGCGGCTGCAGATCGGCATTATGATATTTTAGAAAAAACTGGGCTAAATCGTAGGCTGAAAAGTCGGTATCCACGTACTCGTACAATACCTTAAACAAGTTATATACCTCCTGCAAATTCCCCGCATGCAGGCTGTTCAGCTTGGTAAAAAGTGCTTTTATGACCAACTGTTGTCGATACGCTCGGTCAAAATCGTCCGAGGTGTGCCGTGACCGGGCTATACGCAACGCTTCAATTCCCGTTAGATGGTGCTCGCCTGCTTTAAAATACAGAGTTTTCCATTCGCCGTGCTCACGTATCCTATAGGTCGGATCAATGAGCGCTTTATCGAGATACACGTTTATTCCGTCCAGGATATTAACTACATCGATAAAAGCGTACATATCTACCGTTATGTGTCCGTCAAACTCTACTCCGGTAAGCTCTTCCACCACAGAACGCAGTTTTTCTATCCCGTATAAGCGGTAATAATCGCTCACCTTTCGCTGCTTATAATAGATATCCCGGGGGATGCTCAACAGTCGGATTCCAGTATCTTTAGACAATCGCGCGATCATCATGGTATCGGCATTTTGTTCATGGGTTCCGCAGAGCAATATCAATGTTTCTTTACTGTTTCCAGCCGTGGAAATTGAAGACGCCTTGGGCAGCTCCTGAATTGCAGTATCCGGTTTTACCTCAGTGGGGAACAATTCCTTCCCGGCCCGGCTTGAAATACGGTTATCCGAGGTGATTGTTTTAAGCTCGGAGATGACGACATCCTCACTGTCGGTTAAGTAGACTTTCCCATGTTTTTTTAGGACGGCAAACGCACCGTAATGCCGAGAGTCTTCATGGTAAAGGTCGAAATAGTAATAATCGCCGTCCTCTCGGGGCTCCGACTTCATCTCCAAATTATTTTCCGCCAAAAATGCGTGAAAGGCTTCATCCTTTGACAGTGAAGAAAGCTCTTCAATCATCGCGGCAACATCTCTCTGTTGTGGGGTGCGAGCATCAATCTGCTGTAATTGTTCCAGTAAGGCTGCTCTAAAATCGGCCTGCTCCTCATAGCTCTGCTCTTCTATAAAATAGCGGTTATCCTGAAAACGAACCCCAAAGTTAAATATCCAGCCGCCGTCGCTGCCGTTTGTACCGGCAGTTCTAATACGCCACTCGGCAGTGCTCATGGCCTGACCGGCGGGTTGTTCAGGTGAGAGCAGTTTTAAACGCTTTTCACGTAACAACTGTGATACCTGAGTACTTTGGAACAAATCCCTTACATACTGAATTTTTTGGGTAAACAGATTCGCGTGTGCCTCAATTTCCGTAAGCTCGTTTTTTATAAAATTGGTGGACTCTTCCACGGTGCGGTCAACTTTTCCCATGCTGAAGGTTTTTTCACGGTGCAGGCGCGAGCTTACCCTTAGCTGGGGACTCTCTTTTATATACAGGGTATCCAAGATGAAAAGCCGCTCCCCGTTTTTAGTAAGGGAGTAGCGGCGCCGACTGTTTTGCTGCAGATTTAGTTTTAATTCGGTCAGACTGTTATGCAGCCTCTGATTATCTATATATGCGGTCAATCTTCGTTCCAACTCCTGCAGACGGTAATACTCGTCAAAGTACTCTACCCCTCGAAAGAAAAGCGCGTCTCCGGTATTTTCTCCGGTACCTTGGCGTGCAGCAGATTCGGAGGAGCCGCTATCGGGTAATCCATTTTCGGTTTGGAGGGGTATGGCCTCGGTCCGCGGCAGCTGCAGGGCCTCCCGGCTTTCATTGAGTTTGCTGAAAAGTATATTCTGGTTTAATCCGATCCTTTCCAGAGTTGATTGCCGGTTTTCCACTTCCTCGCTTATGTTCTGAGTGAAGTCTTTGAAATTCTGTTGGACCTGCCGCAGTTGCAGATGCAATGCCAGCCAACCGCCGGCTAGTATTAGAGTAAGCAGGCCTGCGATGGCCACGCTTACGTATGTTTTTTTATTGTTCCGCATTTTTAATCCTCAATGACGAACTTAATGACGAACTTAATGACGAAAAGAACGCTCTCCGGTAAACAGCATGGCAGCTCCAAAGTCGTTACAGGCTTCAATGGTTTCAAAATCCCGGATTGAACCGCCCGGCTGCACTACAGCGCTCACTCCCTCGTGTAAACCTACTTCTACCCCGTCTCTGAAGGGAAAGAAGCCGTCTGAAACCATGACTCCGCCCTGAATGTCTGCATGGCGCTCATGGACTTCGGAATCAATCTGCGCCTGCTTTGTCTGCGCAAGTTCCTGATAATTCTTACCATAGCGGTTAAGCGAAAAACGCTGTAAGGCTTTGGCATAGGCTTTATCCCTGGCAATCTGCGCACAGCCGACCCTGTCCTGTTCTCCGGTTCCAATTCCAACGGTCGTCCGGTCTTTCACAAAGAGGACCGAGTTACTGGTTACCCCGCTTTCTACCTGCCAGCCAAATAGCAAGTCCTGAAGTTCAGCCTCGGTGGGTGCTCGATTTACCCGGTAGTGCTTGCCCTTATATTCAGTTTCTGCCGGCAGAAAATCGGCGGTGGTCATAATGCGTGTAGTGTACGACCACTGCAGGACCAGGCCTCCATCTATCAGAGAATGAAAATCGATATGCGGTGCTGCGGTAAGCTGCTGCAGCCGTTCGATATTTTTGATTTCCATAATTCGCAGATTTTTCTTTTTCTCAAACAACTGCATTGCCCCATCGGTATAGGAGGGGGCCACAATTACTTCGGTATAGTGACGGTTAATTTCTTCTGCCGTAGCTGCATCAACCTCGCGGTTCAGGGCAACTACCCCGCCAAACGCAGCAATCGGATCTGCCATAAAGGCCCGTACATAGCTCTCGGCTAGATTGTCCCGCTGAGCTACTCCGCAGGGATTGTTGTGTTTGATTATCACAGCTGTAGGACGCTCGGGAAAGTATCTGAGAATGCTTAGAGCGCTGTCTACATCGGTAATATTAATCATGCCGGGATGCTTTCCCGATTTTCTAAGCTGAGCTGCCGAGACAAGTGCAGAATCGGCGGAGACCGACTTGACGTCCCCCAGCACCAGATTGCCGTTGAGCAGGCGATAAAGTGCCGCGGATTGATGGGGATTTTCCCCATAGCGCAGCCCCTTCTCTTCACCCCCGATCGACCAGGTTACTTTTTCAAACTGGAGTGTCTGAAGGTATGAATCTTCTCCAAAACTAATGTGCATAGTCCGAGGAAAATTGTCCGTGTGTAGCTCGTGGTACTGCTGCTTGAGATTCCGATTGGTCATGCGGGGGCCTCCAGGGAAATATCGCCGTTTATCCTATCATAGAGGTTAAAAAATGAGAAGTATCCAAGAAAAAGCCCTCGGCCGGCACATAGTATGCACAGCAGAGGGCTTGTTTGTATCAAAGTAACATTTAGTGAGCTTACATATGGTTTTTGGCTGACTCAAGCGTATTGTACAGCAGCATGGTAATGGTCATAGGTCCAACCCCACCGGGGACCGGAGTTATTTTGGAGGCTTTCTCAGCAATCGGCTCAAATTCTACATCCCCTACTAAACGGTACCCTTTTTTCTTACTGGAATCCTCTACTCGGTTAACTCCCACATCGATCACTACCGCTCCGGGCTTTACCATATCGGCGGTGATCATTTCGGGTTTTCCCGCTGCGGCAATCAGAATATCCGCCTGAAGGGTGATAGACGCCATATCCTTTGTGGCGGAGTGACATACTGTTACGGTTGCATTGCGCCCTTCAGCCTTCTGCAGCAGCATGTTAGCCAGGGGTTTTCCGACTATATTGCTTCGCCCGACAATTACCGCGTGGGCTCCCTTAGTAACTACTCCCGATCGAATCAGCATCTGAATGACTCCATGGGGGGTACACGGCAGAAAGGCCGGCTGGCCAAGCATCATTTTTCCGACGTTGAAAGGATGGAACCCGTCGACATCCTTTTCCGGCTTTATTCTCAACAGGACCTTCTCTTCATCAATATGATCAGGCAGAGGCAACTGCACAAGAATACCGTGAATTTTAGGATCTTCGTTCATCCGGTCAATTATTTCGAGCAGTTTGGCCTCGCTGGTATCAGTTGGGAGACGATTGTCGTCGGAATAAATACCGGCCTTTTCGCAGGCTCGCTCTTTTGCCTTTACATATGAGTTGCTGGCCGGATCCTCCCCCACTAAAATAACTCCAAGTCCTGGGGTTACGCCTTGGGAGGCAAGCTTTTGTACTTCATCGGCTATTTCAGCCCGCATCTCCTTTGCAAGTTCTTTTCCATCAATAATCTCAGCAGACATATAGAAACTCCTTTTGTGCTTGTAGATATAGCATTATTATAATATATAACACTGCTTTACGATATATAGACTGTCCCGAAGCTTAGCGGAAAAATAGAAAAAAAACCATCGCTGTGATACAAAAATCCCTCCCCGCACTCTCAGTCCCTTTAACCTCTGGCGTACTTCGGCAGATACTCCTCACCCCACCTCTGAGGTGTATTAAACCGGCGAAACCATATCCCCCTCTCCCCCACCTCTAAGGGAAGCAGCGAGGCAAAGGGACGGTGCACAATCCGCCGGGCCAACAGGTTGTTCATCCAGTCC
>JAIPFV010000135.1 GCA_021736475.1 Spirochaetia bacterium | reverse complement strand
CAGTTTAAGCTTTTCAAAGTTAGCCAGAAATCGGGCATCTACCGAGTAATTCCCTTCGCCGAGGGAACTGTCCTGGTAGAGATACACGGAGCTACGGTTCCACTCATTTCCGAAACTGCTGGACAGTTCAATACCGGTTCCATGTATGATGTGAATCCCCCGGTACTCATTCTGTGGAAAGTATAAGTAACCCTGGTATCTGGTGGCAATCGGTGCCGCGCCGAACTCTTCGGGAAACACCTCCGCCGAACCCAGGCGGTCGTTGCGCCCTACAAAATAGGTAAACTCGGTAGGCGTGTCGAACAGGTCGCGGTAGGTAATCTGGGCACCCTGAAACTGCAGGGTGGTTTGATTCTCCATATAGTCGCTGAGTGCCGAAATATAGGTACTCTCACTAGGGTAGTCATCCAGTACCGGTGCATCCCGGCCGGCATAGCCGAGGTTCTCGCTTTCAAAGCCCAGCAGCAGCGAGCCGCCGAATTTGTACCCCCCGGATACCTGAAGCTCGGTGCGGCCCCGGGTACTGAGAATAAGCCTGTCCTGCTGCCAGTATCCGCGGCTGATAAGTTCGAGTTCCGGGATAGTCAGGTCGGCGGCAAAGCTCGTACCGGGCAGTATTAGGCCTGCACTCAGAAGGCATATAAAGAGAAATTGCTTTTTTTTCATCACCAGTAACTCCTATGTGGAATAGTGTATAACATAACACCCTATTCAGAATATCGACATTTTGGACTCTCTGTAAAGTTTATACTTGACTTAAAGTTCGTTATATATGAAGATTAATGCCATAATGAGTGACTATTTGGATCCGAACAACGAGGAACTGCTAAAGGACTTTTTTATTGAGGCCGAGATGCAGGTTGATGCGCTTGAGCAGAATATTCTTGTGCTCGAGAATGATCCCAGCGATCATGATGCAATCGACGAAATATTTCGAGCCGCCCACACTTTAAAAGGCGCCGCCGCTACCGTTCAGATGACTAAAATGTCTGAATTTACCCATCTGGTTGAAGATGTGCTGGATGCAATCCGCAGTAATGAGGTGCATGCCAGTGAGCAGGTAGTCGATATCCTGCTCAATTCAATCGATGTGATTAAGGGAATGCTCTCTGCACAGAAGGAAGGAAGTTCTTATGACGAAGACATTTCCGACCTTCAATCGAAGCTGCGTTCTCTGTTGGAAAGCGGTTCAGCCACGCCTCAGGCGGGGAGAAAAAGTCCCGCCGCACAAACTGCAGCAGTATTTGCAGAACAGCCTGCCCCTGCTGCACAAGCGCCTGATACGGGTTCGGGGGCAAGTAGCCTGTCTGAGTATGATCTGCTCGAGTTAAAAGCTGCAGCGGAAGCCGGTGAGACGGTATACCAGGTGAGGGTCGATTTCAACGAGGACCATCCCATGAATACCATCGGCGGAATTCAGGTGTTTGCCGCTATGAAAGATATTGGAACAGTATTGAAAACTGTTCCTGAGTTTGAACAACTGTACGAGGATCAATTTTTCCCGGTTGTTTATTACTATGTTTCTACCGATTCTCCGGTAGATGCGATCGAGCGTAAGGTGCACATTCCCGATGTAGTTTCGGAAACCCGGATAGTCCCCGTTGATCAAATAGCCGCCGGAGCCGCAGAAGAGGCCCCCAGCCCTGTACGTGCCCAGAGTGCAGCCCCTTCAACGGCGGCCGGACAAAAACCGCAACCGGCCCAAGCGGCAGCCCCCGAGGAGCACGCTGCCAAAGAAGAGGCACCGGCTGCCAAGGCTGAGCAAAAACCGACAAAAGAGCCTGACCTGCGAAAGAGCGGAGGTTCAGGCTCGGTATTGCGGGTCGACTCGATGCGAATTGACAACCTTCTGAATCTTGTCAGTGAGGCGGTTATTACCAAGGCGACCTTTAATCAAATTAGCAGCAAGTTTGTCGATGCCCAGGGAGAACTGAGCTCTGTAAAATCGGTCTACTACGAGAAGCTGCGTGAGCTGTTTGACAGTCTACCAATGTATCTTGAGCGTATTCAGGAAGGGACCTCGGTAAAGAAAATCAAAGCCGAAGTAATTGAACGCTTTGGCGATTTATATACCATGTACGACTCCTTCGAGACCCGCTTTAAGAACACGGTAAACGAGTTTAACAGCACAGCTCAAAACCTCAGTCGCAATACCAGTGATCTGCAAGAAGGGGTCATGCAGATTCGCATGGTACCCATTAGCCAAATTTTCAACCGCTTTCCCCGCCTGGTACGGGATGTTTCTAAGGAAATAGGAAAGAACGTAAAACTGGAAATTGAGGGTGAAGATACCGAGCTTGATAAGTCGGTAATTGAAGATCTGTTGGACCCCCTGATTCACTGTGTACGTAATTCAATCGATCATGGTGTAGAAAGTCCGGAGGAACGGAAGGCTGCGGGTAAACCGGTTGATGGTCATGTCATGCTGAAGGCGAGCAATGAAGGCAACATGATCATTATAGAGGTAGAGGATGATGGAAAAGGAATCGACGTTGAATCGGTTCATAAGAAGGCGGTAGACCGCGGTCTGATTCATCCCAACAAAAAGCTCACTGAAATTGAGGCTTTTAACCTTATCTTTGAACCGGGCTTTTCCACAGCCAAGCAGGTAACGAACCTCTCCGGCCGTGGGGTGGGCTTAGATGTAGTTAAAAAGCAGATTGAAAAACTGAATGGAAATGTGAGTGTCTGGTCAGAGAAAGGCGAGGGTAGCCGTATTACCATTAAAATTCCCCTTACCCTAGCTATCATTCAGGGCTTGTTGATTCGGGTTGGAGAGGAAATCTATGCAATCCCCATTACCTCGGTAGTGGACAGTCATCGTATCAATACGGGCGATGTAAAGATGATTGACAACTACGAAGTTTTTAATGTTCGTGAAGATGTAGTTTCACTTTTGCGGTTAAGCCGGTTATTCGGGGTTCCGAGCAATGACCAAAAAGAGACCCAATATGTAGTTATTGTCGGCAGCGGCGAGAAGAAAATGGGTTTGATGGTCGATTCCTTGATTGGTGAAGAGGATGTTGTTATCAAGCCCCTCAAAGATAAGTACACCAATATTCCGGGTATCGCCGGTGCGACCATCCTTGGAGATGGAACAGTGGCGTTGATCATCGATGTAAGTCAGCTATTGGATCTTGGTTTACGGCGTGAAATAGAGAACCGGAAGCGCCGTTCTACTCAGATTACCTAAAGACTCAATTTGTGAGGATGTATGAGCACTATTAGTGACGAGTTAAAACAGGAAGAAGCTGAAAAAGTTGAGAACATCGATTATAAGATGGTCACCTTTTCCTTAGCTGGTAAAGATTACGGCATTGATATAATGAAGGTAAAGGAAATATCCAAGGCCAAGCGCTTTACCTATGTACCTAATGCCGATCCGTATGTGCGTGGCGTGTATAACCTGCGCGGTGATATTATATCGATTATCGATTTGCGAATAATGTTTAACCTGCCGGCCCCGAAGCGGGAGGAAGCCAGTTTTGAGGATATGATAATTCTGCGGCTGGATGATTATCTAATAGGGGTTATTGTCGACTCGATCGATAAGGTCGTCGGAATTAATTCTGAATCTATTCAACCGCCGCATCCGATTTTCGGTGATATCAATATCAAGTTTATAAAAGGGGTCGTTGAAAATGAAGGCCGCCTCTATTTGATTCTTGATGTGGAAAAGATCCTGGGGGACACCCGCCACGAGGAAGAAACAAATGCCCAGCCTCAGTTGGTGAAACAGCCAGTCAGAGAGCCCGAGGCGGAGCAGGATCACGCAGAAAAAACCGGAGAAACCGATTATGCCTTTGTGGTAGAGACCCTGCAAACTTTCCGTGATTTTCACGTAACCGAATATAACCGCAACTGGGTTCGAAATCGCTTTGAGGAGTGGCGACAACAGCGTACGAAAGAAGGTGCCGAGGTCCAGCTTCAGGAGGCCGAAGATGCCGACCGCTTTCTCCAACCCTTTTACTCGCCCTATTCAGGCGGTTTTTGGGGAACTGATTACTGTAGTGCGGTAAAAGAGATTCTCAAACAGCTCCAGGTGCAGGGCAATGTTATGGTGTGGAACCCGGGTTGCGGAGCAGGGTATGAAACCTATTCCTTGGCGGTTATCCTTAGGGAGAGTTTTCCCAACAGCCAGCTGAAAGTGTGGGCCCACGATAACGATTTACTGAACATTTCAACTGCACCTAACTTGATTTTTTCTCCCGCCGAGGTAGCTGATGAGTTCGAAGATTATACCGTCGAGGGAAAGAACGGCTTACAGTTTAATAAAGAAATTCGGGATGCAATCTTTTTCGAATTTCATAATGTACTGCACTCCAATCCATTTCCTGAGGTTGATTTGATTGTAGCCCGCGATATACTTTCATTCCAGAAGCAAGACGAACAAGACCGTTTGGTTCAAGAATTTGCCGAAAAATTGAAACCCGGCGGGGTGCTGATACTGGGGAGTCGCGAAGAGATTGTTTCGGACATGTTTGATGATATTTCAAACGGAATGGTACGCGCATATAAAAAGCGATAGAAGATAAAACTAATTTTGAATGACTACGAGGTGGAGGTAACTTGGCATGCGAGTTGAATATATCAACCCATTTGTGGAAGCGGCTTTTAATGTGCTGCGTGAAGTACTTAGTGAAGAAGTAAAACGAGGTGAATTGTTTCTTAAATCAACGTCCCAGCCGGTACTTGGTGTGGCGGTTATTGTCGGTTTGACCGGCGATGTGGAAGGACGGGTTTTGTTTGACATGAAGAAATCGGTTGCATTGACAATTGCCTCGCAGATGAACGGCGAAGAGCTTCAGACGATGGACGATTTAGCAAAAGCAACCATCTCCGAGCTGGCTAACATGATAACCGGTCAAGCAGTAACCAAGCTGCATGAGCTTGGCTTCAAATTTGATCTTACCCCTCCGGCAATTATTACCGGGGACAATATGGAAGTTTCAAATAGTGGAGTAGAAGCGTTGATAGTACCGGTTGAACTGCAAGCAGGCAAAATTGAAATTAATGTTGCTGTGCGGGAAAGGGCATAGGAGGAAGAAAAATGAAGACAAAAGCGGATTTTCCCAGCATAAATGAACGCCGCCCAGAGGGAGTCAAAGAAAGTGGTGATTCCTACCGGGTGCTGATAGTAGATGACTCAATGTTTGTCACCAAACAGATCCATCAAATCCTTACCTCTGAGGGCTTTGAAGTTGTAGGGTCTGCCACTGATGGTGCACAGGGTGTCGAGAAGTATAAGGAACTGTACCCAAACGTAGATTTAGTTACCATGGACATCACCATGCCGAAAATGGATGGGGTTACAGCTCTGGAGAAAATTTTAGAATTCGATAAAGAAGCCAGAATTGTAATGATCAGCGCCCTGGGGAAACAGGATTTAGTTAAAAAGTCTCTGATGATAGGGGCTAAAAACTATATTGTGAAACCTCTAGACCGGGCAAAAGTTCTGGAGCGCATATTGATGAGCCTAAAATAGGCTATCTCTGACTGAGCACATGTAATCCTCTCACACTCCTACAGGTCCACATTAATAAAAATACCGATCACACAGCTCCCGTTTTCAGAAAGGAAATGGGAGCTGTACATACCTTACCTTTGAAGGAATACCAAATACCTGGTATACTTACCTTAAAGGGACAGCATGAATAAAAAAGGTAAAAACGAGAAAGTTAACCAGCAAAAAAATCAGCCTGAATCAAAATCTGCGCCTGTGAAACACCGTAGCTTTCCTATTGTGGGAATTGGGGCATCCGCAGGGGGGCTGGAGGCACTGAAAAGCTTTTTCTCCGCCGTTACCACTGAAAGCGGAATGGCGTATATTGTGGTGGTTCATTTGAGTCCTGAGCAACCCAGCATGATGGACGAGCTGCTGCAGAGAGTAACCGAGGTTCCGGTCTCCAGTGCTCAGGACGGCGAGGTTATTAAACCGAACCACATTTATACCGCTCCCTCCGACAGTATTATCAATCTGTACCAAGGTAAAATTCAACTTTTCGAGCAGATGCATTCGGATACCCATCTGCCGATAAATCACTTCTTCCGCAGTCTTGCCCAGGATCAGGGCAACCTCTCGGCAGTGGTTATTCTGTCGGGTACCGGTACCGACGGAAGTTTGGGAGCAAAAGATATAAAACAGCACGAGGGAGCCATTATTGCCCAATCCAAGGAGACCTCCGCCTATAACGGGATGCCCGGCAGTGCTGTCGACACGGGAGTGACGGATATTGTGCTTCCCCCGCAGGAAATGCCCGAATGGTTGAGCCGATACTTCAGCCACCGCGATACCACCGATGAAAAAATGGACGTGCTCTCCCAGGATGAGCATGAGAAATGGCTGCATAAGATTTTAGCGGTTCTCCGCAGCCGGATGGACCATGATTTTTTCTCTTATAAGAAAAAAACCCTCATCAGACGGATCACACGCCGCATGAATCTGCACCAGATAGAGGAGTATCAGCAGTACCTGCGGTTTATTCGAGAGAACAGCGACGAGACCGAAGCGCTGTTTCGCGAGCTCCTCATAGGGGTAACCCAGTTTTTTAGAGATTTCGAAGCTTTCGAGCAGCTGAAACGCAAGTTTATACCCCAGCTTGTAGAAAAAATGGAGACGGGGGAGGCCGTGCGGGCTTGGGTCCCCGGCTGTTCAACCGGGGAAGAGGTGTACAGCCTGGCAATTGTGCTCCGAGAAGCCCTCGATACTATTGATCGAAGAATTAATCTGCAGCTCTTCGGCACGGATATTGACGACCGGGCCATCGAGAAAGCCCGGGCCGGGCTGTATCCTTCAAGTATAGCTAGCGATGTGAGCAGTGAGCGGCTGCGTCGTTTTTTTAACAAGGAGGAGGGGGATTTCTACAGAGTGCGCAAGGATTTGCGCGAGGCGGTGGTTTTCTCTGTCCAGGATGTACTAAAGGACCCGCCCTTTAGCCGCCTTCATATTCTCTGTTGCCGAAACCTGCTTATCTATCTTGAAACCACTACCCAGAAAAACCTGATTCCCCTGTTTCATTATACCCTTAAACCTCGGGGTTTGCTTATGCTTGGTACTTCGGAAAGTATCGGCACCCATACCAGTTTGTTTGAACAGGTAGATAAAAAGTGGAAG
>JAIPFV010000028.1 GCA_021736475.1 Spirochaetia bacterium | reverse complement strand
GGTTGTGGACAGAATGGGGGGACAAATTGGTAGCTCAAGAGCATGGGATACCTCCTTGGGGTGTGGTTCTTACTAAGGTAAGAGGAGGTAATTCCTTGTTCTGCTTCAAAAAATCGAGAATTTATGTAAAATTCTTAAAAATGCGCTAAGCTTCGGGACAGTCTAATAGACAATCACTATCCGGGCTGATAGAGTGTGATATATCACTGTATTTTAAGTTGAAGAGGAGGATGGTATGTCATTAGAGTTAAAACCGCGCGAATCCTGCGCATACGATTGTATTTCCCTGGGTGAGATTATGCTGCGCCTGGACCCCGGCGAGGGAAGAGTGAAGAATGCCCGGCACTTCAATGTGTGGGAGGGCGGAGGCGAATATAACGTGACCCGCGCCCTGAGACGCTGCTTTGATTTACGTACAGCAACGGTTACCTCCTTTGCAGATAACGAGATAGGACGACTGGCCGAAGATTTTATTCTGCAGGGCGGGGTGGATACCCGCTTTATCAAATGGGTCCCCTATGACGGGGTGGGCCGAACGGTACGCAACGGCCTCAATTTTACCGAAAGGGGCTACGGCCTGCGAGCGGCCCTGGGGGTATCGGACCGCGGTAATTCGGCGGCAAGCCAGCTAAAACGCGGGGATATCGACTGGGAAGAGATTTTCGGCAGCCACGGTGTCCGCTGGCTGCATACCGGCGGCATTTTTGCTGCCCTCTCCGCGACAACCCCGGGGGTAATTGAAGATGCGGTAAAGACGGCGAAAAAACACGGCACTATCGTCAGCTACGACCTCAACTACCGCTCCTCCCTCTGGAAAAGCATCGGCGGCAAAGAGAAGGCCATCGAGGTAAACCGCCGACTGGCCCCCTACATCGATGTAATGATCGGCAACGAAGAAGACTTTACCGCGGCCCTCGGTTTTGAGGTGGAGGGAATGGATGAGAACATCAGCAGCATCCAGATTGACGGCTACAAAAATATGATTGCCTACGCCACCGAACAGTTCCCCAATTTTAAGGTAATTGCCACTACCCTGCGAACGGTAAAGACCGCCACGGTCAACGACTGGGGTGCGATTTGCTGGCACAACGGGGAGTTTCACGAGGCTGCCCACCGGGAGAATTTAGAAATTCTGGACCGGGTTGGCGGGGGCGACAGCTTTGCCTCCGGCCTGATTTATGGATTTTTGACCTACAACGACGCCGCCCAGGCGGTGGAATACGGTGCGGCCCACGGGGCCCTGGCAATGACCACCCCCGGCGATACCAGCATGGCCTCCCTGAAGGAGGTGGAACATCTGGTACAGGGCGGCAGCGCCCGGGTAAAAAGATAAGCTTCTCAAAAGGACGCAGGAATGGCAACCATTAACCGCTTAGCCGTTGAAGGGCTCCACGACATCTATCTCTCGTCCCACCCCCTGGAGGAAATCCATGACGGCGGCGATGTCGGCAGCCGGGTGGATGCGTTTATCGGAGATATTAAAGCCCAAGGAGTGGGGACGGTGGTGGTGCTGCTGCCCTCCCACGAGATCCACGACCTGTACGGCAATGTCGATCTGGTGGCTGAATACCGGGAGCATCAGTTGGGGGTGGTGCACTTTCCTTTAGAGAACTTTACTGTCCCCGACAAGATAGAGCTGTTCGACGAGCTGATTGAGCGACTGGTCGGCATTTTAGGGGAACAGCCCATTCTGGTGCACTGCATGGCCGGCTGCGGGCGGACGGGGCTGATAGCCGCTGGTGTCCTGGTACGGCACGGCAGTTCTGCGACCGAGGCAATCGAAGTGGTACGGGATATTCGTCACGGTAGCATGGATATGCTACGGCAGATTCTGTTTTTACGCAGTTACCAGCGCTTCATAGACGGGCAAGAATAGTAGACGGGCAAGGATAGGGCGGGAGGCCGACTCTTGGCATATGCATAGAAGCTGCACCCAGTACTTTTCACGGGGTGCAGCTTTGTTATATGGGGCAGCACAGGCGCCTTTAGGCGTTGTAGGTTCCTGATGCAACATCATCCATACCCGTTCCCGTCCAGTTGGTATGAAAGAACTCGCCCCGGGGGGTGTCGACCCGTTCGTAGGTATGTGCACCGAAGTAGTCGCGCTGGGCCTGCAGCAGGTTGGCCGGCAGGCGGCTGCTCCGATAGCCGTCGTAAAAGTTGAGGGCCGTGGTCATGGCCGGCACGGGGATTCCCAGCTCGATGGCCTTGGAGGCGACCCGGCGCCAGGAGGCCTGGGCATCTTCGATAAGCTTCCGGAAGTAGTCGTCCAACAACAGATTCGACAGGTCGGGAGTGCGCTGGAAGGCCTCTTTAATATTGCCCAAAAAGACACTGCGGATAATGCAGCCCTCGCGCCACATCATGGCTATTTCCCCGTAATTGAGGGTCCAATTGTACTCGCCGGCGGCCTGGCGCATCAGCATAAAGCCCTGGGCGTAGGAGATTATCTTGGAGGCCAGCAGGGCCTTGCGGATGTCGTCGATAAAAGCCCGGCGATCGCCGTCGAAGGCAGTCTCCGGGCCTTTGAGGATTTTGGAAGCCTCGACTCGCTCCTCTTTGAGGGCCGACAGGAAGCGGGAGTAGACCGCCTCTCCGATGAGGGTGACCGGAATGCCGCTCTCCAGGGAGTTGACGGCGGTCCATTTGCCGGTGCCCTTTTGGCCGGCGGTGTCGAGGATTTTTTCGACCAGAGCCCCGCCGTCTTTGTCCTTAAAGGCCAGAATGTTGGAGGTAATTTCGATGAGATAGCTGTCCAGCTCGCCGGTGTTCCAGTCGGCAAAGACCTTGCTCATTTCGTCGGGGCTGAGGCCCAGGCCGGTTTTCATGAGGTCGTAGGCTTCGCAGATGAGCTGGATGTCGCCGTACTCGATGCCGTTATGCACCATCTTCACATAGTGGCCGGCGCCGTCGGAGCCCACCCAGTCGCAGCAGGGCTCGCCCTCGGGGGTTTTGGCGGCAATGGCCTGGAAGATTTCCTTGACCAGGGGCCAGGCTTTGGGGTCGCCCCCGGGCATCATGGAAGGTCCGTGGCGGGCCCCTTCTTCGCCACCGGAGACTCCGGTGCCGATGTACAGCAGGCCCTTGTCCTGCAGGTACTTGGTGCGGCGGATGGTATCGGGGAAGTGACTGTTGCCGCCGTCGATTATCAGGTCGCCCTGTTCCAGGTGGGGCAGGAGCATTTCGATAAACTTGTCCACTACCTCGCCGGCTTTTACCAGCAGGATCACCTTGCGGGGCCGCTCCAGGGAGTCGATAAACTCCTCGACGCTGTGGGTGCCGATGATCGTATCCCGGCCCTTGGCAGCATTCTCTTTGAAGGAGTCTACTTTTGAGACGGTCCGGTTAAAGACGGCCACCGTATACCCCTTATCGTTCATATTCAGCACCAGGTTCTGGCCCATTACGGCCAGCCCTATCAGCCCTATGTCGGCTTTCTTATTCGCTGTTTTACTCATTTATTTTATCCTCCAATGCAATTTAGTCTTGGGTTGTTTAATCCAGCTCGCGGGCGGTCCACAGGCCCAGGGCGGGGTTACGGATAAAGTAGATCTCCTCACCGTCGGGCAGACGGTTATAGCCGTCCTTAAGCTTGTCGGGGTTGTAACGTTCCATGGCCTCCGCCGGATCGCGGTACTCAAAGTGGACCGACTCTATCTCCTCGCGGCTCAGGTGACCGGGGCAATAGGTGATTTTAAAGCGCCCCTCGGAACTGCCGTGCACCAAGTGGGCCATTGCACCCAGGTTATCCTGCAGCTCGGGGTTCTCTTCCACTAACTGCAGTACCTTCGGGGTGCCGCAGTAGCCATAGCGGCGGATCAGCTTGTCGATTTGAGGATCTTCGCCGAACTCCTTGACCCCCGGGGCCAGCACAATCAGCTCGCCCCCGTCTTCGATGGCCATGCGTGAGCGATATACGGATTTGTTCCCGATCCAGGTACTGCGAAACTCGCTGGGATCCATATAGGCAACTACCCGCTTGAGGGGTTTTTCCACCTGCACTATGTTGACCTGCTGCGAAAGGGCCGCGGCTTTCTCGTAGCACTCCTGATCGTCGCCGATAAACAGCCCCTTGGTAGCCAGGGTTCCGTCGGACTCGACGGCAACCACCGTAAGAATATAGACTACAGGAAGGTCCCGGGCAAAGTGATCACTGGCGTAGTTCATCAGCTCCCGTACCGGAGTGTTGATGCGCCCCATAATCCGCTCGGTGCCGTAGACTGCCCCCAGGTAGTGGCTTTTATTGATGCCGTCTACTCCACCGGTTCCGACAAACAGGTTCTTGTTGTAATTGGCCATCCCGATAACTTCGTGGGGAACCACCTGTCCCACCGAAAGAATCAGGTCGTAGCTGCCGGTAACCAGACGCTCGTTTACCTGGGCGGGCCACTCAAAGTCGAGCTTCCCCTCGGAGAGCCTGCTGATTACCTCCGGAGGCACAGTTCCCAGGGTAGCCAGACCTCCCCGCCAATCGTGCTCGCGAAAGAGCTCCTTCGGGGTTTCACCGTACATCTGGCTGATTTCTTCACCTGTCATAGGGGCATGGGTACCCACGGCCGGCAGCACATCGGTAAGTTTGTCGCCGTAATAGCGCCAGGCCTGTTCGGTAAGGTATCCGGCCCGGGAGTGAAAGCGGGTTACATCGGGGGGCACCGCGATTACCCTGCTCCGTTCTCCAAGCGCACTCAAGGCGGTAAACAGTCCCTCGCGAAGTTGGTCATCCGACAGTCTTTCATCTTTCCCGCCATTTTCATAATACAGCATGTTACCTCCAGTCCGGTTTTTCCGGTAGCGAGGAATCGAATTCCGCCGCTAATTGTTCGGCATATGTGCCCTGATAACTTCCTTTCAGAAAGCGATCAAGCCCCTCTTCAAAAAAGCGCTGCCAGGAGAACTCCTCCTGCCCGGGAATTATCGGATAAAACAGGGCTTGATTGGCTTGGGCGGCCCTTAGGTCGCCCGGAGCATCCCCTATCATTAATATATGGTCGGCAGGATATTTTCCATCCGCAGCCAAGGCAATATGTTCGGTTTTGGTACCCATCTCCTGACCGGCAATCAGGCGGGTGTATTTATCAATTCCATGTTCCTCCCACTCCCGCTTGAGAGCCTCGAGGGGTGTTTGGGAGACCACTATCACATCCGCCTGGCCCTGCAATTTTTGCAGACCCGGGGGTAAGTGGGGAAAAGGGGGGAGGTTAAAGACGATCTCCTCCACGCTCTGGTTCACGCCTTCTGACCACTGGTAGGCCAGTTGCAGGTCCGGATCCGGATTGCGCTGCAGTTCCGCTTCTAAGGCCGGGTTACCGAGCTTACTTTCCCGCTGCACCCACTCCCGCAGGCCCTGCATTTTCGGTATATCCACCTTTCGCTCCCGGACTTCCGGCCGATCCCGCAGCAGATCCAGGGCAACTAGCACCGCCCTGAAACGGTTGTAGCCCCGGGTTTTTGAGTAAAGATTTACAAAGTCCCAGGTTTCACGGGCGTACTTGGACACCGCCTGCAGGCCGAAATGTTTTATGAAGTTGGGACAGAAACACTCTTTATGTTTAAGCTCCATCGAGTCAAAGGCACAGCCGTCTGAATCAATTCCAATGAAAAAGCCGCTTTCCGGCTGAAAGTCTTTGAGTTGCTGAACTTTGTCTTGCATAGTTTCTATTCCTTTCGTTTTTGCATACTATACGAAAATTATTACCATGAAAGATGGGTGCAGTCAAGCAAAGTTTCTGGTTTGACATCTAAAAACTTTCGTTATATTATGAAAACATAAAACTATCGAAAGTGAGATACGAATGGCGACGCCGACCCGACATGACGAAATTATCAATATTATAAGCCGGCGACGACAGGTGTCCGTCCAGGAGCTCACAGAGCGCCTGAAAGTATCTGAAGTTACCATCCGCAAAGACCTCAGCTTTTTAGAAGAACAGGGCTACCTAATGCGAACCCACGGCGGCGCCCGACTGGCCGAGGATATCGGCAGGCTGCACTCTATCAGTACCCGCCGTGAAGCCCATACTGCAGAAAAATGTGCAATCGCAAAAGCTGCGGCTTCATTATTGAACGAAGGCGACACTATCCTGATCGATGCCGGCAGCACCTGTGCCACCCTGGCCCATGCCATCCGCGATATGAACCTGCGGGTTATTACCAACTCCCTCGATGTAATGATGGAGCTGGCGGACTCCCATACAATCTCACTGCACTCGGTCGGCGGCAGTTATCGGATGGATGCCGGCTCGTTTATCGGCCCTGCAGCCGAAGAGTCGCTTCAGCAGTACCGCATAGACAGTTGCTTTATCGGAACTCCCGCCTTTACCAGTGACGGGGTGTTCTCCTCCCAAAACACCATTGAGTCCCACTTCAAAAGTCAGGCACTCAAAATTTCCAAGCGCCGAATAGTTCTGTCCGATCAAACGAAATATAATAAAACAACCTTTTCCGTCTTCAGCCGGGCGGAAGACATCGATATTCTGGTGGTTGACAACAGCTTTGAAGGCATAGAAAAGCTGCGGTCCCTGGGCATTGAGGTGCTGGTCGCAGAGGAAGCAGATTCAAACTGTTAGTTTTGTCTAGCAGGTTTGTAACTTGCTTCATATACAATCACGAAAATACGCAACTACAAAGGAGTATGTATGATTAATGCAAAAGAGATGTTCGATTTAAGCGGAAAAAAGGCGGTTATAACCGGAGGCGGCGGAGTACTGGCCGGGGTAATGGCGGAAAGCCTGATTGGCGCCGGAGCTACCGTATCACTGTGGGGGCGCGGGCGCAGTGCGCCGGTAGCCGATATTGTAAAAGAGATGGGAGAGAAGACCGGTCAGCCCGAGCAGGTGCAAGGGGTTACCGTCGATACCAACGACAAAGCTGCCGTAGAAAGAGCTCTGAAACAGACTGAACAAGAGCTTGGTATGCCGGATATTCTGGTGAACGGAGTTGGGGGAAACCTCGGGAAAAGCTCGTTTATTGACGCAGACCTGGATACCTTCGACAAGATTCTCAAGATGAACATACTCGCCGGCCTGGTAATTCCGACCCAGGTATTCGCAAAAAGATGGATTGAGGCCTCCCAGCCGGCAACCATCATCAATATGGCCTCGATGGCCTCTTACATCCCTCTGTCCGGAGTATGGGCCTACGGGGCGGCGAAATCCGCGGTGATGAACCTTACCATGGCCACCGCAAAAGAGTTTGCCCCCCACAAGATCAGGGTAAACGGGATCGCCCCCGGCTTTTTTATAGGCTATCAGAACAAGGACCTGCTGATTGCAGATGAGGCAAAGGGCATACTCACCGACCGCGGTCAGTCGATTATCGACCACACCCCCTACGGCCGCTTCGGCGAGCAGGAGGATTTAGCCGGTACCACCGTCTTTCTGGCCAGCGAAAAGGCCTCCGGATTTATCACCGGGGTAACAATTCCGGTTGACGGCGGCTACCTGGTCCATAACGTATAGGGGAAGTATATGAAAACATTTATTACAGACGATTTCATGCTGCAGAATGATACGGCCCGTGAGCTGTACCATTCCTATGCAAAAGAGATGCCGATATTCGATTTCCATTGCCACCTGCCGCCGAAGGAAATTGCCGAAAACAGCCGATACTCCTCGATTACCGATGTATGGCTGGGGAGCGACCACTACAAGTGGAGGGCGATGCGCTCCGACGGAGTTGATGAGCGGGTAGTGACCGGCAATGGCGATGACTGGGAAAAGTTCAAAGCCTGGGCAGCTACCCTCCAGCATGCCGTGGGTAACCCCTTGTACCACTGGAGCCACATGGAACTGCTGCGCTACTTTGGTATCGACGAGGTACTCACGCCGGAGTCGGCCCCCCGGATATACGAGGAGGCCAACCGGCAGCTGCAACAGGACGAGTTTAGAGTGCAGCCCCTGCTGACAAAGATGAAGGTGAAAGCGGTCTGTACCACCGACGACCCGGCGGATTCCCTGGAACATCACCAGGCGATAGCCGGGCTGAACAGCGCCGGCAGCAAAGGCGACAAAAGCAGTGTGGGCGGAAAGGGCGGTGTGGGCGGCAATTTGGCGGGCGGCTTTGATACCACGGTAGTCCCCACATTCCGTCCGGATAAGGCCCTGGCCATTGATGATCCCCAGGCTTTCCGCAGTTACCTGGAAACCCTCGGCCGCTCCGCTAATCTGGAAATAAAGTCCTACCGCGACCTGATCGATGCACTGGATTCCCGGCACGCATTTTTTCACAGCATTGGGGGACGGGTGTCCGACCATGCCCTGGTAGCTCCCTTCGCCGAAGAGAGCAGCGAAGCCGAGCTTGCCCGCATATTTGCAAAGGTACGCAGCGGCGAAAATGCCGACCGTTACGAGACACTGCAGTTCAAGACGGCGGTACTGCGGGAGATAGGGCGAATGAACTACCGCCGCGGCTGGACAATGCAGCTGCACATCGGCGCCCAGCGTAACAACAACAGCCGCATGTTCAGGGCTCTCGGGCCCGATACCGGTTTCGACTCGATGGCCGATGTACTGATAGCAGCCCCCCTGGCCCGCTTTCTCGACCTGCTCGACTCGGAACAGCATTTGCCCAAGACCATAATTTATGTGCTGAACCCGCGGGATAACGACCTGGTGGCCAGCATTATCGGTGCCTTTCAGGACGGCAGTGTTCCCGGTAAAATTCAGTTCGGTTCGGGCTGGTGGTTTAACGACCACAAGGACGGCATGGAGCGGCAAATGATCGCCCTGGCAAACATGGGCCTGCTGTACAGATTTGTGGGTATGCTGACTGACTCCCGCAGCTTTCTCAGTTTTCCCCGGCACGAATACTTTCGCCGTATTTTATGTAATGTAGTTGGTGACTGGGTTGAGAGGGGAGAAGCCCCGAAGGATATGGAATTCCTGGGCAAGATGGTTCAAAAAATTAGCTATCAAAATGCCGAGGACTACTTTGGTATTGCTACAAGTCATTGAAGTATTAGAAGCACATGAGGAGCACACAGATGAAAAGAATCGTACTTGAAATAAAAGAGAAAGGGCTGATGGATAAAAGCCAAGCCCAGATAGATCAGCTGAAGCAGGACCCCCATAACCTGATTCAAAAAGACGGCATGCGTTTGTACCCCCGTTCCCTCTACCGGCAGGGAGAAGCCCTTTACTGCATTGCGATGCTGGATAATAAAAAACAGCTCTACCGGATTTCCACCGCCCCGGTTCATGACGGATTGGAAGGGGCCGAGGCAAAGATTGAGGGGCTGCATGTGCTCGAGGCAGGGCTTACAAAACAGAACGCCGAAGCTCTCCACAGTCTGTTTCCATTTACCACCCCAAAGTCTCTGCGGGAGGAACGGACCACCATCGGCTGCGGCGACCGTCTGGGCCTGGCCACCGCCGCACATCTACGGGCAGTGCGTAAGTTCAAGGCCTTTCCAGTGCTCGCTCAGCAGTCGATCCGGGAACTTAACTTTACCGGACGGAATTTCGAAGAGGTAGTAACCGACGCCTCTTTTCTGGTCTTTCAGGAGGGATACGAAGGCGGTTGGGGCGCCGACGGGGACCACCTGAAAACCATTGATGATATCGATGTGGCTCTGCAGGCAAAGATGCCGATGATCACCCTGGACCTGACTGCGGTACTGCATCCGGAAGCCGCCGATTATTCTGAAGAAAAACTGGAAGCGGAGTTCAACAAGCTTCCCCAGGAGGTTCGGGAGTACATTGTAAAATACTACAGCAAGCGAATTTTTAATATCGGCGAGGGAACCATTTCGCTCAGCGAGAGCGAAGCCGGAAAGTGTGCCCTGATGTACTGGGATGCCCTGGAGTTTGCCGCCAAGGTCGACAAGCACCTGCGCAGTAAGCGGGGAGATCAATACGACCTGGAGATAAGTATTGATGAAACCACCTCTCCAACCCTGCCTGCCCACCACCTGTTTATTATTATGGAGCTACAGCGCCGGGGAGTAACGGTAAATTCGCTGGCCCCCCGCTTCATAGGCGACTTTCAAAAGGCTGTGGACTATATAGGCGTGGTAGACGTGTTCGAAAGGCAGTTCAGGGTGCATTGCGATATCGCCAAGGCCCACGGGGACTACAAAATTTCCATCCACTCGGGAAGTGACAAGTTTTCCGTATACCCGGTTATTGGAAAACACACCCACGGCAAGCTGCACCTCAAAACCGCCGGGACCAGCTGGCTGGAGGCGCTGCGGACTATTTCCCAGGCCGAGCCTGAACTCTACCGGCTTATCCACCGCAAAGCAGCCGAGTATTACCCGGAAGCCCTGAAGAGCTACCATATTACCGCCGATATCTCAACACTGCCGAAACTAGAAGATACCCCGGATGAAGATTTAGGCAAGTTTTTGGAGATAAGCGAATCGCGGCAAATGCTGCATATCACCTACGGAGGTCTGCTGAACGACCCTGAAGTACGGGACCGTTTTTTCACTACCCTTGCAGAGCATGAGGAGTTGCACTACAAGCTGTTGGAAAAACATTTTACAAAACATCTTGAGAGATTGGGCTTAGAGCGCGTACAATAGAGGGTAATGACGGAAAACCGACGGACCCTGCTGATAGACGACGATACTACTGCACTTGAGCTGATTAAAGACCTGCTCGAACCAAAGGGCATTCAGGTCCATTTAGCAAACTCGGTGGATAGGGCAATTGAGAAACTTGCCTATAACAGCTACCAGGTTGTGGTTACCGACTTAAAAATGCCCGGCAAGAGTGGTATGGATATACTCGATTATTGCCGGGCCCACTTTTCTGAAATTCCGGTGGTCATCCTGACCGGCCACGCTACAGTTCCCAGTGCAGTGGAAGCCCTGAAGAAAGGTGCCTTCGACTATATCTCCAAGCCAATTCAAATTGAAGAGCTTGAGCTGGTTATCAATAAGGCCATATCCCACGAAAAACTCAAAGCTCAGAACACCTTCCTCAAAGAGGAACTGGAAAAACGGGAAGAGCTGCTGTTCGACACTCACAGTACCGAGCTTCAGCGAGTCTACGAAACCATCCAAAATCTACACGAGATAAACTCGACAGTACTGCTTACCGGCGAGTCGGGAACCGGCAAAGAGGTGGTTGCCCGGCTGATCCACCGCAGCAGTTCCCGCGGGGCCGGCAGCTTTGTACCCATAAATTGTGGAGCCATTCCGGAACAGCTGATTGAGTCTGAGTTGTTCGGCTATGAGAAGGGCGCCTTTACTGATGCAAAGCAGCGCACCAAAGGGAAATTAGAAATTGCCGATGGGGGAACTTTGTTTCTGGATGAAGTCAATGAGCTTCCCCCCAGGGCACAAGTTTCGCTGCTGCGCTTTATTCAGGAACGGGTGGTGGTGCCCCTCGGTTCAAATCGGCAGGTGCATGTGGATGTAAGGATTATCGCAGCCTCCAATAAAGACCTGGCACAGCTTGTGCGGCAGGGACGCTTCCGGGAAGATCTGTTTTACCGCATAAATGTAATTCCTCTTGCAATGCCGCCGCTGCGCCGCAGAACTGAAGATATAATCCCCTTAGCTCAGTGGTTCTTGCGGAAGTTCAGTCGTGAATACAATCGACCGGTCCACGGCCTGAGTAAAGCCGCCGAAACAGCCATCAAAAATTATGACTGGCCGGGGAATATTCGCGAGCTGCGCAACTGTATCGAGCGGGCCTCGATCATCGGCAATTCCGAATACCTGGATACTGCCGACCTGTTCCTCCCGGGAAGCGGCTCAGAGGCTGAGGGCGGGGGCGGGAACGGAGGCGTAGCCGGCCAAAATACAAGTCGGGATCACTGCCGCGGCTGCTTTGAGGATTTGGGAATTATTCCGTTAAAACGGTTGGAAGCAGAGTATATCCGTTTTGTAGTACAAAAGCTTGGGGGCAACAAGAGCCGGGCGGCGGAAAAGTTGGGGGTTTCGGTACGGGGCCTGCGGTACAAATTGAATAATGAAGCAGATACGCAATAGACTATTTATACAAATTCTCATCCCTACGATGGTTATCTTTTTTCTGGTAATCGGTGGAGGACTGCTGTATGTAAACCGCTCCTTTGAGCAGCAGATGACGGAGCAAAAATCGAGCGAGCTTACCAAAGCATCCCGAGCGATTCATAATTGGCTGGTAGCCCGAATATCCAACTTAATTCAGCTTTCACGTACCCCCCTTATGCACAATAACAGTCGAAATGAGGTGAGTAGTTTTTTACGGGAAGAGAGAAAACGGCTCGCCTTCATCTACGATGCCATGTACTATATCAATCTGGACGGGAGCTACTGGAGTACCTCGGGGGAGTCGGGCCGCCTCGACGGTGACTTGCCCCTGTTTGATAACCTGATAGAAGGCAACCGCCTGTTTTACTACCACGGGCCGGTACTCGACAGCGAGGTTTTCTCCGATTCGATCCTAATTGCCGTTCCAATCGAAAATGGCGGCAGCCGCACCGCAGTTTTGGCGGCAACTATTCCCATCCCCACCTTTCAGCGAATGGTCGGCTATTTTACCATGGAGGAGTTCGACAGTTTTATGATGGTAAACCCCAGATCAATCATCATCGTACATTCGAACACGGATATGATAGGCACCAGCGAACGGGGCGAGTACGGAACCACTTTCTCCTCCGATACCCAAAGGCAGGATGATATGGTGTTTGTTTCGGTGCTGCGCACTACCTGGAAGCTCGTAGGTTTTATAGACCGCAGCAAAATGCTCGCCCCCATTGTGCAGATAAACCAACTTGCTATGGTCTTTTTTTTCCTGGTTTTGCTGATTATCGGCTCGGTCTCGCTTGCCATTTCGTACCACGTAGCCCGCCCGATCCGCCGGCTTACCAGCCGGGTAAACTCTATTATGGAGGGCAACTATCGCCAAAAAATCCAGCTGCACACCCAGGATGAGCTGGAGGAGCTGGCGGATGCCTTTAACCGGCTGAGCGACCGGCTGATACGACTCAGAACCGACGACCGGTTTGTATTTCTGGGTCATGTCTCGGCGCGAGTAGCCCACGAGGTCCGCAAACCTCTGCACATCATCCAGCTGGTAGTTCAGACCCTTAAAAAGGACTGCTCCGAAATCGAAAAACATCTGCACATGATAGAAAGCGAGGTGGAGAACGCTGACCGGTTTGTGGGAGAGATACTCAACTTTGCCCGTCCCGAACAAATCAACAGTACCCGTTACGATTTGCACTTATTGCTGGAGAAAATCATTCGCAAGTACCAGATAATGGCCGGCGAAACGGATATCCGTCTAAAACTGGTGGAGGAGGAGAAGGTCCATCCGCTTTATATGGATATTATCAAGATGGAGGAGGCTATCTCCAACCTGCTGATCAATTCCATAGAAGCACTTAAGGAGGTAAAAGAGGGGCAGCGGCGGATTACCGTAACCCTCTATACCCAGGGAAATGAGATAATAATTGCAGTGGAGGATACCGGCCCGGGTTTTCCAGAGGATGATATAGACAAGCTTCTGGACCCCTATTTTACTACCAAGGACGAAGGAACCGGCTTGGGCCTGTCAATCAGCTACCGCATTTTAACCGCCCACGGGGGTAAGCTGATTTTGGAGAACACCCCGGAGCACCACGCCCGCATCCTTATCACACTACCACTATAAAGACTTAGCAGCAGACACTTATGGCGGTACTTGCCCTGCAAAAATTGCCGCTGAGTAGGAATTATTTGCCTAGTTATCGGGTACCTGTGGTTCAAAGCTTGCGGACTTCGCGCCGGATCGGGGGCGCTCAAAACTCAGGCGTCGCCCTTCTTTTTTCCCTGTAAAGACTTAAAAATAAAAACATAAAGATATTTCCGGCCAGGGCAGATGGCATAAAGATTGCTTTTACATAAGAAACCAAAGAAAGGAGTGTAGCAATGAAAAGGTTTCTGATTGTGCTATTGATTCTGTGTGTCGCTACTACCCTGTTTGCCGGAGGGCAGAAGGAGGCGACGGAACCTCAGGAAGGGGAACAGGAGGTGCGGACCCTGCGTGTGGCCGCCCCGCCCTGGATTTACAAGAAATTCGATCTGGAAAACTACGCCAAGAAGTTTGATGCGACCCACCCGGAGGTAAAACTGGAGCTGATCCGGGCGGACAAATGGGGAGGCCCCACCTACATTACCGAATGGAAGCAGGGAACCACCCCTTTTGACGTGTTTGTCGGTGGAAGCGGCTCGATGCTGGCCCCTCTAATAGCCGGAGGATGGACCGAACCGATGGACTCTATGTTCACCGGCGATATGGCCAAGGACAAGTTTGTGGGCGGATTTCTTTCTGCCGGTCACTATAAAAAACCTGAGGGGAATGGAACCTACTATCCCTGCATTCCCTTCGTAGGTGAAGTTTCTATAATCGGGGTAAACACCTCGATTATGAAGGACGCCGGGCTCTGGGAAGACGGAGGCCCCAAACCGATTCCCGGCTGGGAGCCGGAGGCCTTCCGAAACTGGTTTGGCGCACTCAACGAAGCCTCGGAGCTAGGCGCACACGTACAGATTTGGGACCGTGAGTTTATGCAGTACAACTACGCCGGCCCGATCAAGGCCATGACCGGTACCTTCATGGAAGAGGACGGCAGAGGCTTTGATGTGACCAGTGATGCCGCCAAGCGCTGGCTGACCTATCTGCAGGAAATGCACGAAGAGGGTGTTGCAACCTACACCACTACCGACGATCAGGGCTATCAGAAATGGAAAACCAACGCCACCGGTTCATTTTACGCAGCCCAGGGCCACATTATGGAGCTGGTCAGTGTGACCGAAGACGAGTCCGACATCGCCTACCTCGGTTGGCCGGATGCAGACAAAAACGGAAGTATCATCTGGACCCACTCGGTGTGGATACCGAAGGTTGCCAAGAACAAGGACCTGGCCAAGGCATTTATCCGCGAGGTAGTTTTTTCTAAAGAGATGCAGCAGTGGAGCTTTAACAACTACGGAAAACTACCGGTTATGAAGGACTACTACGGTGAGGGAATTACCTGGTTTCAGGACCAAATGCCGACTATCCTGTCGGTAGCCGATGCATCCAGCCCGATCCCTCTGTTTGCGGACCTGCAGGAGTATCTAGACATACTGTTCAAATATCTGCCGGAAGCAGCCTTTGGACGCATGAGTGTCGATAAGGCCCTTCAAAACATTCAAAATGAATCTGAAGATCTGGATTTCTCGGACCTGCGCGCTCAGTAAAGGCGGGCAGTAGCAGAAAGGCCGGCGGGGGTGATGTATCGCCACCGCCCGGCCTATTTTACTATGTTTTTACTATATTCTTGAGGTGGCACCATGAAACAGCTGACAAAAAACAGTCTGCGGGACCGACTAAATCTGGCTTTTTTTCTTTTTCCGACCATGTTATTTGTAGTTATCTTTATCGCGTTCCCGGTCATCTTTTCCGGGTATTTGAGCTTGACCGAGTTCAATTACGCCTCGGACCCGGCGCCGAAGTTCATTGGCATCAAGGGTTACATCGATATGGTGAGAAACGACATCTTTTTTCACACCGCTTTGTATAATCAAATGCGCTTTGCGGTAGCCTACTTTTTAATTGCCTTTGCGGTATCCCTTGTTTTGGCAATTTTTGTTAATGAACTTCAGCGGGGGGTTCAAGTTTTTCAGGTAATCTTCTATATGCCTATGATCGTGCCAATGTCCCTGGTAGGCATCACCTTTGCCTGGATTCTCTCACCGGACTTGGGAATTTTTAACCACATGCTGAGGCTCCTTGGATTAGGCCATATCACCCACGACTGGTACGGTGAGCCAAGTACCGCCCTCAACAGTCTGGTACTGGCCCGTACGTGGAAGATGATCGGCTTTACCCTCATTATTTTCTTAGCCGGACTACAGGGTATTTCGAAATCCCTGAAGGAGTCCGCCCGGGTGGACGGAGCAAACTTTTTTCAGGAAATTGTGTTTATAGTACTTCCTAACCTCAAACCCTACATGTTGATCGGGGGGATCTGGATCCTCATCAATTCGCTGAAGGTCTTTGTTCTGCCCCAGGTTATCACCCAAGGAGGGCCCGGGTCGGCAACTCTGACTTTGTATCTTTACTCATGGAAACTTGCCTTTGAGCGACTGCATATGGGAGAGGCTTCCCAGGTGGCCTATCTGACGGCTTTTATCATTTTATTTTTCACATGGATTCTTAACCTCATCTTCAAGCCTGAAACGGCCCAAAAAGGATAGGAGTATAGTATGAAAATGGTCCGTAGACGAGAAAAAATCCTGTTTATCTTTGTGGGTGTATTCGCGATTCTGTTTCTATTTCCGGTAGTGTGGATGTTCCTTACATCGATACGAACTACTCAGGATCTGTACAAGTATCCGCCCACCCTGATTCCTCATGCCCTTACCCTGGAAAATTTTGTATATATCTTTACCGAGATGGGAGGCTTTATCAGGTACGTGGTGAACAGCCTGGTTGTCACCATTTCAACCGTACTGATCGTGCTGGTATCCAGCGCCATGGGCGGGTATGCCTTCGGCATGCGGAAGTTCAGAGGACAGAATATTATGTTTATGCTGGTAGTGGGAGTGCTCACTATTCCCTACATCATGTATCTAATACCCATTTTTCTGATGGAGTATGAGATCGGTCTGCAGAACACCTGGTTGGGTCTGATCTTTCCCTATGTCGCCCTTAACCTGCCCTGGGGTCTGCTGATAATGCGAGGGGCCTTTTCCACCATCCCCCTGGATATCCGGGACGCCGCCATTATTGACGGCTGTACCGAAATTCAGATGTGGCGCAGAATACTAGTGCCGATCAATCGCCCCGCCCTGGCAGCTACCACCATCATCACCTTTGTCTTCGCCTGGCAGGAGTATATGTTTGCCAGTACCCTCATGACAAAGAACGAGTGGCAGACTCTTCCGGTGGGCATTGTATGGCTGCGGGATGAGCTGCAAACCCTGGTGATGGGGCGGGTCGGAGCAATGGTAATTGTGACCATTCTGCCGGTGCTGATTCTCTTTTTTATCTTTCGCGACTTTTTTATTGAAGGCTTGAGCGAAGGTATGCTGAAAGGGTAAACTTGATTCTTATGAACAGAAAAACGTTGATACTGCTGCTGCCGATCACCATTGTACTGGCAGCAGCGGTGCTGTGGCTGACACTTTTCTCACCGAGCCGCTCTTCCGGAGAAAACATCGTGTTAAAAGCGGCCGATGACCATGAACTAACCTATCCTACCACCCAGGGGCTGATTAAGATGGGGGACCTCTTAAAAGAGTGGACCCACGGTCGGATTACTGTGCAGGTATATCCCTCGGCCCAGCTTGGCTCGGAGAAGGAGACCATCGAACAAACACAGCTGGGTGCGATCGATATTAATAGGGTCAATATCAACCCGCTCACCCAAACCGAACCAAGTCTGAAGGTATTCTCCCTGCCCTATCTTTTCCGGGATGCGGAACACATGCACAAGGTGGTGGACGGCCCTATCGGCCGTGAGCTGATGGACAAACTAAAATCCTCGGACTTAATCGGCCTCGGATACTACGATTCCGGACAGCGCAGTTTTTACAACTCGGTCCACCCTATTCGCAGGCTCTCCGACCTGGAGGGCTTGAAAATACGGGTACAGAAGGCCGAAATAATGCAGGACTTGGTGCGGGCGGTGGGAGCCGAACCAATCCGACTGGCCTTTGAGGAGGTGTACACAGGCCTGCAAACCGGGGTTATTCACGGGGCGGAAAACAACTACCCCTCCTGGATTACCAAGGGCCACTACGAGGTGGCCAAATACTACAGCATGGATGCCCATGTGCGCACACCAGAGATAATACTCTTTAGTAAAAAAACCTGGGACCGTTTATCGGAGGCGGACCAGCAGTTGATTCGCCGTGCAGCCCAGGAGTCGGTACCCTACCAGAGAAAATTGTGGCAGGAGAAGGTAGACGCGGCAATTCAGAAAGCCCGTGAGGCGGGCTGTGAAATAATAACCGATATTGATATTTCCAGCTTTCGAGATGCCATGGAACCGGTATATACTAGCCACGGAAAAAACCTCACCGACTACATCGAACGTATTCGTGGGGTAGAATAATTTGCAGGAGGATACAACATGATCATTTCCGCCACCTTCACTCCAAAGCCGTCTCAATTCGGTCCGATTCTGTTTACCGGAGACATCGCAGAGAGCCTAAAACAAATAGCCCATATCGGTTATCAGGGAGCGGAACTTCATATTTCAGATCCACATCAAATCGACGCGGAACAACTCGCCTATTTATTGTCGAAACACAATTTGAAACTTACCTCTATCGGGACGGGGCTCTCGGCGGTCGACGACCGCCTCTCCTTCGCAAGCGACGACGAGTCCGTACGTACAGCGGCCATCCAGCGGATTAAGGATGTAATTGAAACCTTCGCCGACTTTAAGCCGTCCATCATTATCGGAACTATTAAGGGTAAATTGAACGCTGCCACCGACGAGCGGACCGGCCGGGAGCGGATACACTCCGCCTTAAAGGAGTGCGGAGCCTTTGCCGAAAACCTCGGAGTTGAACTGGTGTTAGAAGCAATAAATCGTTACGAACAGGATTATCTGAACACCCTGGAAGAGTCCGTCCGCCTTATAAAGGCGATCGGAGCACCGAATATCAAGATTCACGCGGATATTTTTCATATGAATATTGAAGAAGCATCGATTATCGATTCGCTGTATCACTACGGCGACTACCTGGGTCATATTCACTTTGCCGATAACAACCGTATGTACCCGGGCGGAGGAAGCATCGATTTCAAAGAAATTTTTCGTGTTCTCCGGGCAATTGATTACAGCGGCGCGGTGAGCATAGAATGTATGCCTAGACCGGACGGAAAAACAGCGGCAATCCGCAGCTATCAATACCTAAGCACGATGCTTGCCCAGGTTCAAGCAGACTAATTATTAATACATAAGTTACAGTCCGCAGACAGGCGCCTCTTTACCAGTCGTGAACCGCACCGCCCTCATCGCGATGTCCCGGAATAAAGGCCTTCCGGTAGGGAAAGGCGGCGGCGGCAGCCTCATCAACAGCAACGCCCAGACCCGGCTGCTCCTCAAAGCTAAGATAGCCGTCCTCCGTCACCGTATGCCATTCAAATACTTCAGAGAGGCGGGGATCGAAACGCAGGGTCTCTTGAACACCAAAGTTCGGAACATGCAGATCCAGGTGGAACTGGGCTGCATGGGCCAGCGGGGATATATCCCCGGGGCCGTGAAACGCGGTTTTGACCCCGCAGGCCTCAGCGACGTAGGCCGCCTTCCGCAGGGGAGTAATTCCTCCGAAATGACTGATATCCAGACGGATATAGTCGATGAGACGCCGTTGAAGCAGCGGCAGCAGTTGGTCCATCGTGTTAAATAGCTCTCCGGTAGCCAAGGGGGTAGCAGAGGCAGCCCGGACCAGCTCCAGGGCTTCACGGTTCAGCGGCTCTATAGGATCTTCTAAAAACAGCAGATGGCAAGGTTCGAGCTCCTTCGCTGCCCTAACCGCCTGAATTGGAGTGCAGCGGGAGTGGATGTCGTGGATCAGCCCGATATGAGGTCCAACTGCATGCCGCAGAGCAGCGGTGATATCCGGAAGCTCCTCCAGGTACGGCTCAGTTTCCCACCGGGCAATTTGAGTTTCTGTATCCGCCATAGTGCCGCCCGCTTGGCCCTTTACCTCAAAACGCTCATTCAGCTCGATGTCCTGGTGGGGCTGGGTGTAAGACCGGCCTGATTCCGGATGAAAGGGGTTTTTGGTGGAAAAACTGTAACGCAATACCTGTGCTCCGGCTTTAACAGCCTCATGAGCCCGTGCAATCAAAGCCTCGGAGGTATCTCCATGAACATGATAATAGGTTTTTATACGGTCGCGGCTCTTACCGCCCAGCAGCTGGTACACCGGCAGCCCGGTTCGCTTGCCCAGCAAATCCCATAAGGCCATATCCACACCGGCCATTGCAGTCTGCAGCACCGGGCCGCCCCGCCAGTAGGTGTGACGGAACAGCATCTGCCAAATGTCTTCAATGCGGCCGGAATCGCAGCCCCTGAGGAGGGGTGCGGTATACTCATCCAGGACAGTTTTTACCGCCAGCTCGCGTCCGTTGAGAGTAGCATCGCCGTAGCCGACCACACCGGCCTCGGTAGTAACTTTTACCAGCAGGTAGTTTCGGTCGGGGCATGTGAGAAGGGTCTCTACTGAGGCAATTCGATTATCCACCCTTTGATACTAGGCTACTCCAAAAGAGGTGTCAAGAAATTTTACTTTAGAGCCTTACACGGGGCGCTGCACAGGGCGGTTTAAAAGATAAATGATAATACCCGGAAAATGCGCTATAATAATCTATAAAATAGTTTTTATGGAGCTTAAAATGACCCACAAATTGCCCTTACTACACAGAAAATTACAGCCGGAAAGGCTGATGCAGTTCCTGCTTCCACTGATCATACTGCTGACAATAAGCGGCTGTGCCACCCACCAGAGCGGAGTTGTGGAAAACCCGCCGGGCTTTTTCCACGGTCTGCTGCACGGCTTTCTGATTCTGTTCAGCTTTGTCGGCAGCCTGTTCACCGACTACGAGATGTACGCAATACCGAACTCCGGAACCTGGTACAACCTCGGCTACCTGCTTGGCGCATCAGCCTTCCTGGGCGGCGGCGGGTCACGCGCGAAACGGCGGTAAACATGAAAAATGGGTTTCTGCAAAGCAAGTAGGACCAGCAAATTTGAACTAAACAAGCCCGAGTACATTTTTAGATTCCGGATATTTTACCTGTCATTGACTCTATTTCAATCTTCAGGACCGCTACCTTTTCAACTGCAGATTCCGGTATTTCCCAGTCTAGTGTTCCTGTATGCTGTTTCATTATAGTTTTGAAACCCTCAATCTTTTGCTCCAATTCAATTACAGGATGTATTCTTCCATTACAAATAACCGACCTAAATTTCGTACTGAACCCACATGCTCTGTCGGAGGAAACAATTTCTATGGAATCCGTAATTTCTACACAGACATGATTATTAGCCTGCATTAAACTTATTTTTTTTCCTTCTAACACCGAGTGCAAAAATATTTCGTTCTCTTTATACCCGTAGTTCATTGGAACGATATATGGATACTCACCATCAGCGAAACCTACTCTACAGATAACATTGGATGATAAAATATCCCCTAATAATTCTTGGTCAGTTATTTGTTTCTCATTTCTTCTCATTTTTTTTCCTCAAGTGCGTTTCGATTATAATTCATTCAGTTAACTCTTTTTACTCCCCCGAGTTCATCAGCCCAGTTCTCAGGCCATCGTTTATAGTATCGTTCAGCTCTTAGAACCTTCATCCGAGTTAATAAATTCATCGTGAATGAGGGTATCCCGATTATGACTAAGTAAAGGGGGCCGAGGAACAAAGACTGGATTGAGTGACCATATTCATGCCAAATCGTCTCCTCATCAACCAACGCATACACAATAATGTACATGCCTAAAGAGACTCCAAACATTTTGCTTGTGTGATACACCTTGGAGGATTCATAATTTTGATCATATGCTGCATGGCTGAACAGTATCACTACTAAGCCTAAAAGGTTCTGTGGCAATTCCCATATATATCTAAGCATACTCTTAATGAGACCTCTCCCGACAATAGTGTTATCAATATACCACAAAAGATAAAGTTCAACAGTACGGGCTGATGGTACACCCGCAGCGCTTAAGACCACCTGTCGGCCTCTGTTCAGAGTCGCCGCCAGGGACACTGTTACATCGGTTTTATACTATTGTGTATAGATCCCCCATACACAAGCCTATATCCCCCCTTTTAATTGCATTTTTCATCTTATTACGAATCAAACCATTCCGGGGTGCATCCCGCCGGTCGGGGCGCCCGCCGGGACCGGGTGCTCCGCTGCAACGCCTCGGCCCCGCTCTTTCGCGGCCGCCTTCCGGCTTGCTCCGCGCCGCCGGGCGTCCGCGGCGGGGTCTTCGGGGTTTCCGCTGCGCCCCCTTGCACGGAAAATCGCATCCCGGAAGTATGTGCTGAACATACTATCAACAGGAGCGGAGCGACTCATTGTCGAGTGTTGATGTAATACCGGCAAGCTCAAGATTGGCTTTTAGTTTCTGGGGAACAAAATCCCTGTGTATCTCATATTTGCTCTAAATTTGTTCTTCAAAGCGCAGCTGTCCTTCAGCCTGAAGAAAGTCGATGATGTCTTGACGGTTCATTTTCTGTGCATTGGCACCCATTATAACAATTACACCTAACGTACCGCGAATATGCGAAGTTGGCCGAAGGCCAATTTGGATGAAGGTGAAGGCGAAGCCGGAACCGCATATTCGCTGTTATATGACGTGCAGCAAATCTAATCATTCAAAATCTATTCTATCCTTGACATAATCTTGAGCCATGTTTCTTTGGTTAAAAAACTCTCTTCAACTTGCTCTTCTAATTCCAAAAAGCGTTTATAAGGAATGCTGAATGAAAGAATATCTTTGTCGATATAAAGGCGCGCGGAAGGGTCCGTTAGTCCGATAATACACTTTGGGTCTTCCTTCTCTGCTTGCTCTAGAGCATACAGTACAGACTGCTGACAGCCGGAAGCAAAGTCTACTTTAACGTTGTCTTGAGTTGCTTTATCGTAATTAGCGAACCACACCAATGCTGAAAGTTGATCTGCATTGGCTAGGAAGATAATAATATCTGGTTTTTCATCTTCAGCCAATTCCGATAGCGGTTTAAAAATTATATACTTTGCGGGTACAACTCCAGGTAACCCAGTTGCAAATTTTGCTGCTAACTCCGGGTTCTTTTTATAGAATTCTCCTTCTCTACCTCCCGGAACACCTGTTGACAAGAAATGTTCAACAAAACCTAATTTAAAACGATTGAAGCCAAGTCCAACTTTGCCACCCGGACAATTCGTAGTCTTATCTTCAAATACTGCCACTCGTCCTTTAGCTGAAGCATTTAACATCGAAATAACACAACCCCATTTCCCTTCTTGAAACTGCATCCCACCCTCGGGTTTAACATTTGAGCGCAACACTGCAACTGGTTGAGTTTTTAACTTTATCGAACTAGCAATTTTACTTTTCATAATAACTTCCTAATTTATTTATTTCTGATTATAAGTATGTCATATAACTCCTCTTATCTCAATCAATGTATTTCACCTCGCATCCTCCATGCTGTTTTATCCGGCACTTTTCATAACCTTTTTCCTCCCGGGAGGGTGTCAAAGGGACTGGTGATATTTTTTACACTGAGAGTACTTACATGGGTGTAGATTTCGGTTGTTCGCGAGCTTTTGTGACCGAGGAGTTCTTGTATGTAGCGGAGGCGCGGAAGGATGGTGTACCGGTCCTTGTTTCCCTTCGCTGCACGGATATGGAGGAGGCCACGGTCGAGATCAATATCAGCTACCTTAAGACGAACGACTTCGCTTCCTCGTAGGAGTAGGCGAGAGAGAGGAGAAAACGGTGTTTGATAGTGGAAAGAGAACCAAGAAGCTCAAATACTTCCTCTTTGGATAGTATATCCGGGTACTTTTTACTTTGTCGGGGGACGGGAATTGAATCCGCAGGATTGGGG
This sequence comes from Spirochaetia bacterium, assembly GCA_021736475.1. Taxonomy (GTDB): domain Bacteria; phylum Spirochaetota; class Spirochaetia; order DSM-16054; family Sediminispirochaetaceae; genus DSBN01. Next base: position 7,663 of record JAIPFV010000028.1, on the reverse strand, counting down.
TATCGGTGTGGGTAGTTTATCCTAAAGAAATGGCGGAGTGCGCTTACGCAGTGCACCGCTCCGCTGCGGGAAAGTCCTATGCTGTCGGCAAGGCTGAACAGCCCGGTGTGGTGCAGTTTTTCCAAAAAGGCGTCCAGGTTAGACTGGCTGTCGTCTAAGATCCAGTTTTTGTTGGCTTGATCCCATTGCATACCCGGAATACTTCTCAACACCTTGATCGCGCCGGGATGATAAGGCGTTTTTACGATTAAGTGTCCCCTGCCGTCTCCTCTGATTGAGAGCCGCATGTTTCCACCGTTTTAAGTACTCCACTATAATCCTACCGGGAGAAGGAATTATGCAGACTCATTCATCCTTACCGGGGACTGCCGCGATGGCCTCGATTTCTACCTGGTAACCGAAGTGGAGTTCGCGGGTTGGTACTACTGCTCTGGCCGGGCGGTGGTTGCCAAAAAACTGGGCATACACCTCGTTCACCCTGTCCCACAGGGTGATATCGGCTATGTACACGGTTGTCTTTACTACATCCTCTTTCCCGCATCCGGCCTCCGAGAGGACGGCCTGGACATTTGCCAGCACCTGCCTAGTCTGATCCTCGATAGTTCCTACCTCTCCTACTCCCTTTTTGGGGTCTACCGGCAGCTGTCCGGATACAAATACCAGGCCCATATGCTCAATCGCCTGGGCGTAGTGCCCTGCCGGTTTGGGCGCAGCCTGCGAATTAATCTCCTCCATAAAACACACCTCCTGTGGCTGTGGATCTCTTCATTCCATAATTATAATTATACTATGGCCGAGGTCATCTCGGCGGCTTTGTAGGAGCTGCGGACAAAGGGGGCCGAGGCTACAAAGGCAAAGCCCTTTTGGTAGCCGGTTCTCTGATAGGCCTTAAAGGTGTCGGGGTGGATGTACTCGGCTACCGGAAAGTGGCCTTTGCTGGGCGGCAGGTACTGGCCGATGGTCAGGAAATCGCAGTCGACGGAGCGCAGGTCGTCCATGACCGTTTCGATCTCCCCGACGCTCTCGCCCAGGCCTACCATGAGGCCGGATTTGGTGTACACCCGGGGGTTGAGCTGTTTGGCAGCCCGCAGGACCTCCAGGGATTGGCGGTAGTCCGCTTGCGGGCGCACCTGGGAATAGAGGCGCGGGATGGTTTCGAGGTTGTGGTTTAGAATGTCCGGGCCGGAGTCTAAGACCGTTTTTAGGGCATCCTGGTTCCCCTGCAGGTCGGGTATCAGCGGTTCGATGGTGGCTTCGGGTTTTTGTGCGCGTATGGCCTGTACAGTGGCGGCAAAGTGACCGGCCCCGCCGTCGGGCAGGTCGTCGCGGGTGACGGAGGTGATAACCACGTGCACCAGGCCCAGCTCTACCACCGCCTGGGCTAACCTGGCCGGCTCGTCGGGCTGCACTGCCTGGGCTTTGCCGACGGGCACATCGCAGAACCGGCAGTTGCGGGTACAGATATCGCCCAGGATCATAAAGGTGGCGGTGCGGCTGCTGAAACACTCCATCCGGTTGGGGCAGTTGGCCGCCTCGCAGACGGTGTTGAGGTGCAGCTCTTTCAACAGGCGTTTGACCGAATTGAGGTTGCCTCCGCTGCGGATGGGAACCCTCAGCCACTCGGGCTTGGGGCTTGGTTTGTTTTTGGGCTGTATCATTACAGGTACTCCTGAAAATCTTCTTTGGATATAAACTCGGTAGCCTCGTAACCGAATATCTCGGCAAACAGCGGGCCCGCCTGCTGCTTTACCGCCTCTACCGCTACCTCGCCTGCCAGCTCTTTTGAGATAGAGGTAACTCCCCGGCCGCCTCCCTGGATTCCGCACGGGATAATCAGAGAGAAGTACTCCAGGTCGGTGTTCACATTGAGGGCAAAGCCGTGCATGCTGACACCCTTATGGATGGAAATGCCGATGGCGGCGATTTTTCGATTTTCCACCCAGACGCCCACGTAGTTATCTTCGGTGTGGCAGCGGATGTGGTAGTGCCGGCCTAAAAGCTCTATAAGAAAGGTCTCGAGGTTATGTACAAACCGTTTTATTTTACGCTGATGGTGCCGCAGGTTGATGATCGGATAGCCAACCAGCTGCCCGGGCCCGTGGTAGGTGGCCTGGCCGCCCCGGTCGACCCAGGCGGTTTGCACCCCGCGGCTGCTCAGAACATCCTCGGAGAAAAGCATGTCCGAGTTCTCCCCCCGTTTGCCCAGGGTAACCACATGGGGGTGCTCCAGCAGCAGAAGGGTATCGGGTATTTCCTCGCGACTGCATTTTTCGATAAGAGAGTATTGTAATGTGAGGGCCTCTTGGTAGTCGATTAAGCCGAGGTCGACGATACGAAGCAGCATACTTGCACTATACTCCCATGCAAGTCCTTTATCAAACCCCTTTTCGGCCAAAGGCCGAATTGAATTGTTTTTCTGAAATGAAGGATATAGGGGCTCTGTTGATCTTCCGGAATCAATTGCTCATATTATTAGTAAAAACGTAAAAAGTCATCAATTGTCATGTCGATATTGTTTGTGTGAACCCTTTTGCCTTACTTCAATAAATCCTACTTCTTGTGATTTAAGTACTGGTATTGTTCCCATACTCTATGCGACTACTATCTGTTGAGTGCCTATAAATTCTATGTTTGATGTAGGTTCATTATCTTCTATCAACATTGAAACAACTTCTACCAAATTGTTCCTAAGTTCATCGATTGTATCTCCCTGTGAATGAGCTCCGGGAAATTCAGGAATATAGCCAACATAGCTCCCTGTTATTCCATCACGTTCTATTATAGCAGTGAAAGTTTTCATCTCATTTATCCTCGCTCGTCATATACGCCCCTTCAGGTAGTCCTGCCGCTGCTTCTCGGGGAACTTTTCGATGGCGTAGCGCAGCATGGTGCGGGGCATGGTGTTATAACGCGGGTTCAGGAACTGCTCCTCCGTCTTGCGATCGCGGTTGCCCACCTCACGCAACATCCAGCCGACGGCCTTGTGGATAAGGTCGTGGGGGTGGTCCAGCAGCAGCTCGGCGATGTTGAAGGTGTCCTTGAACTCGCCGGCCCGGATAAAGGCAAAGGTGGTTATAATGGCGATGCGCTGGTGCCAGAGGTTTTCCGACCGGGCCAGTTTATAGAGGAGCATGCGCTGCTCCGGTTCGGCCAGCATCCAGGGCCCCAGGATATAGTGGGCGCTGATATCCACCAGGTCCCAGTTATTTACGTAGTCCATGTGGTCCAGGTACAGCCGGCGGAACTCCCGGCGCCGCTCATCGCTGCAGCTCTTTAGCTTGGCAGCTTCCACCATAATCAGCAGCGCCACCGAGCGTTGTTCGTGGATTTCTGAGCACAGGAGTTGAGCCAGATCGCCGGCGGGGGTATCTCGGTACTTTTTTGCTATCCGCCGCTGCGCCGGCAGGGAGACCCCGATAAACATATCCCCCTCACCGTAGCCCCCCGGCCCGGTCTTAAAAAACCCCTGATGATGCCGAGCCTTATCGGGATTTGCCTCCTGCTCCAGCTCACTGCGGATTTGATGAACAATTGAGTTAGAATTGTTCATAAACTAATCCAGTTTTCTAATCTCTGTGGAACTGCCAATTGTCAAAGTACGAATAAAATATTCCATACCGTCTTTTTTCATATCCATCGAAAAGTAGAAATCATCATATTTATTTCTTATAGTACCAGTCACTGTATCTCCAGCAGAATAACTAACAATTTTACAAGGGGCATTTGCAGGGCCAATTATTGTTCCATCCCAAAATTTTAGTGCATCGTTTTTCATACTAGTTCTAAGTTCTGTATCACTATGAAAATGTGTATACAGACTACTATAATTTCCGGCAGATAGGTCGTCATTAAAGGCATCTACCCTGCCCTCAATGCTGGTTCCAAACCAGTTTATGAACATATCGCATGATCCAAGGGTGAATAAAAAGGTGAGAAGAAACAAATAGCCGATTATTCTCAATGGATTTTTTATCGATTTCATACATAGTCTCCTAAGCTTACATTAGATCCGCATCAGTAAGGTGCGGTAGTACTTCGGTAGCAAATTTCTGAAGTATATTATTGTGGATTTTTATAAACTGTTGATAACTATGGTTTGATAGATCTTCCAGATAGGCGGTTTTTAAGGAGAGATACATGTGTCCCAGGACAAAGCGGCGAATCGAAAAAGCTGATTGAGCATAATAACGCAAAGTAATATAACTTTTAAAGGTATTGTCTTCTATAGGTTGTACAATTCCACGATAGTACTCTGTTTGTGCTTCCTGGCCTTTCTCATCGCCTATTTTTTCTAAATTCTCCCGCTCCCTTTCCAGGGCGCGGCGTTGTTCGGCAAGCAGGGGGGCGAGGCTGTTGATTTGGCTGACAAAGCCGTCAAACCGGCGCTCCAGGCCTTTGGCGGAGGCCACAGGGTCGTCGATGAAGGCGTCGCGGCGCTCCTGGCGCCAACTGCTGTAGTCGATTTGGCCGCGCTTTACATCGAACTTTTCGCCGGGCTGTTCGCCGGGGCGGACTTCTACGCCCTCCTCCGGGCCGAGGGAAACAGTTTTGCCTTGGGCCTCCACATCCACCCGGCCGGACTGGACGACGAACAGGGAGGAGCCGTCTTCGCCGGCGGCCACAGTTAGTTCGGTACCGCGGATGCCCGCCGCGGCGCTGGGGGTGGTGATGCGCGGCTCTCGGTCGCCGGCAATTCTGTCGAAGCGGTAGGAGATGCTGCCCAGGGTGCAGCGCAGGACATCCCGCTCCCGGCCGGAGGAGACCTCCGAGTCGATGGTAAAGATGGTATCCGGCTCGACGGTGATGGTGCCGGCGTTGCGCTGCTCCAGCTCGGCAAAGCCGTCCATACCGGTGATAACCGAGTCGCCGCCGCGGAGGTCGTCGCCTATGTAGGCGGGAATTCTATCGCCGCCCCGGCGGTCGATGTCCACCCGGCCTTCGCGGTATACCAATTGGGCATCCAGGGCAAAGATGGCCCCACTCTGTAACAAGAGCATTAAAACAAATGCAATACTGACTCTGAGAATGTGTACTGATGGTTTCATTGCAGGGGTCCTTTCACGCCGACCACTATCGGGTAGCCTATTTTCTTTCCAGATAATAATAAGAGGAAACGTCCGTAGTCCGTAGAAATTTCGGCAAAGGCCGAATTATCCGGCAGGGAGTGCTCGAAGAAGACCCGGACCTGGGCGGTGTCGGCAAAGCGGGTGTACTGGGCCGGGTCGGCGGGGGCGACGGTCAGGAGCTGGGCCTCGGAGAGGAAGCCGGAGGCGGAGAGGTTTTCCCACATGAGCTGGGCATCGCGTTCGGTGGTGAGGATTTCGCCGTCGAATAGAAAGGGAACGTGGGTGAGATTGGCAGCCGCCTGGGGGTCGCGTTGCTGCAGTTCGTACAGCAGGCTTTTGACGCTGCTTTCGCGCTGGGAGACCGGCATGCCGGCGCAACCGGCGAACAGGAGCAGCAGAAACAGCAGCAGGGCTGCGAAAAGGGTGGTTCGGGTGAATAGCTTTCGCATAGTGCCTCCGGCTTGATTGGGTTCTAGATAGAATAATATCGCAGCTTGCCGGAAAAAGCAAAGGTCGCATAACATATTAAATGCACAATGTATAAGGAGAAGTACGCACTAAGAAGTATAATGTGATACTATTCCCGGTAATACACAAAAGGAGGGTTGCATGTTAAAGGGTATCCCGAATAATCTTTCCCCGGATTTATTAAAGCTGCTGATGGAGATGGGACACGGAGACTCGGTTGTGTTTGCAGATGCTAACTTCCCGGCAGCTAGCTGTGCTCGGCGATTAGTGAGAGCCGATGGGCACGCTATTCCCTCATTGTTAGAATCGGTCCTGCAACTGTTTCCATTGGATACTTTTACTGAACAGCCTGCCGGGGTAATGGAGATAGTTTCGGGAGACCCTACTGTTCCAGCAATTTGGGATGAGTATCGCGCTTTGCTTAAAAGCGATCCGGCTTTTCCGGGAGAGTTCGAAATGATACCTCGGTTTTCCTTTTATGAACGCAGTAAAGCTGCCTTCGGGGTTATAGCTACCGGAGAGACAGCTTTATACGCAAACCTGATTCTTACAAAAGGAATTATTGGCTGAGCTTAGTTACCGCGTAGTTCCCTCGGCCGGCGACTTCAAAGATGGAGACTTCCTCAGCCTTGCCTTTTACCCATTCCTTACCGACATAGTGAATTTCGTACTGCTCAGGTTTGAGAAGGCAGCCGTGGGTAGCCTCGCTTATGGCAATTCCGATGTTGAGCTTCTTGGTCAGCGCCTCGACACGGCTGGCCAGGTTTACCGCATCGGAGATAACCGTACCGTCCATACGCTGGTTCTCGCCCACGGTACCCAGCATAAGCTCGCCGGTATGGAGGCCGACGCCAAAGTTGATCGGCTGGTAGCCCGCTTTGCTGCGGTCCCGGTTATACCGCACCAGTTCCTCACGCAGGTGGATAGCCGCTTCAACTGCGTCTTCAGCCCGATCTGGAAACAGAGCCATAATGCCGTCGCCCATGTATTTGTCCACAAAGCCGCGATGCGCGCGGATGATCGGCCCCATGCGGCTTAGAAAGGAGTTGATAAAGCGAAAGTTTTCTTCCGGCGTGAGCTTTTCCGAGAGGCTGGTAAAGTCGCGAATATCAGCAAACAGGACGGTCATCCGATGGTTGGCGTGATCGCCCAGTTTTATCTCCATCACATTTTCTTTCTTCAGGAAACGCAGAAACTCCCGGGGAACGAAGCGTTCCATCGATTCGTTTAGCTGCAGCAGATGAGCGGACATCTGCTCGGATTTTTGAAAGGCTTTAGCAAACTTTTGTGTCATTACCATCGACTGAAACAGGATAAAAACCAGAAGCCCGAAGGGCACCAGAAATATTGAAGGCAGCACTAACATGGTTTTAGCGATATCATGGACCACAGTAATAAAGAGCAAAGAAAACCCGATGATAAACAGCCAGGCTCCGGGCCGATGATGCCGGGCGGCCTGGAAGAGGATGTAGAATACATACAGGGCTACCGCCACGGTAAACAGCTGAAACAGAGACAGCCACCGCATGTAGAAAGTGCTGGGGAAAACTACTATCAGCAGCGTGTAAAACAGTGCTACCACCTCGATAAGCCGCTGTGCATAGGGGTGTACGTGATCTTTAAACAAACAGTGAATAAAGCGGAAAAAGAATATCACCCCAAAAGTAAAGGTGATGTATCCGATGCGTGCCAACAGAGCCCAGGGGAGGTCGGACATAAATTTTAGAATAGCCAACTCTTCATACACGACAATCCGCGTGGCCAGTACAAAGGTAAACAGGGCAAAGTAGAGGGGCGACCGGTCGCTGCGGCGAAAATAGTACAAACCCAGATGGTAGATACCCATAATAATCAGCGCTCCGAACAGGAACATATCGTACATGAGCCGGTTTTGGCGCAGATCTCTTACCTGCTCCGCCGTACCAAGATAGATTGATTCGTTAATTCCACTGGAGCGGTCGCGATAACTTGATACCTGCATAAGCAGCTGCAGGTGCCGGGTTTCAGGCTGAAAGCTTACTACTTCCGGCCGCCATTCGGGCCGGGCGGTATCAGGGCTTTCTCCGACGGTGCCGGAGCTGTAGATTAAGCAGCCATTGATATACAGCCGGGCGGCGGTGCCGATAAAG
>JAIPFV010000134.1 GCA_021736475.1 Spirochaetia bacterium | reverse complement strand
CCATTCGGCCACCGTGGTAGGCGACACAGTGGGTGACCCCTTTAAGGATACCTCGGGGCCCAGCCTGAACATCTTAATAAAACTGATGAGCATGGTTTCGGTTGTGACCGCCGGTGTAGCGGTGGCCTATCACCTGCTGTAGAGGCGGTGTAAAAGCCGGCTGCAGGGGCGGCCACTCCGCCGCCCCACCGGTTGAGGCTGTACTGGAAGAGCATTTTTAAAAAATATTTAAAAAGTGAACCGGGCAAATACGTCGCCAATATAAGCAAAGTTACTAATATCTGCAGCCTCGGGGGCGAAAAAGAATCCGGCTCCGGTACCGATACTGAAACTTTCTGAGAAGCGGTAGGCAACCGAGACCTCCGGTAAATAGTAGTGGCCGGTACCGACGTCGTTGAACAGGCCGAAGAAGAGGAAGACGCCGCCGCCGACATGTCCGCTGAGGGTAAAGGGACCGACATCGGTTTCGAGGGTGATGATCGGATAGGCCATCGACTCGAGAATTACGGTAAACAAACGGGCCCCCACACCCAGTTTGATACCACTTTCATTGAAGAAGTAGTTGTACTTGAGATCTGGGACCAGGAATGCGTAGTCAAGGGCCGCCCCCATATCTCCCTCACTATCTTCCGTTTCAACACCGATATAATAGGGAATATGCAGACCAATATCCACCTGCGAATCCGCTGCTGCAGGCAAGGCTGCACCAAGCAATATCACTACTAATCCAATAATTACAGTTTTCTTACCCATACCATGCCTCCTGCATTAAGTATTACACTAGTAATTATACCACTTATTTGTGAAAATACAGAGTTAAATCCACTCGGGCCGGCCGGTCCAGGGTTTAGAAATTTTCGCTGAGCATAACCGCCGCGCCTGTTCTAAATAGCGAGGAGAACTCTTCTTCGGCCTTTGGGGTAAGCAAGCCCGTTTCGACGCTTGGAACTCTACCTGCCAGGGCCAATTCCTGCCAACTGTAGGCACCGAACAGCAATGACGAGAAACTCTCAAAGGAAATCTCATTCTCTCCGGTAAAGGCTCCAATCGATAGTTCCCCGGAGTTTATTGTATAAGTGGCCGTATTCTCATCAATCACCGGATCCTGCAGGGAAAATCGAAGGGTTCCGGAATAGCCTGTCTGCTTAATCCTCATTATTAACAGCTCCTTTACTTTTAAGGGTCGGGCCATCCACGTAGACTCTGCTGCAAGCTTTATCCGGGGCTCCTCCATCAGCAGATGAACCGGAACATCCCGGGAAGTCCGAAGCACTACCTCAAGACACTGATTCCGATGACGGGCCAAAAAGCTCATAAGCCCCCGAAATCCCTCGGCGGTCAGGTAAGCAAACCGCTGAACCTCTATGCGTACATTATCTTCCCCGACTGGGCGCATTTTATACTGCAGGTAGCCAACCGCCTGTCCCTCTAAATTTCGATACAGATACGCCTGTTCATTTTGAGAACCTAAATACCGGCGCTGCTGTTCGGCTGTCAGGGGCAGTTCTATACCAAGACTGTAGTTCTCGGCCCATCCGTTATACACCTGCTGCGCCTCGGCAAAACGCTGGGAGAACAAGTCGATCATATCCGGCTTATCCAGCTCTTCACGACCGCTGATAAGAGGCTCGAAAGTGCCGGCTACCTGAGATATCAAATCCGGTTGGATGTCCTCCGGGGTGAAGCGATAAGAATGTAGTGCTCCAAGGGTTCCATATCCGAACTTGGCGTAGAAATTGAACAGAAATGGATACAAAGCCGAGGCGTGATAACCGGCTTCATAGGCATCTTGCAGGATTCGGTTCATGAGAGTCCGCACATGACCTTTGTTTCTAGCCTCCGGGGCCGAGGCAACGTAGGTGATTCCATGAAGTTTAATAGCTTGCCCCCACAAATTAGCACGGAAATCTCGGCTGATGATTCCTGTCTCTAATCGGTCCTGCTCAAATAAACCATAGCCCCGATCCTCATTGCCAATGAAAGAAAATATTGGAGCCGACTGGCTGAATTCATCGCTGAAACAATAGCGAACTAACTCCCGATAGCGGTTAAATTCCTCTGCACTCTCCAGAACTCGAACATCACTCACTTTAGTTACTCCTGTCTTCGGTTTTACGGGCAAGTTCACGGGAAAAGCGGAAAAACTCGCTCAAATCCATTTGCTTAAGAAATACAAACCCCCGGGTAGCCCGGATCAGTGCACTTGGATGCTCATAAAAGTATTCCCGACCAAGACAGGTCTTCAGCATCTCATACTGCTCAACCTGAATTGACTGGGCCAGTTTGGAAAACGGCCCGTCATACTCAGAGCTCGGAAAAGAAGCATCCCTTTGGCTTGCATAGGTGCTCATAAATGATCCATGCTGCAGGGTCATCATGTTTAATGATACCGGTACACACATATTTATCTCGCTGGGGTGATACCGGTACCATACATTTCGGTACCCAATCACCTGGATATCCTGCCTGTCAGTCTCCTTCCTATGCATCTCCAGAGCGGCAGCTACCGCCTGTAGTACTTTATAGTGGGTATCCGGACCACTTCCCTCAGGGTCAAAGGCTACTGTTACCACATCCGGCTGTAGACGGTCAATGAGCTGTTTGACGGGAAGTACATCCCGGCTGATCGTAGGATCTTCGGTGAAGGTATCACCCTTATAAAAGCCCAATCTTAAATGCTCAATGAACTCCGAATTCCAGCCAAAATAACCCCATAAACAGGCCGATTCCCACTCACGGCACATCCCTTTTAATTTCTGGATATGGGGTAGATCCTTCTTACCCGGATACTGAGTTTGAAAGTAGTTTACCAGTTCATCCACCCGGTCCTGCAGATTTTCTATGTCACTATCTTCGAATACCGTAATCAGATCGCGCAACAGTCGCCGCAGCATTCCCTCGTCCATGTCACTCTGAGACCGTGAGGCCACCCCGTCGAGGTACTTCCACACATCCCGGTTGCGGGCCAGCTTATTGTCGGGGTCAAAATAGTCTTCTTCTAACAGGGTAGCAAAAAGCCCCTGTGAGAGGGCTTTCTGCATCTTTAACAATTTGCCAAGCATAAATTTGTTGGTTACCGAGGTAAAACCGCTGGTGAGAGTGGCAAAATGGTGAGTGGTGCTGTGCTCGCGGATGTGCCGTACCACATAGGGCAGATAGCCTAACATTATGTCGTCGTGATGGGGTTCGGTGTGCAGAAAGGTTGCCTCTTTCCGCGGGTGTACCCCCGCCTCGATTTTCTGCTTGAGAGAGTCCGAAACCTGCCGATTAATCACCTCGATATTACTCCTGCTTTTGCGCAGCAGAAGCGCTCCCCAGGGGCTTGCTTGATAATCGGACCGGTTTAAATCTGTTATTCGTTTACGATGCTGCAGGGCGGTATCTATTACAATTTTTTCGGTGGTCTTTTCATTCAAAACATCCTGCGGCTCAAGCCGGGCTATCTGCCGGGAGTCCAGGAATTTAGCAGCCCCCTCGGTGATATAAAAGCGTCCGTCCGAGACCTTTTGCAATGCAGTGGCCGGGTAAATGATCTGTGGTTCGGAGGTTATCGCGTCAGCTACAATTCTTGCCTTCGCCTCGCCGGCAGCCATGACTATAGCCACCGTTTGGGGATTGTATGTGATAGTCGACAGTCCGATGGTGATTACTTTACTTGACCTGGCTACCTCGATCCCGCCAAGGTCTCCGGCTGCCGCAGCTTGAGTCTCGTAATTTACGTCGGTAAGGCGGGTGGTGGAAAAGAGGTCGGAGCCTCGTACATTAAATCCGATATGCCCATCCGGACCAATACCTCCCAGAAAAAATCCAATGCCTCCCTTGGCCCGTATCCGTTCCTCGTACTCTACGCACCACTGGTCAACCCGCCGAATCACATCCTGCTGCATCTGTTCCCGGCGTCCGACAGCCCGGCGATTGCGAAGTGAAAGATCCACAGACCCTTCTTCCCAGGTTCGCTCCAAGTCCATTCCCTCGGGAATACCGATTTCTTCACAGTTAATAAGCTGCGCCTTTTCGCGGCTGATTCCAAAACCATCCAGGTAGTATTTATTCACATAATGATAAAAGGAGTTTGCATGGCTTGGATTGATCGGATAGAACTCGTCAATCTGCACGAATTGCAGGCCCCTCAAGTCTATCTCTTTTCCGGGCTCAACTCCACCGGCTTCCAGTTCAGCCAGCACCTCAGCCTGGGAAGTAGAATCAACGAGGGCGTTTATATAACGTTGCACGTGATGAATAAAGAACTCAGGGGTTTTACCGGTCGGCAGTGCCACCACTCCTTCCGGGTTAGATTGTACCCATTCAAGAAAACGCAGAGCAGTTAAACGTCCCAATTCGGGATAGTTTCCGGTGACTATCACTGGTAGTTTTTCATCCCCATAGCATAAATGAGACTCAGTTCGTGCAATATGCAGCTGCTCTACCCTTGATTTAAGCTTCCCTATATCCATGTTACACATTAGCTAAAAATGGTATCCCCATGCAGATCGATTGTCAAGTTCTCCAGTTCACAGTATACTTTGGCTAAAATGGAGGTAGAGTAAATGAACTGGAACACACTTATTCCCGCACCTCTCCACATAGAGCAGAAGAAATATCAGCATGAAGGAACTTTCCCTTTATCCTCTCAGGTTACCATATTTTCTGAGCATGCCCATATTGCCGAAAACTTTGCCCGCCTAATGGCTAATGATTTTAAGCTTATGCTGAAAATTAATTTGGACCGGTCAGCAACTGAGCTGGAATCTGAGTATACAGCTGCCTCTCTCCCGTTTATTCTTTTACAGAACAATCGAGATCTTCAGACTGAAGAGTATTCCATACGGATAAGTCCCGGCGGTATAAAAATTCAAGCCGGCGACCGTCTGGGATTTATTCATGCGTATCATACCATCAAACAGTATCTGCTGGCACTTCCACTATCACAGGATAAAGCGGAGGCCCAGGTTTTTCGACTTCAATGTGCGGTTATTACCGACCGCCCCGCCGTTCAATGGCGCGGAGCAATGCTTGACGTATCGCGACACCTGTTTCCAGTTGCCTTTATTTTGCACTTTATTGATCTGCTCGCCCTGCATCATCTAAATATATTTCACTGGCACCTTACTGATGATCAGGGGTGGCGTATAGGAGTTCCCGGATACCCAAAACTGCTCGAGGTCGCAGCCTGGCGGGACGATATGACCACAGAATCCGGACGCTATGGGGGCTATTATACGGAACAGGATATCAAAAAAGTTATTGAGCACGCATCCCACCGCGGTGTTACGGTTGTTCCGGAAATAGACCTGCCCGGGCATGTCTCCGCGGCTATCGCCGCCTATCCGGAGCTCTCCTGCCGTAAAGAGGCCATTGAAGTGCCGGTTCGGCACGGGATATATGAAGATGTCTTATGCGCAGGTACTCCGGCAGTGTATACCTTCATTGAAGCACTTGTACGTAAGGTCTGCCGACTCTTTCCATCGGATTACCTGCACCTCGGCGGTGATGAATGCCCCACGGCTCGTTGGAAAGAATGTCCTGCATGTGGGGAGGTTATGCAGCAGCATGGATTACACAAGCCGCAGGATCTTCAGGGCTTATTGATGAATTACGCGGTGCAGATAGCCGAGGAATATGATAAAAAAATAATTGCCTGGGATGAGGTCTTAGCGGTTAACCCTGATTTCCGGCCAATAACCGCAGTGTGGAGGGATGTAAGGTATATCAAAGACGCGGTAGCCACTAATTTGCAAGTAGTTGTCTCTCCGAGCCAGACAGGAACGTATCTCGACAATAAACACCTGGATGATCCAAACGAGCCGGGAAGGCTTGGAGTTTCCACAGTAAAAGATGTATATACCCTGGATATTTTTAAAGATTTAAGTGACAGGGAGCGCGAGTTTATTCTGGGAGGACAGGGGAACCTGTGGACCGAAGAAATAAAATACGGGCGACAAGTGGAATATATGGCCTTTCCTCGACTTTCCGCTTTGGCAGAAAACCTATGGCTGCCGGAGGCGAAAAAAGACTGGTCCCGCTTTACTGAGGTCATGAAAGTGCATCTCCTGCGACTGGAAAGACTTGGAGCACAGCCATATCGCGGAGCGCTTGAACAAATAGGCTAGCTGTAATATAACTACATTATCTTGGAATGTTTTAAGAAACTTGCATATGTCAGAACTACAACTTTCAATACTGGTAGTCGATGACAATCCAGTTAACCAACTCTATTTAAAAACCCTTTTAATCCAGGCTGGTCATTGTGTGACCATTGCCTCCGATGGGCAAGAGGCAGTCAGCCTTTTTCAACGTCACAGCTTTGACCTGATATTCATGGACGTACAGATGCCCGGAACCGATGGGTTTGAAGCGGTTGTGCGAATCAGAGAGATTGAAGCCGCCGCAAAGCCCCCTTGCCAAAGAACGCCCATCAGTGCTCTCTCGGCTTATCCGCTGCGCGAAGAGACCCATCGAGAAGAGATTGTTCATTTTGACTATTATCTTACCAAACCGGTGACCAAGCAGATGGTCAAAGATGCAATTGAGCGGCTCATCCATCCGGATAGGGCTTACCCTGAACAAGCCCACCCTGAGCTAAAACTGAACTCCGATGCAGAACCGGGTAGCTTGACCCATGAGCAGAATACCTCTTCCGGTACAACCCCCTACCCGCAAGCCCTCCTGCATGAGTTTCGGAACAACCAGGACGATCTTAAAACCATGCTGCAAATGGCCTTACAGGAACTGCCCGAGAGTCTGACCCAACTTGATTTTTGTTTTCGAACAAAAGAGCTTCAGAGAAGCTGTAAAGCAGCCCATTCCATTGCAAATGTCGTCGGGATTCTCCATGCTGCCGCCGAACGCGACCTTGCACTTAGAGTAGAAAAATTACTTGAATCGGGAAACTGGGAACATGCCCGCTCTGATTACCTCAAGCTTCACCAACAAGTATCTGAGTTGCTGAACATTTATCATTTACTGCTCACCCACGAACTGAGCAATTAAGTCTTTGTTAAGTCCTTTGATAAGTGAAGCGGCCGCACAGTCAGTATTAGAAAAACCTGTTTCTGCATACAGCACTATGCATATTTATACTAAAACAGCTATTCCCACTCGATGGTCGAGGGGGGCTTGGAGGAGCAGTCGTACACTACCCGGCCGATATCCTTGATGCTGTTGGTGATCCGGGAGGAGATAGCCTGCAAGTGCTCAAAGGCAAAGGGGT
>JAIPFV010000133.1 GCA_021736475.1 Spirochaetia bacterium | reverse complement strand
TAAAAGGTTCTTTCTTATTATCCTACAGAATTCAGTATGAAGCAATGAGGTTTAAAACTTGTACCCGATTTTCCGCAGCAGCACTTTCCGGTCCTTCTGGTCCTGTTCAGACTCCACACCCTTCGGAGAGAACCCGTCGATAACCCCCATAACCCCACGGCCCTGTTCGGTTCTACCAACCAGGACCTGAAGGGGATTTGCCGTGGCGGCGAAGACCCTGGCAACCTCCTGGCAGTTTTTAATCTGATTCAACACGTTAATCGGAAATGCATTCCGAATGATAAGAAAAAAGGAGTGCCCCGCGGCAACCGCTTGAGCACAGGCAATCGCCTCTTTGACCAGCTTCTCGTCGTTTCCCGCAGTGCGGATGAGCGCCGGGCCGGAGGCCTCGCAGAAGGCAAGCCCGTATTCAACCTCCGGTACAGAGGTCACCACTATTTCTGAAAGATCCTCCACCGTTTTAATAAAATGGGACTGTCCCACAATAATATTGGCATCCGCCTCCCACTCCAGTTGAACCGCCTCGATATCCACTTTCATCACGCCCCTCCTTTTTCCCGGATTATCTATTCCCTGATTATCGTATCAAGGTCAATTTCACAGCATGTACAGGGCACCTGTACTCCCCAGTTCTCAAGAACCTGGGGATGAACTTCCCCGAACATTCCCGCATACTCGCCCTTATACAGGATCTTTGCCGAACGCCCCTTAATGAAACGGGGATCATCCAACTCCTGCAGCTGATACTCTTTAGACAAGTAGTAGAACACCGCCGACACATGTGCTGAAACCTCGTTAAAAGTCACCTCGCCATCAGCGCTCAAAAATCCGAGGGTATTTCGGGTTACCGTCCCCGAGTTGTCCGAGGGCTCCAGAAAAGCGGTTTTCCCGGTTTCAAATATGTGATGAGGATATACCGCATGGGCGGAGACAGCCTCGCTGTTCAACAGATTCGGCAGAATCGATGAGCGTACGTACTCGTAGTTTTCAGTCATCGGATTGGCGATACGGATTGAATCGTCCCCGCTAATCTCCATCTTCTCTATGAAGTCCTTACCCGATCCGAGATAGTTGTACATCATCTCCTGAAAACCCATTCCAATCATAATATCCCGCACCTTCCGGGCAAACTCCTCGGCCTCGGTCAAACGCCCGACGGTAAAATCGGAGGGCATCTGCGGCTCAAAGCGGCTCATGCCGTGGCCAATCATGATATCCTCAATTACATCCACCGGGTGCAGAAAATCGTTGCGGTAGGGCGGCACCGTCACTGTCACCTGCTGCCGGCTCTCATCGGTCTCGGCACTTATCCCCATACGGGTAAGGGCCGTGGCCGTTTCCTTCAAGCTAAAAGGTACCCCCAGCATACTGCGGGCGTGTTCCAAGTCGATGGTCATCGGCTCCTGGAAATAAAAGGGGCTGACAATCTCCCTTCCAAACTCGGTGTCAAAGGGATACTCAATCTTTACCGGCAGAATAGTAAACCCCGCATCCGCCAGGTCGCAGGCCACAATATTGGCAGTCAGGATTAAATCGCGCAGCTCAGTGCCGGTCATTTCAATAAAAATATTTTCATCCCCCACCTGCACCGCACCGGTATACGCACTGTTTATAACCGGCGGAAAGCTCAAGGCCTCGCCTTTGGCATCTTCAAGATACGGATAACGGTCGAAGTCAGCCACAATATGGCCGTATTCATGGCCCTTCGGATGCTTCTTGGTAATCTCACGCAGGGAAAGCTCCCCCTCCATCTGCAGAGGGATAAACTTGGTTGCATCGGGGTCGGCCGCCCGGTAGGTAATCGGATAGGTCAGTAAATCGCTGCGAAACACCCCAATAGCAATCGACCTCCGCTTGCGGCCGAAGTTCCAGCACAGCTTTTCCTGGGTCTGAATAATATCCTTCAGAGTAGCCTCATCTATCTTTTTGCCGGTTGCTGCCAGGGCTATCTCGTAGGGGCGCACATCCTTTACCGACGGGTCAATTTTGACCACCCGCTCGCCGTAGTCCTTGCTCACCTGCGGAGTTGAGAAAAAATTGTATTCGGGAATTTTCTCTTCATTATATTGTCGGAGCTGACGCCCGATTCCGGCGGTAGACCATAGGTCCGGCCGGTTGGTGTCGTTTAACTCAATTTTTAGCTGTCCCGCCGCCTCATCCTTGCCGTCCAGCTCGGCCTTGGCAACCGTCAGCATATCTTCAAGCTGCTCATCGTTGTAGCGCTTTCCTACATAGGAATACAGGGCATCTTCGTACACTTCAATTTTAGGCATGACTACTGATTCCTCCTCAGTCGCACGTTTTCTATATTAGGCGAGAAAAGCTCCCGCAGGTCGTTCAATCCCAGGTGCATCAACGCCATTCGGTCGATACCCAGCCCCCAGGCCAGTACCGGCACATCAACACCCATCGCTTTAGAAACCTCGGGCCGGAAGATACCGCTTCCCCCCAGCTCAAACCAACCCAGCTCGGGGTGTTTTATATGCACCTCGATCGAAGGCTCGGTAAAGGGAAAGTAACCGGGAACGTATTTCACATCCTCGGCCCCGGCAATCTCCTCGGCAAACATCTTCAGCAAGCCCAACAGGGTGCGCAGGTTCACGTCCTCGCCCAGCACAATCCCCTCGGTCTGATAAAAGTCGGCACCGTGGGTCGCATCCACCTGGTCATAGCGGAAACAGCGGGCAACTCCAAAGTATTTGCCCGGCACCTTTGCCTCGGGCAGCTGCTTGGCAGACAACACCGTTCCCTGGCTGCGCAGAATCTGTCGTCGGGTAAAATCACGGTCAAAGGTATACCCCCATCCGCGGCTGCCGGTCTGCCATCCGTTCTCATGAGCAGCCGCCACCTGATCTAGATAAGGCTGCTCAATCTCACGGGCATGGCTCGGTTTGTCAATGTAATATACATCGTGAATATCCCGGGCACTGTGGAACTGCGGCATAAACAGGGCATCCCCGTTCCAGAATTCCGTCTCTACCAGCGGACCATCGAACTCCTCGAATCCGAGGGAAGTAAGCTTATCCTTTACCCAATGAAGATACTCACCATAAGGGTTGCGTCGTCCAAGCAGCACTCGGTTGGGAGGGGTCTTTATATTGTACTCACGAAAACTCTTTCCCTTCCAGGAACCGGTGGAAAGCATCTCGGAGGTAAGCTCCCCTATCTCCTCGCCGGTCACCCCCTTCTTGAAAAGCTCATCCCGGGCCGCCGCCCCGGCCTCGCTGAGGGTATATACAATCTCTTCGCGGTCCGAGAGCTTAAACGGCACCCCTGAGGCCCCGCGCTTTTTACTTATCTTTTCTATCGCCTTCTGCTCAGCATCATCCAGCGCCTGATGTTCAATCTCTCCCTGTCCGGCAGCCTTATCAAGCACCCTCCGCACCGCTTTCATGCGCGCGGAAGCCTCGCCAACAGCAGAAACCCGTTTCTCATCGTCCATCGAAAGAACACCCTCTTTGGAAAGCTGTCCGTAGGCTGAACCGGTATCTCTATTTTCCAAGCCCAGCTTGCCAGTGAGCTCCTGCATAGTCAGCGGACCGCTCTGTGTCAAAAGCTCCAGCATCCGTTCTTCGGGAGTACCCTGCTCGGCATAGGACTTACCCAATTCAGTCAGCTCATACACCACAGTCTGCACGCGGCGGGCCTCATCAACAAAACCCTTCCCCGCCAGCCAGCTAAAAGCCTGATTACACTGACCTATCTTAAACGACAGCTCATCAACCAGCCGTTTTGTGGTAATTTCTTCTCCTGGCTTCACATGCCGGAGGGTCTTGACTTCAAGCGGGTGCAAGCTTTTTACGTCAACATCCATAGCCTTTCTCCCTGTGTAAGTTCATAAATTTGTTTCTATAATTGGTAACCGTAATCGGAAGAAATGTAAAGGGACTAAAGCGCCCCCTGCCCCTCCCACCTCTCATTGACGTCCCTTACTGTCTGCCCCTTATGAAGTCCCGGTACCAGTATCCGCTGTCTTTGACAATGCGCCGCTGCCCCGCAGAAAAGTCCACATATACCAAACCAAAACGCTTATCGTAGCCCTCAGCCCACTCAAAATTATCCATCAGTGTCCAGACAAAATAGCCCTTCACATTACAACCCTCCCGGCGCGCCCGCTCGACCTGCCCAAGATAGCTTTGCAGATATTCCGTCCGCAGAGGATCATGCACCCGCATCTCACCCCCCTCTTCTACCGGCCTGTCCGTAAAGGCAGCGCCGTTCTCCGTAATGTACACCGGCGGATTCCCGTACCGGCTCTTCATCCGGGCCAGCAGCTCGTAAATTCCTTCAGGATACACCTCCCACCCCATACTGGTATACTGCACCCCCTCTTTTACATACTCCGCCTCCGGCACCTCCAATCCGGACAGATAAAAATGAACAAACGGAATCAGGCGCCGATACTCCGCCCTCTCGCGGGTATAATTATTGATGCCGATAAAATCTATAGGATCACTTATGCGCCTCATATCATCGTTTCGCACCTTCGGCCTAAACAGCCGCAGCTTATCCCACAACTCAGGCGGATACTCCCCCTTCAGAAGCGGATCCAGAAACAGGCGGTTCACAAACTGATCAGCCATATCGACCGCCCCGCGATCCTTCTCGCTTTCGGCCTTCACGTTCGTCTGCGCTTCACTTTCCGCCTGCCCCTCGCTGTCCACCTGCCCACCTTCCCCCCGCGGATATACCGGAAACAGGTTAAGGGTAATGCCAATCTCTACTTGAGTGTCCTCGGTAGCCGTTTCCAGGCCAGGCCCTTTTGTACCAAGAGCTTTTGTACCAGACGCTTTTGTATTGTAGGTCGCGAACCCTGCCGGGAGCACTGCCCGCAGCCTCTCAACTGCCGCTGCATGGGCCAATAAGCTGTGATGTACCACCCGCATAGCCGTCCAGGGGTTCTTTTTTCCGGGGGCATGCGCACCCAGCAGGTGGCCAAGGATAGAATAGACCCAGGGCTCGTTTATGGTAATCCACTTTTTAACCCGATCACCGAGACGTCTGCCCAACAGCTCACTGTAATCGCCAAAATCCTCTACTATCCGCCGGTCGGCAAATCCCCCGTATTCCTGCTGCAGCGCCTGCGGCAGATCCCAGTGAAAGATCGTCGCGAAAGGGGTAATCCCGGCCTCCAGCAGCTGGTCCACCAGCCTAGAGTAAAAATCGAGTCCCTTCTCGTTTACCCTGCCGCGCCCTTCCGGCAGAATACGAGGCCAGCTGAAGGAAAAGCGGTACGCCTCTATTCCCAGACTCTGCATGAGTTGAACATCTTCGACCATGCGGTTGTAGTGATCGCAAGCCACATCACCGGTATGCCCCGGCTTAATTTTTCCGGGGGTGTGACTAAACACATCCCAAATCGATTGGCCTCGGCCCTCCTGGGTGGCGGCACCTTCAATTTGGTAGGCTGCCGCCGCAACCCCCATCATAGTCCCCTCTAGTTTATCGCAGCACTGCTTATCGAAGCTTGGTGTTTTATTATACATATCTCATTATAGGATAGTAGTTATGAGTTTTGAAATAAAAAAAACAGCCAATTTGAGACAAAGGAAAGAGTAAGAGGTTCAATAGCACCAATCTTCGACAAACTGTTTAGATAGGTTAGGGGGATAGGAGGAAGGGAAGGATTTGCTGCACCTCCTCCAACGTGTTGCAAACCCTATACACTGATGCTTCCACCTCCGGTAAGGGAGGTTTTATGTCCGGAACCATCACGGTCCGCATCCCGGCCGCAACACCCGCCTTCGCCCCGTTATTCGAATCTTCCAGGACCATACACTCCTCCGGAGCAAGGCGGCCACGCTCTGCAGCCAACCAAAATATATCCGGAGCCGGTTTTCCATGCTCCACCTCTTCCCCGCTCACTAGTAAATCAAAAAAGCCTGCCATATCCGCCGCTTCCAGGTTTTTCTCTATCATCCAGGTGCCGCTCGAACTAACCAGCAGAGTTTTAATACCCCTCCGCCGCAACTCCTCCAGCAGAGGAACCGCACCCGGCTTAATCGGTATTCCGTAGCGCTCAATATGGTCATACACCCGTTGATGATTCCTCTGTAGAAAAGTTTCCATCGGGAAGTCCTGACCCATGTGTTCGAGAAAAATACGCTTCGCATCCTTGAAGCTGCGACCGATTGCCTCTACATGCAGGTCATGGGGAATCGAATAACCTAACTCCTGCTTTGTCTCCCGGCTGCAGGAGAGAAACAGATTCTCCGTATCAAACAGCAGACCGTCCATATCAAACAACACAGCCCGAATACTCATCTAATAACCGTCCTCTTTGCGTTTTTTTGCGTTTCCATTGATGTTCCATCATACTATTATCCTATGGTATCATGACGTATGAAAAGGGGGGCACAATGAGTGTGCTGATTACCAATATACAGCTGAACGGAGAAAAGGCAGCAATCCGCCTGGAAGAAGGACGGATACACTCCATTTATACCGAAGAGAAACTTCCACCCGGGGTAGATGCCGATCAGCTGATTGACGGAGGCGAAGCCCACGTCGTACCGGGGCTAAAAAACGGGCACACCCATGCCGCCATGACGCTTTTACGCGGTTTTGCCGACGACATGAAGCTCCAGCCCTGGCTGGAGCAGAAAATTTGGCCGGCCGAAGCTCAACTTACCGCCGAGGATATCTACTGGGGCACCCGCCTGGCAGCTCTGGAGATGATCAAAAGCGGTACCGTATTTTTCAACGATATGTATTTTCACTATCCCGAAGTACGAAGGGCTATTCAAGATTCCGGCCTTAAAGCCGCCGGCGGTCCCGCAGTAATTGACTTTTTCGATGAGGAAACCGGAAAACAGCGCCAACGGCAGCTAGAAAAAGAGTTTTCCGAGCTGAGCGGCGGCGACCCTCACAATGAACAGATACTGTTTACCCCCGCACCCCACTCAATTTATGCCGTATCGACAAAAACCCTGCTCTGGCTGGGCGATTTCTGCCGCGACCACCAACTTCCCCTGCACATCCACATTTCGGAAACCCGGAAAGAAGTCGATGACTGCATCGCCCGGCACGATATGCGCCCGGTGGAATATCTGGATTCACTTGGCCTGCTTAGTTCACGTACAGTAGCAGCACACTCTATTTGGCTAGACAAAAAGGAGCTGGACCTTCTGGCCAAGCGCGGGGTGACCGTGGTGCATAATCCGGTCTCGAACATGAAAATGGCCTCCGGAAGCTGCTTTCCCTTTCAAGAGATGAAAGATCGGGGCAT
>JAIPFV010000027.1 GCA_021736475.1 Spirochaetia bacterium | reverse complement strand
CACCTGTTCTCCCTTATAACGGACCGGTTTTTCCGTCACTATGCCCTGCAGTTTTCCGAAGGCAATCAAACTTCCGATAAAGGTCACCGATCCGATGAGCCCGGAGGCGGCGGTGGCTATGAGAAACTGCAAATCGGGCCTTCCGCCGGCTAACTCGGCAAGATTCAAGCTTGTTTGAAACACCACCGCACCGGCTACCATGGCCGAAGCGAGTCCGCCAAAGCCGTTGAAAAGGCCGACTAGCTGGGGCATGGCCGTCATCTTAATACTTAAAGCCAGAACTGTTCCGATTATCGAGCCTATTAGCAGCCCTGTGAGAATTAATGGTAGAGAGAGAATTTCGGCGGAGATGAGGGTAGTCAAGATTGCCAGAAGCATTCCAACTGCCCCCAGAAAGTTGCCGCGTACCGCAGTTTTAGGATGGCCGAGACCCTTGAGCCCGACGATAAACAGCACCGCTGCAAGCAGGTAGCTTAAATTTACCATTGTTACTGTGTTCATATCACTGCTCCTTCCGCTGAAACTTTCTGAGCATTCTGTGGGTTACTAGGAAACCACCTACAACGTTGATAGTAGCGGCTATCAAAGCCACAAAACCAAGGATCACCGTTAGATTATGTTCTCCTGAACCTACTGCTAAGATAGCGCCGATAACGGTGATTCCGGAAATTGCATTGGACCCGGACATCAGCGGCGTGTGGAGTATCGGCGGCACCTTAGTAATCACTTCAAATCCAACAAAAATAGCCAACACAAAAATTGTTAATATCTGTACAAATGCTGTTGCATCTCCCATAACACTTTCTCCTTTCTTCTTCCCTTGTCCCGAACGATTAGAATTTCACTGAACGATTAGAGTCCCAGGCGGTCGCGAAACTCATCACCTGCCGGAGTACCCCGGTCTAACACCAGTGTTTTACCGGTAATTTCGTCTTCATGGTCTAAAACAATTTCCCCCTCCTGCAACATATGCAGCAAAAAGCTGGTGATGTTCTTGGAATAGAGCCGACTGGCATTAAAGGCCAGGCGTGAGGGTATGTCTGTGGGGCCGATAATTGTCACCCCATGGGCCTTTACTGTTTCACCGGCTTTTGTGAGCTCGCAGTTCCCGCCACGTTCTGCGGCGAGATCCACAATAACCGAGCCGGGTTTCATCTGTTGTATCATCTCCTCGGTTACCAATGTCGGTGCTGTTTTTCCCGGAACTGCGGCGGTAGTGATTATCACCTCACTCTCGGCCACAACCTTGTTCATCATCTCCCTCTGACGTCGGTAAAACTCTTCGTCCATTTGTTTTGCATAGCCCCCCTCGGTTTCCATTTCGCTGCTTTCGAGTTCAACCTGCAGAAATTTCGCGCCTAAACTTTGTACCTGTTCCTTTACCTCGGGTCTGATATCATAGGCGCTCACCACTCCACCAAGCCGTTTTGCGGTGGCGATAGCCTGAAGCCCGGCCACTCCCACTCCTAATACAAACACCTGGGTGGGTAGGATGGTTCCGGCTGCGGTCATCATCATCGGGAATATTCGCGGAAGATGGTCAGCGGCCAGTAGGACCGCCTTGTAGCCTCCCAGATTAGCCATGGAGGAGAGGGCGTCCATGCTCTGGGCTCGGGTGATCCGCGGCATAAGCTCCATTGCCAATAGACTGACCTTCTGTGTGCTGAGGTCGGTGAAGGCGGGATGGGACTGATAGGGGTCGGCAAATCCAATTATTACCGCCCCTTCCTTTAAGCCGGAATAGGCCTTCCACTCTTTAGCCGGGACAGCGGCGGCGGTTCGTACCGTCAGCAAGACTTCAGCTGCAGACACTACATCCTGCCGCGGCTGTACTTCAGCTCCTTTGTTTTTATACTCCTGGTCGGTAAAACCCGATGCCTCTCCGGCGCCTTCTTCCACCAGGACTGTGAGGCCGGCACTGCTCAGTCCGGGAACATGGTCAGGCACCAAAGCTACTCGCGCTTCACCAGCTGCCATCTCTTTCAATACTCCTAACTTTATCATATGCGCCTCCGTTATCTCTCTTTTCCAATATAGTGAAAAATCTAATATAAGGCAAAAAGACTGAAGCAGCTGTAACCTATGTTACAGCCTTTGCAATAATAAAGTAGTATGTTAGTGGTAGTATAAAGATTGCTTGGAAGGAGACCTTTGCATGAAACGACACATAAAATCACAGGTATATTGGGTAGGAAAAAAAGATTGGGAACTGACCAGTTTCCACGGAGATGAATACTCGACTCATAAGGGCAGTTCCTACAACTCTTTTCTAATTCAAGAGGAGAAGACGGTTTTAATCGACACCGTCTGGGCTCCCTTTGCCAAGGATTTTGTAGCGAACCTGGAGCAGGAGATTGATTTGGCAAGTATCGACTATATTATTGCCAACCATGCGGAAGTTGACCACAGTGGAGCGCTGCCGGAGTTGATGCAGCGGATCCCGGATGTACCAATCTATTGTACCGCCAACGGGGTCAAATCGCTGCGCGGCCATTACCATCAGGATTGGAACTTCAAGACGGTCAAAACCGGCGATACCCTGGATATAGGCAACGGAAAACAGCTGGTGTTTATCGAAGCGCCCATGCTGCACT
Organism: Spirochaetia bacterium; assembly: GCA_021736475.1. GTDB lineage: Bacteria > Spirochaetota > Spirochaetia > DSM-16054 > Sediminispirochaetaceae > DSBN01. The sequence continues at coordinate 29,043 of JAIPFV010000027.1, read as the reverse complement.
GGCCCGACAGTATGTTCACCTATCTGACCGGCGACAGTATTTTGTTCAGCAACGATGCCTTCGGGCAGCACTACGCCTCGGAACATCTGTTCAATGATCAGGTTGATCAGGAAGAGCTCTTCCAGGAGGCAATTAAATACTACGCCAACATTCTCACGCCCTTCAGCCCTCTGGTGACCAAAAAAATTAAAGAAGTACTTGCCCTCGAGGTGCCGGTGGATATGATAGCCACCAGTCATGGGATAATCTGGAGAGAAAATCCAACCCAGATAGTGGAAAAGTATCTCGAGTGGGCCGATCAATACCAGGAAAACCGCATTTCTTTAATCTACGACACCATGTGGGGCGGTACCCGCCGTTTGGCCGAGGCCATTGCCGAAGGTATTCACAACGCAGACCCGCAGGTCGATGTACGCCTGTTTAACAGTGCCAAACGTGACAAGAACGACATTATGACGGAAATATTCGCCTCCAAGGCGATTATGTTGGGTTCGCCGACCATCAACAAAGGAATTCTGACCTCCACCGCTGCCATCATCGAAGAAGCGAAGGGGTTGAAATTTCGCGGGAAACAGGCCGCCGCCTTTGGTCCCTACGGCTGGAGCGGAGAGTCAGTTTCAATTCTCAACAAGGCTCTTGAAGATTCGGGTTTTAAGCTGGTAAATGACGGTTTGAAGACCCTCTGGGAGCCGGATGAGGCGATCCTGGATACGGCTAGAAATTTCGGAAAGGAATTTGTAGCGGCTTTGGAGAAGGGGTAGCTGTTCTCTGCTACATGGTTTCGTACAATAGAGAGTCGAGGTTGATTTTATCCGTTCTTCTTGAAAGATGTAGGATTTCGATCCCTACAACTTCGTTATTTTCATTGTAATCAAGAATAACACCTGGAGAAGTTTCTTCAGACTCTATTATTTCTTTATCATCCAAACGGAAATAAAGCGCATCGGTTTGTTTATCTATCTTGAGTTTCATAATTTACCTCTCATTGATCTGTCAAAATAAGCGGTTACAACATGGATCGGTCTATTCCTCTTTCACACAAAACTATTATGGCGTGTTTAGACAGGGAATATTCCATAATTTACTATATGTTATACTGTCAAAGAATACAACATATCAGAGACGCAGCAGTTCATTATGACTTATCACTTCTCGACAAATAGGCCTACTTGGTAAGGCGCTCTCCCTCTTTAGGGGGAACTCTTATTGACCAGCCATACGCGCAAATGATTTTACAAAAACTTTCGACGTCGAAAGTTTTACTGAACAGATGTTAAGTCTTTGGCCCCTTGGAACCCGAGCCCTGCATCACAGCCTCCGTAACACCAGACTTGAGTTATGTCCGCTTTTCTATTATATTAAAGAAGGAGGAAAAATTACTACAATGGAGGAAAAGAATGCCGTTGAATATTAAAAATGAACAAGCGCACGCACTGGCAAGAGAACTGGCCGAGCTCACAGATACATCGATTACCGATGCTGTTACATCTGCACTCCAGGATGCGGTCGAACGCAGAAAAATACGTAAACTGCGCAATCGTAACGCGTTGTTTAGTGAACTGCAGGATATTGCAGAGTTCACCGCGGCTCTTCCGGTCCACGACGAACGCAGTGCTGAAGAAATCATCGGCTACAATGAAAGGGGAATTGCAGAGTAATGGTCATCGACACCTCAGCTGTTCTTGCTGTTCTACAAAACGAGCCCGAACGAGACACGTTTCTTCGCTTTATTGTGGACGCTCCGATACGGAGAATGTCTGCCACATCCTATGTTGAGGCTGGAATCGTGCTGGAATCTCGTTCTGGAACTGCTGGTACGCATCAACTCATACTCTTTATGAGCCGTGCGGAAATTCAGGTAGAACAGGTGGACTTGGAACAGGCAGAAATTGCGCTCTATGCATTCCGTCGCTTCGGTAAAGGCCGGCATGCGGCAGGTCTCAACTACGGGGATTGTTTTTCGTACGCCCTCGCATCTGTGAAGGAAGAGCCGCTTCTCTACAAGGGAAGCGACTTCCCGGAAACGGACATCCAATCAGTAGAGTGAATAATCAGAAGTTAATTTACCGGCGGTCGGACTCGAACCGACACGGGCCGCGAAGCCCGGCAGATTTTGAGTCTGCTGCGTCTACCAATTTCGCCACGCCGGCTTAAATTGTGAGAATTAGCCTACACTATTGTCCTTTTTTTTGCAAGAACCAGTTTTATCCCGCCCCAAAAACGCCCCAAAAACCGGACATTTTTTCTCTTTTAACAGTTTCCTAACATACCCGTAATTTTTATCTCATGTACAGGCTCCATATTACCGGTAACAATACAATTTCCTTAGGAGGAAAAGATGCAGAAGTTAATTTTGGTTTTACTGATGCTTAATGTTACGGTTTTTGGTTTTAGCGGGGGTTCCCAGGAATCTGCCGGCGATTCATCGGTAAAATCCGACGACACCGGATATGCCTGGATTCTCGAAGATTCCGAAGACCCAATTCTGCCGGGTGTAAACCCGCTGGAAGTAAAGGGTGATATTATTGCTATGGGAAGTTCAACTGTATTTCCCCTTTCCGAGGTTATGGCTGCCCGCTTTCAGGATGAAGGGTACCGCGGCAACATCACCATTGACAGTATTGGAAGCGGTGCAGGTTTTGAGCGGTTTTGCGTTGAAGGCGAGAGTGATATCTCCAATGCAAGCCGGCCTATTAAAGAAAAAGAGATAGCAGCTGCCAAAGAGATTGGAAGAACCCCCATTGAGTTTAGGGTTGGAACCGATGCTCTGGCAGTGGTTGTAAGCAAAGAGAACGACTTTGCAAAGAATGCCTCCCTCGATGAACTTGCAATGATCTTCTCCGGTGCTCGCCGCTGGTCCGAAGTGAATCCTGACTGGCCCGACCGCGATATTCTGCGATTCATCCCGGGCACCGACAGTGGTACCTTTGACTACTTTGTAGATGAAGTATATGACGATAACGCCGAAGAGATACTTGGCGCCACAAACCTTCAGCTCAGTGAGGATGACAACATCCTTGTACAGGGAGTAGAGGGAAGCCCCTATGGAGTTGCATTCTTCGGCTACGCATACTACGAGGAAAACATGGAGAAACTGAACATCCTCTCCATTGAAGGGGTTGAAGCTAATGCCGCTAATGTGGACAACAACACCTATCCCCTGGCACGGCCCATCTTTATGTACTCCGATGCGGATATCATGAAAAACAAACCCCAGGTGGCCGCCTTTATCGCCTATTACCTCACTTACGTAAATGACGAGATCGGCAGAGTCGGCTATTTCCCCGCAGCTCCAGCTGCACTTGAGACTGCTAAACAGAACTGGATCGATGCGATGGAAGGTACCTACTAAACTACACAGCCCAGCGGATAACAGCAGTCATAGCTAAAAAATGACGCAGTCGGCAGGAAGGACCTTTGGTCGCTTCCTGCTCTGCTGTGAAGGATCGCACCTTAAAGGATATAGAATGAGATGATAGGAAATGAACTTCAGAAAAAAAAGCGGCCGGTGGAGATTGCCGTTTCCAGCCTGCTTTTTATAAGCGCAGCGATTTCAATATTTATAACTATTGGAATTGTGAGTATTCTAGCCAAAGAATCATTCCTCTTTTTCGGGAACCCGGAAGTAAGCCTGAAGGAGTTCTTCTTTTCTGCAAAATGGCAGCCCATGATCAAAGAGTTCGGCGTACTACCTCTGCTCAATGCAACTATTACTACCAGTTCTATCGCAATGCTGGTAGCCACTCCCCTTGGAATAGGGGTGGCTATCTACTTGAGTGAATATGCATCGGAGCGGGTCCGCAGTATCCTGAAACCTGTACTGGAAATCCTGGCAGGTATTCCCACCGTAGTCTATGGATATTTTGCACTAACCTTCATGACCCCTTTACTGCGCACGCTGTTTGGTCGGGATACCGTCGAAGTTTACAATACCGCCTCCGCCGGTATTGTTATGGGAATTCTTATTCTCCCATTAATTACCAGTATGGTCGAAGACGCCCTGGGCGCGGTTCCCGACTCACTCCGGGAAGGAGCCTTCGGTTTGGGGGCAACCAAACTGGAGACTTCAACCCAGATAGTTTTGCCGGCGGCCTTCTCGGGAATTGCGGCGGCCTTTATCGTAGGCCTTTCCAGGGCTATCGGAGAGACTATGATCGTAGCCCTTGCAGCCGGAGCAGGTCCCAACTTTACCTTAAATCCATTTAAGGCTGCGGAAACTATGACCGGCTATATTGTCAGAATAAGCGGGGGGGATATCGGCTACGATACCATGGATTACAACAGTATTTTTGCTCTCGGCCTTCTGTTGTTTCTGTTTACCCTGGTGCTCAATATTATCAGCAGAATAGTGGTACACAAGTATCAGGAGGTGTATGAATGAGTAATAAGCGCTACAGAAAGGGTGTTGCATGGAAGTTTGCTTTTTATATGTCCACCCTTGTCGCCATCACATTTCTCATCCTGCTCATCCTGAATATTATAAATTCCGCCTTCGGTTACGTGGTGATAGAAAACAGTATTCAACCGGAAAAACTGGCCACAAATGGGCAGTCCTTGGAAGAGATGGAGAGGGAGCAGCTTATCAGTGTGCTTGAAGAGCACCTTTCAAAGGGCCTTATAAGGCGTTTTAATTACGAGCAACCCCTGGCTGAGCGCTCTGAAACAGAGCTCCTGCGGCTGGTGTACGAGCGGGTAGTTTCGCCGGAAATAGTGAAAAGTTGGAGCCTTTTGGAATCTATGCTGGAGAAAGAGGAGATTCAGGCCTGGAGAGATACGAATGCCCCCCGGGGGAGTGTTGAGTTCCGGGCATGGCTCAACGCCGACTTTATCACAACCCCCCAGTCTCCGGTACCCGAATTTGCAGGAATTAGAACTGCACTCTTCGGCAGCCTCTGGATGATACTCATAACTCTTCTGTTCGCCTTTCCGATAGGTGTTGCGGCGGCGATCTATCTTGAAGAGTATGCACATCCTAACCTGCTTACCAAGATAATTCAGGTAAATATTTACAACCTCTCCGGGGTCCCCTCAATTATTTACGGTCTGCTGGGGCTGGCTGTCTTTGTGAGGTACCTTGAGCCGCTTACCAGCGGTGCACTGTTTGGTTTTGCAGAGGCCGGTACCGCCAACGGCAGAACGATACTCTCGGCGGGACTAACCCTTGGCTTATTAATTCTGCCTATCATCATTATAAACAGTCAGGAGGCTATTCGCGGGGTGCCCCAAACTCTGCGTGATTCAAGCTACGGGCTGGGCGCCACCAAGTGGCAAACTATTCTGCACCATGTGCTGCCGGCATCCTTCGATAGAATTCTTACAGGCACTATTCTCTCTGTATCCAGGGCTGTCGGAGAAACAGCACCGCTCATTGTGGTGGGTGCTTCAACTTTTATATCTGTTGATCCGAATAATGTTTTTTCCAAGTTTACCACCCTGCCCATCCAGATTTACCAGTGGACTGCCCGTCCCCAGGCTGAATTCAGAAATATTGCCGCCGCCGCCATCATAGCCCTATTGATTTTACTGCTTTCAATGAACGCGTTTGCGATTATTGCCAGAGATAAAATCGGTAAAAAGAGAAAAGGATAGAGACGAAATGCAAAAAGAATCGGAATATATTATAACTATTAAGAATCTTAATCAGTATTATGGAGATTTCCTGGCAGCCAAGGACGTGAACCTTGGACTGGAGAAAAACAAAGTTACCGCTTTGATCGGCCCTTCGGGCTGCGGGAAGAGTACGGTGCTCAGAACAATGAACCGCATGAACGATCTGATTAAAGGGGCCGGAACGAAGGGAGAGGTCTTCTTTGAAGGTAAAAATATCTATGACAAGAATGTTGATCCCGTAGAAGTGCGAAGAAAAATTGGAATGGTCTTTCAGAAGCCCAACCCCTTTCCTAAGAGTATTTATGAAAATATAGCCTGGGGGGCCCGGATTAACGGCTTCCAAGGAAATATGGACGAACTGGTGGAGACAAGTTTGAAGAAAACAGCTCTGTGGGAAGAGGTGAAGGACAAACTAAAGCAGAACGCCTTGAGTCTTTCCGGGGGGCAACAGCAGCGACTCTGCATTGCCCGGGCTGTGGCAGTCCAGCCTTCGGTTCTCTTAATGGACGAGCCGGCTTCGGCCCTTGACCCTATCTCCACCGCCAAAATTGAAGATCTTATTGATGAACTGAAGCAGACTTACACAATCGCGATTGTCACCCATAATATGCAGCAAGCCGGAAGAATTTCCGATTACACCGCCTTTTTTATGGTCGATGAGGAGCGTGCGGGTTTTCTTGTAGAGATGGGAAGTACCGATCAGATCTTTTTTAACCCTTCGGATAAGAGAACCGAAGCCTATATATCCGGCCGCTTTGGTTGATTCTGGTTTGGGTGAACTCTTTTTGTTTATCCAAAACCCTGAAAAATACGTTTTAGAGGAAGAGAAATATGAAAGAAATACGAAAGCATTATCATGAAGCCATTGCCGAAATTGACCGCGAAGTTTTGAAAATGGGTGCTCATGTAGAAGAGTCGGTCGGAAAGGCCATGAGTGCCCTGGTAAATCAGGATACCTCCCTGGCCGAACAGGTACTTGCCGGGGATGAGGTGATCAACCGGTTCGAGCAGCAGATTCAAGACAGACTTACCGTCCTGATTGCAACGGAACAGCCCGTAGCGGGTGAATTGCGGCACATTATCACCAGTCTGAAAGTAATTAGCCAGCTAGAGAGGATGGGGGATCATAGCGTTCATATTGCGAAGGCTGCGGTAAAAATAGCCCAGGAGAAGTTTATTAAATCCCTCATTGATCTGCCTAAGATGGCGGAGTATGGTATGAAGATGGTTCATGAGGTACTGACCGCCTTTTCCGATCGTGACAAAGATAAGGCAATCAGCGTGGCGCAGCTGGACGATCGTATTGATGAGCTGCATAATCAGGTGTGGAGAGAACTGCTTACCTATATGATGGCCGATGTTTCCACCATCAATCAGGCAACCACTCTGCTGTTTGTCTCCCGCTGGCTGGAGCGGTTCGGTGATCATGCCACTAATATCAGTGAATGGGTGGTGTATGATTCTACAGGCGAGCATATTGAACTCAATCTGTAAAAGGAGAGCAGCATGGCACATGAAACCATTCTAGTGGTAGATGATGAGCAGGATATTCTTGAACTCCTTACATACAACCTTGAGCGGGAAGGGTACAAGGTTATTGCGGTGGGATCGGGCGAGGCGGCCGCGGCTGCAGCCGATAAAGCAGATCTTGTGGTTCTCGACCTTATGCTTCCAGGTATAGACGGCATTGAGCTTTGCAAGCGGCTGAAGAGCAGAGAAGACACCGCTGAGATTCCCATCATTATGCTTACCGCCAAAAGTGAAGACTCGGATGTAATAACCGGATTGGAAGTGGGGGCCGATGATTATGTCACCAAGCCCTTCAGCCCAAAAGTGCTTATAGCCAGAATTCGCCGGCAGCTGAGGCAGAAACAGAGCCGGACGCTGCCTGTGAAGGATGAGCCGGTTATAACTTTACACAATATTACCATCGATACGGCCCGGCATATAGTAAAGAGTGAGGGATTTGCCCTGGATTTGAGTGTGACTGAGTTTTCGATTTTGGAGTTTCTGGCAAGAAACCCGGGATGGGTGTTTTCGCGCAGCCAGATTATTGGGGTTGTAAAGGGAGAGGATTACCCGGTCACCGAGCGTTCGGTGGATGTGCAGATTCTAGGGCTTCGAAAAAAGCTGAAGGACAAGGGAAAGTATATAGAAACCGTCCGCGGGGTCGGGTACCGTATGAAGGAATCATCCTAAAAGGGTAATAGATGAAAACAAAAAGCCGGTCTATTGTTAGTTACCTCCTGCCTCCCATGGTGCTTCTGTTTATTATCCTTGCCGGTTCGGTGGCTTTTTTCTCTTACCGAAACCTGAGCAGCCTGCTGTACTCCGAATACTACAACCGGCTCGAAAGCACGGCGGCTGTACTCCAGGCGGCTCTCCCCGATACCAGCGACGAACTCCGCCGGTATGCACCCCAGGTATGTACAGAGTTTGGCAAAAAGCAGGAGATACGGCTTACCTTCATCAGTCCGGATGGAACGGTGTTTGCAGATACCCATGAAAACCCCTCGGCCATGGAAAACCACGCTACCCGAGTAGAGATCCGTCAGGCGCTAAACGGAGAAGATGCTTTTAGTCTGCGGGAAAGCCCCACTCTCTCTATTCCCATGCTCTACCACGGCACGCCCCTGCGAAACTCCGACGGCAAGATCATTGCAGTTCTGCGTTCCAGCATCCCCGCGCGCAGAATCGAGTCCCTCCTTGGCTCCGCTGCCTTGAGTATCGCCCTTATCACCGCTGTGCTGCTGCTGTTCTCGGTGCTGGCAATGGTACTTGTTTCCCGGAAAATAACAGTTCCCCTGTCAAGGATTGCAAAATATGCGTCCTCCTACGGGGAGTTTGATTTTTCCCAATCCGTAAAGGCTGAGGGTCCAAGGGAAATCGTCACTACCGCCAATGCACTGCAGAAAATGGCGCGGGCACTGACCAGCCGTATAGGAAAGGTTTCAAGCCAGAAACAGGAGCTGGAGGCAATTCTAACCGGAATGAACGAGGGGGTGATTGTGCTCGACCACAATCTGGTAATTACTGAGCTGAATCCTGCCGCCGTTAAACTTATCAACTATTCTTCAGAGCCCATAATCGGGAAAAGCCTTATCCAGGTAATGCGAAACACCGACATTGACAACTTCGCCCTGGAGACCCTCACTGCAAAAGCGGTCCGGCAAAGCTCTTTTGTAATCGCCGTTGAAGGAGAACAGAAGCATTTGCAGATAAACGCGGCCACTATTGAGGCAGTCCTTGAAGGGGTTTACGGAAGAAACGAAATTCAGCGTCTGGTGCTAGTGCTAAACGACATAACTCACTTGAAACGGCTGGAGAACATCCGTAAAGAGTTTGTAGCTAACGTTTCTCATGAGCTTAAAACACCGATTACTTCTATTGGGGGGTTTGTCGAAACCCTTTTGGACGGAGCGATTGAAGATAAAGACACGGCACAACGTTTTCTTCATATCATTCACAATCAAGTCGACCGCCTGGGTAATATCATTGAGGACTTGCTTACCCTCAGCAGGCTGGAGCAGAATGAGGGTGGCCAGGGAATAACCTTTGAGCAGATTGAGCTCATTAATCCTGTACAGGAAGCTGTGTCAATGTGTCGGAGGAAAGCCTCAGAAAACAGTATTGAAATCCGTGTTGATTGCGAGACCGGCCTGGAGATCTACGGTAACAGCAGATTAATTGGGCAAGCGGTATTTAACCTTCTGAATAATGCTGTTAAGTACTGTCCCGAACAAAGTGTGGTGCAGGTAAAGGGGGAGCGTGATGCCGACGGGCAGGTGCGGCTTGCCGTCAGGGACAACGGTCCCGGGATACCGGAGGCAGATCGATCAAGAATATTTGAACGTTTCTACCGGGTAGAAAAAGCTCGGAGCCGAGATGCCGGCGGCACCGGCCTTGGACTGGCTATCGTCAAACATATCATGATCACCCATGGGGGCAGTGTGGAACTTGAGAGCGGGGATAGCGCCGGAACCAGTTTTCTGCTTCGCTTTCCGGCGTGACACCAGCAGCTAAGCAACAGTCCTGCAGCCGAGCCGCAGTGGTCTCGACTAAAGCAGCGAAAGGAAGAGCAACAGCAGTAAGCCTGCGACCATAAGACGCAGGGAACCGTTTAAACCCACACTCATAGCACGAGCCCGGTGGGCAAGATTTTTTCCAAATGGAGACAGCAGGAACAATGCCAGTAAAAGCCCCCCTCCAATGCTTACACCGGCCTTCAGGAGAGTCCCGGAGCTGTACCAGCCTATCTCAATCGATGGGGGAAGCGCGGCTCTTCCATGCAAAAGCAGCAGAATATAGTGGTGGATTAAGCGGGGTACAACTCCCATCGCAATGCAGCCTGCTGAAATAACCAGCAATCCGAAGTGTGCTTCCCCTGCGGCAGTTTTAGAGCCGCGGTCCTCTGTTGGTCTCGATTCCAGGGTCAGCAGGTGTTCATCCGATGCTGTGCCGAAGAATATGGCGGATAATTTTACGAAGGATGCTGCTGTCCCGACGCCTGCAGCTATCAACATCAGGTAGGCTGGGTGAGAATGAAGGGCTTTCGAGACCAGTACTTTTCCGGTGAACCCAGCCAGTAGGGGTAGCCCGGAAATGGAGGCGGCTGCAATCAGAAAGGCAACGGTGTAGAATGGGAAGAAGCGTCGGAGACCGCGGATTTTATATACATTCCGCGTGCCCACACGGGTGGTGACATGGCCGATGGTGAGAAACAACAGGCTCTTAAATAGGGCATGGGCGATAATATAAAACAGAGCCGCCGAGCGCCCTATTACTCCTCCGATGCCGAAGGCCGCCAGTATGTATCCCATCTGCGACACCGAATGATACCCCAGCAGTTTTTTTGCATCCTTCTGTACCATTGCAGCGGCCACTCCCCACACTGCAGTCACTCCTCCCAGCCACACCAAACCCTCCATAAGCTGGGGGAATTCGATCAGCTCAAAGATTCTCCACAGGGCAATCATGGGGGCTTTGATTACGAAACCGGAGAGCAGGGCCGACACCGGATATGGAGCGGCGGTATGGGCATCGGGCAGCCAAGTATGAAAGGGGGGTATTGCTGCCCTGGTGAGTATCCCGGCGGTAATGAGGGCAAGGGCCAAACCTGCGGCTGAGTGGACTCGTGCAACCGGCAGAGTGCCAATAAAAGCCCGAGGTACCACCGCGGAGTTTAGGCTCTGCAGGCGTTGGGCGATCTCTGTCAGTGCCAATGAACCGGTGAGCCGGTAGAGGATCCACACTCCGATCAGGAAAAAGATAATGCTGAGCGAACTGATTAACAGATACCGTATAGCCGCTAGACGGGAACTGAGGCTGCGGTCATAGCTGATTAAAATAATTGAGCTGAGCGACAGTACTTCGAACCAGACAAACAGGTTGAAAATATCGCGGCTGCACAGCACCCCCTGCAGTGAAAACAGAGCCATAAAAAAGAAAAAGTAAAACAGGGCGCCGAAACGTCTGTAACCTCGGGTGGCCAGCCAGGCGGCCGAGGCGATAACTATGTCCGTGAGGGTCGCTATCCAGGTTAGCCCGTTTACCGAGAGGCTGATGCCGTAAGGTTCGGCCCAGCCTCCGAGGCTGTATGTGAGAGATTGCCCATATAAAATTGCCGGGGCGGCTGCATATAGCGCCCACAGCGACCCTCCCAGCCATACTAAAAAGGCCGGGGTAATTGAATAACGGGGAGGCAGAAATTTACCAATCAGGCTGAGGATTGCTGCAATAAGGGGGGCGAATAAAATTATTAATACCGGCAGTTCATTCTGCGGGTTCATCTAGTAATTCCTCGATTTCACGGATGTCCAGACTCCCGCAGCTGCGGTAGAGTTTTACCGCCAATATTAGAGCCACTGCAGTTACCGAGAGCCCTACCACAATAGCGGTCAGCATCAAGGCTTGTGGAATGGGGTCTACGATCAGTCCCGATTCGGTTTGGGTGAGAATCGGAGCACGAATGCCGTCTATACGGCCGGAGAGGATAAAGAGGATTACCACCGAACTGTTTAACAGACTCAAGCCGATAATTTTGCGAATAAGTGATCGACTGGCTAAAATTCCAAATAAGCCTACACAAAAAAGCACAATTACTAAGAGCTTATCCATCCGACGGCTCCAGGGATTCACGAATAATCAGTAGACTTAATAAACCGATACCGGCTCCGACCTTTAGGCCAATTGCTAAATTCATAAAGAAAATGAACCAGGCATGGGGTCTGGCGGTTTCCGGAAAAGGGTCGGCGAGGAAATAGCCGGTCGCGGCTATTCCGCTCACCCCTATCAAAAATAGTAGTACAAAGCCGGCAGTTTCTCCCACACTAAGGGCAAAGTTAGACAAAAGGTCTTCCCTTCGTTCGCTCCTGCAGCCGAGGGCAGGCAGTATCAAACCCGAGGCCAGCACCACTCCGCCCTGAAATCCACCGCCCGGTGAGAGATGTCCATAACTGATGAGGTAACAGCCAAACAGAAGTATGTAGGGAGATAATTTTCGGGAAGCTACATCCAGCATATCAGTCTTTGTACGCATCGCTTTACTCCTTTATTGCTCCATTGGCTTTGAGCGCAGTTAGTGATGTGCGCGTGACAAAAAGTAGATTGAACCGGTGACTGCACACAGCAGTACGATAGTTTCTCCGAAGGTATCGAATGCTCGGTACCCGAGATATACGGCGCTGACCAGGTTGAGTGCTCCGGTGTCCTTGTATCCGTGTTCAAACAGAAAATCCCGTAAAAAACTTGGTGTCCCCTGCAGAGGAGGTAAAAAAATAAACAGGGCTATGCCGACCGCCGCCACCAACAGGACATCTATAAGCAGCCCGGCGGACAGCTTTATTCCTCTCGACTGCGGGGGCCGAGGACTGCAGGTGTGTACCGCCCATACAAAGATAAGGGTAGTCATACCGGCTCCCACTGCAGCTTCAGTGATAGCAACATCCGGGGCGTGGCTGACGTAGAACAGCAGGGATGATAAAAAGCTAAAAATCGAAAGTAAAATTACTGAGACGTATAAATCTTTGAACAGGATCGAGAGGGTCCCGGCGGCAACTACAACAAACAGCAGGCCGGTGATAAATACATCGGTCATTGGTGTCGCCTCCATGGAACGATTCCCTCTTCCCAGGCATAGCGGGCGATTATATGAGTTGCAACGGGATTAGTGATAATAAAAAAAATGGTAATAGCAGCAACCTTTCCCGTGAAAGGACTTATGCCGGATAAAAGCATGCAGGCAATAAGTATTGAAAGGACAGAGGTGGTACTGCAGGTTGATGATGTCTGCAGGCGCGTATACACATCCGGTGCTTTTAATAAGCCCAGATGCCCGGTTAAGGCGAAAAACACCCCTAGAATAAAGAAAATAACCGCTGCCCAGCTCACTTCGAATTACTCCTTTTAGAAAGATAACGGGTGATGGCTAATACTCCTAAAAATCCGAAGACCGAATATACCATGGCAACATCTAAATAAACGGGCGAACCGGCCCGAAAGGCCGTCACCACCAGCAAAGCTATAACCTGGGAACCGACCAGATTGAGGGCGGTTAACCTGTCGGCTGAGGTGGGGCCAATTATGATTCGGATAATTCCGACCATACAGGACCCCAGCAGAAACGCACTAGTCCAATCTATAATTACCGGCATTGAAAATTCCATTCTTACACCCACACTCTTTTTAACAGCTTTTCAAAACTGCCCTTGATGATATTTCCGGCAAAACGGCTATGGGTGGTTGAAGCGTTTAGCCAGTGTACTACTAAATGGTCTTCGGTCAGCTCCAGGGTGATAGTACCGGGGGTTAAGGTGATAGATCCGGCAATTACGCTTCGGGCGATATCCGAGTTAAGGCGAGTGCGAAAATGAACTACCCGGGGATAATACTTTCCCCACAGCACTGCAAAGGCGGTTTGAAAGCTGGCGACATATACCTTATAAAACACCAGAATGGCATAGAAAAGCAGCCAATGCACCCTCGGCAGCAATGTACGTCGGGCGGCTTCATCGTCGTCGATAAAGAGTTTAAAGGTAGTGAGGGCGATAAGAAAAGAAAACCCGGCTCCCATCAGCAGCGATCGTGGAGCGGTGCTGCCGGTAAACAGCAGCCAGCCGGCAAAAAGGTAGATGGTGGTGAGAATAATTCTGGTTACGGCCCATTTGAATGAAGAGGTCACCTCTAAAGCTCCTCTGCCCGGCGAAACAGCTCGATAACCTCCTCGGCTGTGGGAGCTTCTATTAGCTGGGCGCGAAACTGTTGTTCGGTCAGCAATCGGCTTAACTTACTTAGCAGTTTGAGGTGTTCACTGGTTGCCGTTTGCGGCCCTGCCAGTAAAAAGATAAGCTGTGCCGGTTTATTGTCAGCCGAATCGAAGGGAATCCCGTTTGTACTTCGACCGAAGGCCATTACGGTCTCATCAACCAGATTGGTCAGGCAATGGGGAATTGCTATTCCGTGGCCAATTCCGGTAGAGGCCATAGCTTCTCGCTCGATAATCTTGCCCGCCAGGGCCTTCCCATTCTCAACCTTTTCGGCCCTCTGCAAAAGACCGGTCAACTCAGCTATGACCCGTTTTTTTCGTTTTTCCCGTAATTCGAGGTTGATACACTCCGGCGAAAGCAGCCCTGTAATTGAAATCACTTTTCCTCCTCCCCCTCGTCGGTAGTGTTTTGGTCTATCAGTCCGGTAGCAAAATCAACCGGAACGGAAAACAGGATGCCCGTGCCCGGTAAGCTGAGGCCTCCGGTTATTTTATCGAGTAATTTCTGAAGTCTGGGAATTGCATCTTCATCGCTCACCACCGAAATGATGGTCTTGTTATAGGGTTTGTTGCCCTTCATGAACTCTTTAAAATCGGCAAACAGGGGAACTTCATAGCTCAGATAACGGCCCATACCCTCCGAGTCCAGTACCGTGGCTCCACTGATACCGGCTTCCACATATGCGGCCAACACATCATCGAGCAGTTCCTCTGTATTCAGCACAAAAACTACTAATTTCATGTGGGAGTACTCCTGCTTCTCAGGAAGGATTATAGAGTTCTTTATGTGAGAGCGCAACTACGCAATGAACAGAGTTTAATCCGGGCCGATCACCGAGCCGACAAACTCACGGTCGTACAGGATATCTAATATATTTTCGATATCACCCCCGGCAGCCGAAACAACCCGTAGATTGATCTCCGATCCGCGGCGGGCCGCGACTGGATCAAAGGGAAGGTTTTTACCCGGTGTCCATTCATTTCCCACCATGGCTCGGAATTCCGCCCAGCTTATATGGTCGATCGGCTCGGCAGTAGGATCCTGCTTTGGATCGGCTGTGTATATCTTTGCTATGTTGGATAAATTAATTACCGTATCGGCTCCGAACTTCTCTGCCAGCAGGACCGCATCGTTGTCTGTTGAAAAACCTGGTTTCCAGCCGGCCGCTACCAGTACTTGACCCTTCATTGTGGAGACAACAGTGGGGTCTGTTACTACCTCGTTCAGGCATTGTTCTGAGAAAACTGCTTTCAGCAGCCTGGCGTTTAATCGAGTAGCCGCAATTCCAATCCAGTCTTGCTCTTCACTGTTATGGTCCTGCACAATTTCGCGGTACGCCTTTTGATAGAGTCTGGCGGGCATTCCCCCTCCACTGACCATAATCACCTTACGTTGAAGGTCTTCTGCCAAATATTCGCTAATGGCCTTGCGAAAACGTATTAGAAAATCACTGTCCACCCCTTCGGGTGCAATGATTGAACCTCCGACCGAGAGTACCTTTATCTTGTTTGAATGCATGCTATATTTCCGCCCTTTCAATAATTGTTTTTGTTGTTCTTCTTTTTTTTACTATGTAATCAATTAACAGATAGAGTCCGTAAGGGATTAAGGCCATCAACCAATACCCAATAGTCTGAAAAATGAGAAAAAAGTCGCCGATTTTGAAATTCGAAAAAGGCATGCGTAGTACGCGCCATGAGTACACATTTAGATTGAGGGTTTCGGTCAAAAAACCTACCGGGGTAACTACTATCAACATGCTCAGGAAAAAAGCACTGGTTTGATGCAGTTTGGCTTTCTGAAACAGTTCTATGCCTATCAATAGGCTTACCATGTGGTAGAGTAGAGCAACCGCCCATTCAAGTAAATATTTGCGCAAATCGTCACTGCTGTCGTAATGGGGATACTCCCAATACCCCAAGTACATTCCCAGGTGGTCAATTCCTACACAGCTGACGAGTAGGATGAGCGAAAAAATGAGGATATCCCGCCCCCTCCAGTTTTCAAACAAGCTAGTCGCAGCAAAGGCATTGTAAAGGGCCAGAAGAATTACAAACATCCCAAGTGAAAATAGTGCGTAAAAATAGGGAAGATCAAGAAAAATATTCTGATATAAAGCAATGGTCAGAATGAACGTTCCCATAATGAGGAAGACACTCCGCGTGCGGGATTCATCATTCTTTATCCTGTTCATGTCTCCCAATTTACACTAACCGTGTTCATCAGACAAGGGTTAGTAGAATGTCCTTGCAAATTCGGAACTACTATGGTGGACGTAAAGCTTTCAGCTGCGTATACTAACCGATGCATATGTTACGCTGGATATTGAGCAAACTGTCGAAAAATACACAGGAAGAGGGAGATCTTAGTGAAGAGAAATGGAGATCAAACTTTTCGGTTCTGAGTAGAAAACGCTTTGTAGAGGAGGATACTGAATCCTTCCGGGCTGTGCATTCTCATAATGCCCTGCGCCTGCAGTTAAAGCGGAGCAACTTGTTTGCATGGGCCCTCTTTTCGCCCTATCGTTATCGCAATTTTGTGTCTGAAATGCAGATCCAGTGCAGTTCAGACAACGGTCACTCCGCCGCAGGTGTGCTGTTTCGTTATATCAATGAAGAGAACTACTATTACGCACTCATTTCAAATAGAGGCTATTTCCGCTTTGATGTGGTATTTAACGGAAATCCAACCCCTCTCATTCCATGGTTGGAAATACCCTTTCCCCAGGCTTCCTCATCCTTTAAGTTTCGCATTATTGCGCATAACTCCTCCTTTGCCTTTTATCTTGATGACCAATGGATTGCAGAAACTGCAGACGAGTCCTTTGATACCGGCTTACTGGCATTTGCCGGACAAAACTATGATCAGGACCAGTATGCTGAGTTTGCCCTTACGCATATGTTCCTTGAATCCAGACCGTTGGAAGTGGAGGTATGGTATGACCGCTGGACGAAAGCAGTTTCTGTGAACCCTCAACAGCGGCTGCGCTTGGCCGAACGTTTGTATGGCCAGGGGCATTTTACCGGTGCGCTGGTCCAGCTTCGACGCGCCTTCCATCAGAGTAGCCCCGATGTAGATGGACTGTTTTTACTCGCAGAAACCTATCTAAACCTCGGGATGTATCAGGAGGCGCTTGAGCAGATTGAACGCTGTCTTCAGCAGAACCCATCATATGCAGAGGCAAAACTTGAAAAAGCCAATCTTTTGTACCTTCAAAACCGTTTCTTGGAGACCCGCAGCTACGTGGAGCAGATAATTGATACTTTTCCGCAGAATGCCCCCTTATGGAATTTATATGGAAATGCGGAGTATGCCCTGGGGCGTTGGTCGGAGGCCGCTCAAAAGTATTTGAAGGCGGTTGAACTGAATGGTGAAGTACCGATTTTTCAGTTGAATACAGCCCGGGCTCTCGATCGCAGCGGGGAACCTGCTCAAGCCTCCTTCTATTATGCGGAGGCTTCGCGGCTGTTCTTTCGACAGGAGGCCTTTGATGAGCTTCCTTTTATCTTTGAACAGATTAAAAGGATCGATCCTGATAACGCACAGGTAGCGGCAGTTCGAGGAAAACTGCTGTTTCAGGAAGGTAGTCTTGAGGCGGCGGAGGATATTTTTCGGTCTCTGATTGAAAGGGGAGAGGCGGAAAGTGAAATTGAGTTTCTGCAGGGTCTCCTGTATATGCAGCGGGGATCACATGCGGAGGCGGTACGCTGTTTTAATGTGGCTATTGAAGGCGCCCCCGATTTTTATTTGTATTGGCTCAAGCGCGCGGAATGTGAGTATCTGATGGGGGATGATCCGGCGGAGGCGCTTACGAAGGCGCGAGGGCTGCAGCCGGAGGACGGCTGGGTGCATAATCTTGCGGGACTGATAAAAATGGAACAGGGCGAATATAGAGCTGCCCGGGATCTGCTTGAAAATGCCTATTTACTTCTGCCGGACGAGACTGAGGTGGTAATAAATTATTCGGAAGCAAATTTTCATACAGAAGGGCTGAGTGCAGCTTTAGAGGTATTCAATAAGAAAGACGGTCCCTCATTTAACCAAATAGGAAACCTGTATGCTGAAAGTGATCGGCTTGAAGATGCTACTGAAGCGTACCGTCGCGCGGTTCAGCTAAATCCGGAGGAGCCGGCCTTTCGGGAAAATCTTGCAGCGGCACTCTGGGATGGGGGCTACATTAATGGAGCCGAAGAACAGTTAGCAATCCTGCTGGAATCGACTCCAACCGTACGGGCCTACGAACTTATTACCAAAATTGCACTAGAGAAAGGAGAGTACCACCGCGCATTTGCAGCAAGTGGAGCGGGGCTGGATATGGCTCCCGATTCCCTGCAACTAAAACTTCTGCATGCCCAGAGTGCTCTACACTCGGGTGCTATGGAAGTAGCCCGGATTGAAGCTGAGCAGCTGCTTGAGACTGAGTTTGAGACGGAAGCACGGGTGGTGATCAACCGTATCCGGGATATTACAGAAGAGCATTTTGAATGTGATGAATGCGGCCGTGAGTGGTGGGTTCCCCGGGATATTCCGGAACAGAGTCAAGTTAGATTGTACGGGGAACCGCCTGGAGAAATGCCGGCCGGTATTTGTCCAAGTTGCGGACGGGTGTATTGTGTTGCATGTGCCTCTGGGCATATGGAAAATCAGCGTTTTGTGTGTGCAATTTGTGGTGATCCTTTGAAGTTGTCCAAAAACGGCTTGAAGTACTTAGCACTGCAGTTCACGGGACTCTCAGGTGGCCAATAGATTTTAGGCTTCTTCCCCTTGTGTTAGTCCCCCCATCCTTGACAAACAAACCTCATTGAGTATGATGAAACAGATGAAAAAGATAACTATTTACTTGTCCGCACTCGTCTTGATGGCAGTTGTAACACCGTCGACACTGTGTGCTCAGAATATACTAACCGCTGAACAGTATTTTGAAGCGGTATCGGAACATTACGGTACTATTAAAGATTATCAGGCCGATATTACTATCACCAAGGCAGAGGAAGTTTTAAAGGGGAAGATCTACTATAAGTCTCCAAACCTTCTTCGGATAAACTTTACCGAGCCTGAAGATCAGGTATTGGTAGTAGATGGTGTTCAAATGATGTTGTACCTCCCCGTGCATCACGTAGTCATGCGGCAGCAGATAACTCGTCACTCCAAATCGTCCCTGGAAACTATGGCCAGCGAACAGGGGCTGAAACTTCTAAAACAGAACTACAGCGTGGCATTTTTAGATGGCCCGGAACCTGTACCGATTGAAGAGGGATCGGACGAGATGGTGCGAAAGCTAAAACTGGCGTGGCGCACACCCGGTGAAGGTTTCAGGCAGATAGAGATGTCCGTGAACAAGGATATGATGATACGACGAATGGTGGGTATTACAGATGCGTACGAGAACTTTCAATTTGATTTTATAGGCATTCAACCCAATCAGAATATTCCCGATACCCGTTTTCGTTTTGAGGAGCCGCCGTCGGCGTATAAAGTAGATAATTTCCTATTTGAACCGGAAAATTAAAATATGGAATCTATAGGTGAAAAGTTAAAGACAGCACGTGAGGAGAAGGGGTACTCCCCCGACCAGGTAGCACGGGATACCAATATTGCCCGTCGTTTTATTCTGGCAATGGAGCAGGAAGATTTTTCCGCCTTTCCCGGTGATACCTATCTGCTTGGTTTTTTGCGAAACTATGGTGATTACCTGGGGCTCGATTCGGAACGCCTGGTAAACTTGTACCGCAATATGCAAATACAGGAGCAGCCGGTTCCGATGGAAGAGCTTATTCAGGGGAAGAAACGCCGACCATCTCTCAGGATGATGATTGGTATTGCCTTATCCATTGCCGTAGTGGGCGGCGGCGGGTATGGAGCTTATCTTTGGCTAAGTAATAATTCCGGACAGGCAGAAGTGGCTGAGGAACAGCAAAACCCAGAACTACAACAGGAAAACGAAACAGCTGAGGGCCGGTATGAGATGGGTGAGGAGATCGTTGAGCGGCGTTTTCAAGAAGGACAGATCTTAAAATTAGTCTTGAACAATGAACGGATCGATATAACGGTAAGCGAGATTGATGAGCAAGTGAGCCTAACTACGCCCAACGGAATTACCAGGGCGTCCTTGGGTGAGGAACTATTACTTGATCTTACCCAGGATGACCGAAATGATATAAGTATCAAGGTGCAGGATATTGATACCCGGGGAGGGACAGCGGTGCTGCGTTTTGACCGGGGACTCGGGAGAACCGCTGAGGTAGAATCCGAGAAAGTATCTTCAGAAGAGAATCAAATAGAGGGTAGCACCATTTCTGATACGGGTACTGCTTCGGTGGAGTCCAGAGCACAGTCGCCGGTAACAATACTCACCGCAGAACAGCCTGAAGCCTTTCGGATTGATGTATCCTTCCGCGGTTATTCCCTGGTACGCTATAGCAAAGATGGCGAAAGTCGGGAACAGCGCTACTTTAATGGGAGCGATACTCTCCGTTTAGAGGTTGACCGGGAAGTGATGTTGTGGATTTCAAACGCCGGTTCCTTCCAAGCTAAAATTGCTGGAGAGGAAGTGAACTTTGGAGGCCCCGGTGAGGTGGCAACAAAATTGCTCCGGTGGGAGCGAGACGATGAAACCGGCCGCTATCAGTTGAGAATGTTACCGGTTTACTAATGCAGTCAAACAATAATAAAGCCAAATTTTATATAGAGAGCCTCGGTTGTGCCAAAAACCAGGTAGACTCCGAGATACTGCTCGCTACCCTGCAGCAAAAAGGGTGGGCCTATGTAGAGCAGGCCGAGCAGGCTGACTTGATAATTATAAACTCTTGCGGGTTTATTCAGCCGGCTAAAGAGGAGAGCCTTGAAACGGTACTCTCATTTCGTGCAGCCTACCCGGGGAAAAAGGTGCTGCTGGCAGGTTGTTTTGCACAGCGCTATGGGCAAGACCTCCTGGATCAGCTGCCGGAGCTTGACGGTGTATTCGGCAATCATGATCTACAGCAGATCGAAACTGTGTCCCAAAAGGTAATGGATGGTGAGCGCCCGGTTATTTTACCGGACTGGCAATACTCTCCCGCCTATCGTGATCAGCTTTTTTCTTTTGCCGGTTCTTCCTATGTGAAGATATCCGAAGGCTGCAATCATCGCTGCAGTTTTTGCGCTATCCCCCTCATCCGGGGGCCGCTTAAAAGTATACCTATCGAAGAGATCTTAAGACAGATCCGGGAACTGCTGCAGAAGGGGGTTGTCGAAATCAATCTCATTGCCCAGGACTTGGCTGCCTATGGGAGCGATCGAGGTCAACATGAGTTTCCGTTGCTCTTGAGGAAAATTAGCGAACTGTCCGGGGATTTTTGGGTGCGTCTACTGTATATTCATCCGGATAATTTTCCCATCGAAATTCTATCCATAATGAAGGATGATCCGCGAATTCTTCCATACTTTGATATTCCCTTTCAACACGGATCCACGCGGGTATTGCGGCAGATGGGCCGCAGTGGTACTGCCTCAGAATATCTACATCTCATAGATCAGATTCGTAATGATCTCCCGGATTCAGTTATCCGGTCTACCTTGATGGTTGGCTTTCCCGGGGAAGGCCGGCGTGAGTTTCAACAGCTTCGGACATTCCAAGCGGAAGCCCGCTTTGACTGGGCCGGGGTGTTTGTGTTTTCTCGAGAAGAGGGTACCCGGGCGTACTCGTTGCGTTCGAACTTCGGTGACAAATTGATCTCCCGCCGCGCTCAGGTTAGGAAAAATGCACTTGAGCAGGTGCAGTCGGAGATATCCGCGAAGCAAATGGACCGCTTTGTACAGCGCCCTCTGCGGGTGTTGGTTGAAGAGACCATTCCGGAGGAAGCTATGGCTCTGGGCCGTGCGTATTTACATGCTCCGGAGGTTGACGGCACCGCAATTATACTGAGCGATCAAGTGCAGCCGGGCAGCTGGCTAGATATGAAGGTCGTGAAGCGCAATAACTTCGATCTTGAGGTGGTGCCCCTGAATGAGATCGTCTAATTCGGAAAATGCGGAAGAAGCGACTTATTTGCAGGTGCTCAATAAGGAGCAAAAGCAGGCTGTTCTCCATGAGGGGCGGTCACTCCTCATTTTAGCCGGCGCCGGTTCCGGTAAAACTCGGGTAATTACCACTAAAATTGCTTATTTCATCGATCAGCTGGAGGTTGATCCGCGCTCAATCTTAGCGGTAACTTTTACCAACAAAGCGGCTGATGAAATGCACACCCGGGTGCTGACCATGGCCCCCAATGCGTATGGGGTTATGGTGCGTACATTTCACTCCTTTGGTGCGTGGCTCCTGCGTCGTAACGCCCATCTATTGGGTTTGAATAGTAATTTTTCCATCTACGATGACGATGATTCCCTGACTCTGCTGCACAGCTTGTATCCTTCTTATAAGCGCCGCGAGCTGTCTACATACAATCGGATGATAAGCCGGGCTAAGGACTATGCCCTCAGCCCAGGGGATGATCTTTCTTCAATAAGCACCGACCCGCGCCTGCAGGAGATGTATGCCCGCTACGAGGCCCGTTTGCGAGAGATTGGGAATGCCGATTTTGGCGATTTAATACTCCGTCCGGTGGAACTTCTGCGAGCGGAACCCGATATTCAGCGTCGAATGCAGTCCAGGTTTAAAGTGATTTTGGTGGATGAGTATCAGGACTCAAATGTAGCCCAATATGAGCTGCTAAAGCTTTTGTATGGTCCTCAGACATCCCTGTGCGTAGTAGGTGACGATGATCAGTCAATCTACCGTTTCCGGGGAGCTGAGGTGCGCAATATTATCACTTTTCCCGATGAGTTTGAAAATACCACTATTATTCGTCTTGAGCAGAATTACCGTTCTACTGAAAGAATTCTTTCTATAGCATCTCATGTAGTGAACCATAATCGTCAGCGGCTGGGAAAAACCCTCTGGACCAGCCAGGGACAGGGGGTGAAGGCAAAAGTTGCCTTTCTTCGTAATCATGACGAAGAGGCGGAATACTGTGCTCGGCTGCTGGAAGACGGGAATATGGCCGGCACAGCAATCCTGTATCGAACCAACGCCCAGTCCCGCAGCTTAGAAACCTGTTTTGTAAAAAAGGGAATCCCCTACAAAATTGTTGGCTCCCTCCGGTTTTATGACCGGGAGGAGGTCAAGGATGCTCTTGCACTGCTTAGTTTCTTTGTGAATCATAACGATGAGGTAGCCTTCCGGCGGATTGTAAATAAACCCGCCCGTGGTATTGGAGCAAAAACTGTTTCATCCCTTATAGAGGAGGCTGTGAACGAAGATGGCGACCTGATTGCCGCAATGCAGCGAATGGCTTCCACGCTCTCCTCGCGCAGCCGTAAGGGGGTTGAAGAGGTTCTGAGCTATTTACAGGAACTTGAGAAGGGAATTACCGAAAAATTACTTTCGGAATTTATCAACACCGCTGTAAGAAAGTCCGGTATTCTGGAGTATCATCGCAAGCAGGATGAGATAGCACTTACCCAAAAGGTAGCGAATTTAGAAGAGTTGGTCAGTGCCGCCGCTGATTACTCCGGTGGAATGGATGGTTTAAGCCAGTTCCTGGAAGATCTCGAACTGGACCGGTCCCGAATAGCCAAGGATGATCCGGCAGCTCTGCCGGGGGTGACCTTGATCACCATGCACAACACCAAGGGGCTTGAGTTTGACCGCGTAATTATTACCGGAATGGAAGACGGTTTGTTTCCGAGCCGTCCCGATGAAAAGGACGATGAGCTTGAAGAGGAACGGCGGATCTTTTATGTAAGCATCACCAGGGCCCGCAGGGAACTCTACTTTACCTCCTGTCGCCAAAGAATGATTTGGGGAAAAACCAACTTTCAGATGCCCTCCCGCTTTCTCAATGAACTGCCCGAGGCAGAAGTTGAGTTAGATTCACGATATTCCCTACCCGGTCAGGGAATCGGCGGTGCTGCCGGTTACTCTGAGGAAGCCCGGGAGTGGAAAAAAGGAACCCGTGTGTATCATGATGACTACGGCGCCGGTGTTGTGTGGAAAGCGACCCATAACGGGAGTCATGTAGTGGTATTTGTGCGGTTTGAAACCGGACAAACCGCCCAGTTTATTCCCGAATATGCTCCGTTAGAGAAAATCGCGGAAGAGTATTAATAAGGTTGTAGTAAAAGGAGTAAGCATGGAAACGGTAGATCTTATAAGTATTATTGTAAGGCTGTCCGCCGGGGCTATCGCCACTTTTTTGGCGATACTCCTTTGGGCAAAAACCCGGGATGTTGCCTGGATGCTGATTATCATGGGGGTAATAGTTGAATACGGTGAAATTATCTATTCCACCCTGCAGATATTTGGGGTTGTCTCCTCCAACGTGTTTATTTACCCGGAGCTTATCAGAGTGGAGGTTCTTCTGAGCAACTTACCACTTCTCCTCTTTGCTATCGGCTTTCTGGTCATGCTCTTACGCAGTCGCCATGGTGGATAAGATGCTATATGTCTTGACGCCGGACAGAATATGAATATTATAGGGGTAACAAAAGAGAGGAGAAACGTATGACGGCATTAATTATAGGTATTCTAATTTTACTGTTCACCGTATACTCCGTGCTTCCTTTTGAATGGGCTTTGCAATGGTGGCCTTATGTGATAGATTTCCTGCAAGGCGGTATTCCCGTTTTAGCATTGTTTATCGGATTAGTTGCGGTGCTGATCGGAATCGCCGATATACGCGATAGAGTCGAAGAGAAGAAGGAGAAAGCAGAGGCGGATACGCAGGAGAATGAAGTTCCCGTATCTAACGACAAGGTAGAGAAATAATTAGTAAGGCCGACCCCCGTTATTTCCCTCGGTCTTGACATTCACATCGAAATATGAAAAGATGCTCCACACTTGTCTACGTCTTTAGATAGTAATACACGCGCAAAGTTTAGTATAGAGGAATGGGTATGAAGACAATTAACGTAAAACCTGATAAGATTGAACGAAAATGGTATGTGGTAGATGCAACTGGTATGCGGCTTGGCCGGGTGGCAGTAAAAATTGCATCGGTTCTACGAGGAAAACATAAGCCTGAGTTCATGAATCATCAGGAAATGGGCGATTATGTAATCGTAATCAATGCCGACAAAGTCGAGCTGACTGGCCGCAAGGCAAACCAAAAAATGTATTATCGGCACTCCGGGTATCCCGGTGGTATCACCGGAGAGAGTTTTGAGAAAATGATTGTGAAAAAGCCTGTCTATCCGATGGAACGGGCTGTATGGGGAATGCTTCCTAAAGGTCCCCTTGGACGAAAACTCTACAAGAATCTGAAGGTGTATGCGGGTCCCAGTCATCCCCATACCGCTCAGATGCCGGAAAAACTGGAAATATGAGGAAGGAGATATAAACGTGGATAGCAAAGCAAATCTTGCATTAGGAACAGGAAGACGAAAGACCTCCGTAGCACGGGTATTTCTCCGTGAAGGTAACGGTAAAATCGTAGTAAACGGCAAAGATGTTGGTGAGTATTTTAAGAACCCGGGGCTTACTTATGTAGTGAAACAGCCTTTGGACGCAACTGATTCGCTGACTAAGTTTGATGTGATGGTGAATGTAAAAGGTGGTGGTCCTACCGGTCAGGCCGGAGCAACTCGTCACGGCCTCTCACGTGCCTTGGTGGCGTACGACGAAACCAATCAGCCTCCGCTGAAGGCCAATGGCTTTATGACCCGAGATTCACGTATGGTTGAACGTAAGAAGTATGGTCAGCGTGGTGCACGCAGAAAATTCCAGTTCTCAAAACGTTAATCCGCACATTACCGCACTTAAAGAGGGAGCTTCGGGGGAGTATGTACAAGTACTCCTTTCCGACAGCTCCTCTTTTTTTGTCCCCCCCTATACGCTGGTGGAGCTTCACCTTAGAATTGAAGTAGAAGTTGACAGTATACTCCATGAACAGCTAAGCGCTGCGGATGAACTGTTAGCAGCCAAATATAAAGTAGCGGAGTTACTATCCCGGCGTGAACACTCAAGGTTCGAGTTATCAAACAAGCTGCAGAAGCGTCAGTTTTCAAACGACGCAATAAGCAAAGCCTTGGACACATTTCAGAATTCCAATTTATTGGATGATCGCCGATTTGCAGAGATCTGGGTCAGAAACCGTATTCGCAGAAAGTCCGAAGGGCCTACCAAGCTGAGGGCGGCGCTCAAGCAAAAGGGGGTTGCCGAAGAGGTTATTGAAGATGTGTTGTCTCGGGAGTACAGCGCGGAAGCGAGGCAACAGGCTTTGGAGCAGGCAACAGAGAAAAGTATCAAGAAATCACAGGGTGATCGTGATAAGTTTATTAGGATGCTGCTTTATCGCGGTTTTTCGTGGAAACAGATAAATAATTACAGTATTAGCAAATTTTTTCAATATTACGACGAATTACGTTGACATATTGGATATTTTTGTTACAATGATTCGTAACTGATAGGTGTAAAAAAAGAGAGGATACAAAATGGCAAAAAATGGCAAAAAGGTGAGAATTTTTTCTGCGCTTGAGGTGGCAAATATTTGTGGAGTTGTGAATCAAACCGCAATTAATTGGATTAAAAACAACCATCTAAAAGCATTCACTACACCAGGCGGACAATACCGCATCTATGCTGAGGATCTGCTTGAGTTTCTGGAAAGCCGTGGTATGCGCGTTCCCGCAGAGCTGCTGGAAATAACAGGACAGAAAAGCAAGAAGATTCTCATCGTTGATGATGATCAAGACCTCAATGAAATGCTGAAAAATATCCTGGAAAAGAAGTTTGATGGACACAGAGTGTTTCAAGCCTTTGACGGTTTCGAAGCCGGACGTCTTTTAAGTGAAGAGAAACCATCGGTGATAATACTTGATATTGATCTTCCGGGTATTGACGGTCACTCTCTGTGTAGGAAAATTAAAAACGATTCGAACTTGGCCTCACCCCTTATTCTATCAATTAGCGGTTTAGATGAGGAGAGTGAGGGGGAGAAGATACTCTCCGAAGGGGCAGATGCATTTTTCCCTAAACCCCTCGATTTTGATAATCTTACCAAAACAATGCAGGATCTACTAGCAGTGCGAGGGGCCTGATGGCGGAAAAAGCGGATAAGTATATTTTAATCGTTGAAGATGAGGATGCAATCCGGCTTACCCTACGGGACTATTTGCAGAATCATGGTTTCCCCGTGTTGGTTGCCTCCGACGGGGTAGGTGCAATTAAGCAGCTGTTAGATCATAATATAGAAGTGATAGTCTCCGATTACCGCATGGATGTTTTTGGGGGCGAATACTGGGTTAAATTTCTTGATAGATTCTGTAGTGAGAAGAAAATAATAATAACCAGCGGCTTTTTGCGCCCCGAATTTTCAATACCCTTTGAAGTAATGTACAAACCGTTTGACTATAAAGAGTTAGCCACTCGAATAGAAGAGTTGTTTCCATTGAATTTGTAAAAGTCTGTGATTACATTAATAATATGCAGACGGAAGAAAATAGAAAAATAGCGTGTAAAATCAATATTGAAGGTCGAGTACAGGGAGTAGGTTTTCGTTATTCGGCAATAAAAGCTGCCCGGCGATACAATGTTACCGGCTGGGTACGAAATGAGTATGACGGATCGGTTACTGTTTTCTGCGAAGGTGACCGGGAACAGGTAGATGAATTCATCAAGTGGTGTTATAAGGGGCCGCCCAGCGCCCATATTGTAAATGTAGATGTGAATCGAACTGCTTATACCGGAAAATACACCCAGTTTTCAGTCGCCTATTGATCTAAACTAAACCCCGAACGCAGTATGTACAGCAACAATGTGCGCCATAATAAAAAAGAGCTGCCGTATATGTAAACGGCAGCTCTGACTTGTCACACTTAAAAATTGTAAAGTACGGTTGTTATTTGAGCTTATTGATCGAGTAAAAGGCATCTTTGCCCGGGTACTCACCAACACTTTCAAGAAAATCCTCAATTCGCATAAGCTGGTTATATTTTGCCAGTCTGTCGGAGCGGGATAGTGATCCGGTCTTAATCTGCCCGGTTCCCAGCGCAACCACCAGGTCGGCAATAAAGCTGTCTTCTGTCTCACCTGAGCGGTGGCTTACAATTGCGGTGTAGCCGGCGCGTTTTGCCATTTCCACGGCTTCGAAGGTTTCGGTGAGGGTTCCAATCTGGTTCACCTTGATAAGAATGGAATTTGCAATTCCCTTGTCGATACCTTGTTTCAGGCGCTTTGTATTGGTAACAAACAGGTCGTCCCCTACCAACTGACAACGGTCGCCAACCTTATCGGTAAGCAGTTTCCAGCCGTCCCAATCGTCTTCAGCCATTCCGTCCTCAATTGAGATGATGGGATACTTGTTTACCCAGTCGGCCCAGTAATTAACCATTTCTTCCGAACTGAGTTCGCGACCATCGGAGCTTTTGAATACGTACTTCTTTTTATCCTCATCGTAGAACTCTGAGGCCGCCGGATCCAGAGCAATTGCAATCTCTTCTCCTGGTTTATACCCGGCTTTTTCGATTGCTTTGATAATCACCTCAACCGCCTCGTCATTAGACTTCAGATTGGGTGCAAATCCGCCTTCGTCGCCCACAGCGGTACTGTAGCCCTGTTCCTTGAGGATGCTCTTTAGGTTGTGAAACACCTCGGTGATCATACGTACGGCGCCGCGTAGAGACTCTGCACCAATCGGCATAACCATAAACTCCTGAAAGTCCACCGAGTTATCCGCATGTTCACCACCATTTATGATGTTAGCCATTGGAACCGGCAGCTGGTTGGCACAATAAGCGCCAAGATACTTGAACAAAGGCAGACCGAGGAAGTCGGCGGCAGCCCGAGCACTAGCCATAGAAACTCCCAGTATAGCGTTTGCACCTAATTTGCTCTTGTTATCGGTGCCGTCAAGCTCGATCATGGTACGGTCTATATCAACCTGATCCATGGCATCCAAGCCGACCAGCTCAGGTGCGATAATGTTGTTTACGTTTTCTACAGCTTTCAGCACACCCTTGCCCATGAAACGGCCTTTGTCACCGTCCCTTAGTTCAACGGCCTCATGTACACCGGTGGAAGCACCGGAAGGCACCGCTGCCCGACCCATAGAACCGTCTTCCAGAAATACATCTACTTCAACGGTGGGGTTACCCCGTGAGTCAAGTATCTCACGAGCCTCAATAAATTCAATTGTACTCATAATTCCCTCTCCTC